>NZ_JAAKRF010000018.1:0-71783 GCF_049173005.1 Aeromonas sp. 602658 | reverse complement strand
TGTCCGTTTCACACCTTGTCCCATCGGGTTCTCCATTTATTGGGGGGAAAGGTGTAAACCATATTCAGGACGGGACACTGCTTCATAAAAAAGCCCGTCATCACGACGGGCTTTTTGCTGCGCAGATAAGGGTCTATCAGTGGAGGATGCGGGCGCGGATGGTGCCGTTGATCTCCTTGAGTTTGGCGAGCGCCTTCTCGCTGTGCTCGGTCTCCACGTCGATCACCACGTAACCGATATGGCTGCTGGTCTGCAGGTATTGACCGGCGATGTTGATCCCCTCTTCGGCGAAGATCTGGTTGATCTGGTTCATCACGCCCGGCTGGTTGCGGTGAATGTGCAGCAGGCGGCTGGAGCCCTTGTGGCCCGGCAGCGACACTTCCGGGAAGTTGACGGCGGAGAGGGTGGAGCCGTTGTCGGAGTATTTGACCAGCTTGTTGGCTACTTCCAGCCCGATGTTCTCCTGCGCCTCATGGGTGGTGCCACCGATGTGCGGGGTCAGGATGACGTTCTCCAGCCCACGCAGCGGGCTTTGGAACTCTTCCTCATTGGACTTGGGCTCGACCGGGAAGACGTCGATGGCGGCGCCGGCAATATGGCCGCTTTTGATGACGTCAGCCAGCGCATCGATATCCACCACAGTACCGCGGGCGGCGTTGATGAAGATGGCGCCCGGTTTCATCATCCGCAGTTGCTCGGCACCGATCATGTTCTTGGTGGAGGCGGTCTCCGGCACGTGCAGGCTGATGACGTCAGACATATTGAGCAGCTCGACCATGCTCGGCACTTGAATGGCGTTACCCAGCGAGAGCTTGTTCTCGATATCGTAGTAATAAACTTTCATGCCGATGCTCTCGGCGATGATGCCAAGCTGGGTACCGATGTGGCCGTAGCCGATGATGCCAAGCTTCTTGCCGCGCGCTTCCACCGAGCGGTTGGCCAGTTTTTCCCACACGCCGCGATGGCACTTGGCATTCTTCTCGGGGATGCCGCGCAGCAGCAGCAGGATCTCGCCCAGTACCAGCTCGGCGACCGAACGGGTGTTGGAGAAGGGGGCGTTGAAGACCGGAATACCGCGGATCTGGGCCGCTTCCAGCTCGACCTGGTTGGTACCGATGCAGAAGCAGCCGATGGCGACCAGCTTGTTGGCGGCGTCGAGGACTTTCTCGGTGATCTGGGTGCGGGAGCGCAGCCCGATGAAATGGACGTCGCGGATCTGCTCGATCAGCTCCTCTTCGGAGAGCGAGGTCTTGAGATACTCCACACTGGTGTAACCTGCGGCACGAAAGGTCTCTACGGTGTTGGGGTGAACCCCCTCCAGCAGCAGAACCTTGATTTTATCCTTGTCCAACGAAAACTTGGCAGTCATGACGATCCCTCTGTATGTGCAAACGTAAGTGCAGATTTGGTGTGCGAAGAAAACCGTAAAGTAGCAAAAACGTTTGGGAGAGGGAATATTTGTGACGAAAGTCAAATTCTTTGAAGTTATCAACGAATGTTGTAAACATCCGTATGCAACTTGTTGAGGGATAAATAAAAACGGCGCCATCAGGCGCCGTCATTTATTCACAGTGCAATGTTTGGGTCATATCCCATCCCGGGGCTCAATCAACGCCGCTGCTGCGTCAGAGGTTGCAGAGTGGCGCTGGCGAGGGAGGGAGGATGCCGCTGCACTGTGCTACCGGTGTCGGGATTACTGGGTAATCACGCCGTCCGGCGTACCGATCAGGACAACATCGGCGCCGCGCGCGGCGAACAGGCCGTTGGTGACCACACCAACAATGGCGTTCAGTCGTACTTCCAGCGCCTTGGCGTCGGTAATGGCCATGCCTTTCACATCCAGAATGTGGTTGCCGTTGTCGGTGACCACGCCTTCACGCCACACCGGGTTGCCACCCAGTTTGCGAATTTCGCGGGCCACGTATTCGCGGGCCATCGGGATCACTTCCACCGGCAGCGGGAACTGGCCCAGCACGTCGACGGTCTTGGTGTTGTCGATGATGCAGATGAACTTGTCAGCGACGGCGGCAACAATCTTCTCGCGGGTCAGGGCTGCGCCACCGCCCTTGATCATGTCGCGGGTTGCGTTGATCTCGTCGGCGCCATCCACATAGACGGAGAGGGCGTCGATCTCGTTGAGATCATATACGGTGATGCCGAAGCCCTTGAGGCGCTCGGTAGAGGCCACGGAGCTGGATACCGCCCCCTTGATCTCGTCCTTCATGGTCGCCAGCGCGTCGATAAAGTGGTTGACGGTAGAGCCGGTGCCCACCCCGACGATGGTGCCGGGAACCACATACTTGAGCGCAGCCCAACCGGCCGCCTTCTTCATTTCATCTTGAGTCATGATCGTTCCTTAAGAAAAAAGCGGGCGCATTATATCCAACCCGGTACCCCGTCGCGACCTTGTTGCTCACGTTCCGGGGCAAAAAGAGGGACTTTGTAAATCGTTTGCCTGTTTATTCTGCGTTTGCGCGCACAAAGCAGGGGCTGCCTGCCAAAAACAGCTTATTCAAAGCGCCAGCAGTGGCTCGGGGTGATGATCTGGGGCAGCGGCACATCCCACTCCTCTTGCGGGACCGCATCCACCTGCTGGCAGTCGTGGGCAATGCCGAGCGGCTTGGGGCCCAGCTTGTGCTCATGCCAGATGGCGAGAGTGCGATCGTAGTAGCCGCCCCCCATGCCAAGACGATTGCCCTGGGCATCGAAGGCGACCAGCGGGGTGCAGATAAGATCGAGCGTGCTGTGGGGCACCACCTGCAGGATATCCAGCTCCGGCTCTTCGATGCCGTAGCGGTTGCGTACCATGGGGCTGGTGGCGGTATAGCGCAAAAAGAGCAGGTGACCCGGGGTAAAGGGGTGGAGCACCGGCAGGTAGACCTCTTTGTGCTGGGCCCACAGCCAATGGATGGTGGGCAATGGATTGATCTCCCCGTCATTGGCCAGATAGAGGGCAATGCGTTTGGCGGCGAGGATCTCGGGGTGTTGCTTGAACTGGGCCAGCAGCTGTTGGGCCGCCAATTGCTGCTCGGCCGGACTCAGATTTTTGCGGCGTTGACGAACCAGTTGGCGCAGGGATTGACGTTCGGGTTGGGACTCATGCATGGGGAACCTCTGGTATAGCTGCGCATCGATGGCTTGAACGCGCTCTACCTTAGCACATTCACTCTTGACGTTAAGGGGGGAAGGGGAACCCCGCCCGGGACGGTGGGATAAATGCTGGCGGATCCGATAGTGAGTCAACAAGGGCCAGGGTGTGGCCCCTGTTGATGGCATGTCGGCGCGCCAGCGTCTGGTCAGTTACTTGTCAGCCTTGCCGCGCATCTGGTGCTTCACAAACACTGCAATGAGTGCCGCTACCGCGAGTGCCATCGGGTAGAAACTCATGCTCACCACCGCCAACGGCGACAGGGCGAAGATGGATCCCAGCAGCAGCGCCTGTGCGCCCCAGGGGATCAGACCCTGTACCACGCAGGAGAAAATATCGAGCATGGAGGCGGCGCGGCGCGGGGTGACACCGTGGTGTTCGGCCAGATCCCGGGCCACCTTGCTCGCAACGATAATGGCGACGGTATTGTTGGCAGTGCAGAGGTTGGTGAGGCTCACCACCCCGGCGATGCCGAGCTCGGCCGCTTTCTCGTTCTGTTCACCATTGTGCTCGCGAGTGAAACGGGCAATCAGGGCGCTGATGCGATCGCTTATCCAGGCCAGACCACCCTGACGTTCCATCAGGGCGCCGAGACCGCCGATCAGCATGGAGAGCAGGAAGATCTCCTGCATGCCGGTAAAGCCCTGATAGATATCCTTGCTGAACTGACCGATGGCGTAGCCGTTGATCATGCCCACCACTCCGGCGGCCAGAATACCGATCCCCAGCACCACAAACACATTCACTCCGGCGAGCGCCAGCCCCAGGATCAGCAGATAAGGCATCACCTTGAACAGCTCTATGGCGCTGCCGCTGGCAGGGGATTCACCCACTGAGCCCAGGGTCAGATAGAGCAGGATCACCGCGATGGCGGCAGGGGCCGCAATCTTGAAGTTCTCGCGGAACTTGTCCTTCATCTCGCACCCCTGACTGCGGGTTGCTGCTATGGTGGTGTCGGAGATGATGGAGAGGTTATCGCCAAACATGGCGCCGGAGAGAATGGTACCTGCCATCAGCACCGGATCGATACCGGCAGCCTGTGCCACACCGAGGGCCACCGGCGCCACTGCACCTATGGTGCCCATGGAGGTGCCCATGGCGGTAGCAATAAAGGCAGAGATGAGGAACAGTCCGGGCAACAGCGCCCAGCCGGGAATGAGGGAGAGACCCAGCGCCACGGTGGCATCAACGCCGCCGGTGGCCTTGGCCACGCTGGCAAAGGCGCCCGCCAGCAGATAGATAAGGCACATCGCCATGATATTGCTGTGGCCGACCCCCTTGAAGAAGGTCTCCAGATTGCTGTTGAAGCTCTCTTTGCCAAGCAGCAGGGCCAGCATCACCGCGGGCAAGGCAGCAACCGGAGCGGGCAGCTGATAGAAGGCGAATTCGACCCCCTGCAGGGTCAGCCAGGTACCGGTACCGATAAAGAGTGCGAGAAAAACCAGAAGTGGCAGCAAGGCCCTGGCACTGGGTTGAGTCTGGATCATGTGTTCCTCTGAAATTGAACAATGACCTCCTGTCATGAACTGCTTTGTGCCTGTATCGGATAGGGATAGGGGAAAAACAGGGCGGGCGTCCTGCCGCATTGGGGGGCCCACAGTAGTGAGTCAATCCCTTAAGGTCAAGATAGACGTCCAGACGGATAGGTGTTTTTGTTTGGTGATTTTGTCTTTGTGATTAAATCCGTCAAATATTCTGATTTATCCAATATTTCCGTTTATATGTCGAGGTGGTGTGGTGGCGCAGAGTGAGCTTTTCAAAGCGGGCGCGGGCTGGTAAAACGGTCTCTTTCCATAATTAAAAGAGATGAGAGGGTGGAGATGGACAATCCGATCCGTGTGGCCGTGATGGGCTGTAATGGTCGTATGGGCAAGGTGCTGCTGGAGGCCATCACCAACACCGATGGCGTAGTGGTCGGTGCCGCGCTGGAGCGGCCGGGTTCGGCGGTGATCGGCCTTGATGCCGGTGAGCTCAATGGGCTGGGCCATCTGGGTGTGGCCATCAGCGATAGTCTGGACAAGGTGCGCGATGAGTTTGATCTTATCATCGACTTTACCCGCCCCGAGGTGACCCTGGCCAATCTGGCCTTTGCGCTGGCCCACCACAAGCAGATGGTGATTGGCACCACCGGTTTTGACGATGCAGGCAAGGCTGCTCTGAAAGAGGCTGGCAAGCAGATCGGTATCGTGTTCGCCTCCAACTACTCGGTCGGGGTCAACCTGGTGTTCAAGCTGCTGGAGCAGGCCGCCAAGGTGATGGGGGATTACACCGACATCGAGATCATCGAGGGCCACCATCGCCACAAGGTGGATGCGCCATCCGGTACCGCGCTCTCCATGGGGGAAGTGGTCGCCAAAACCCTGGGTCGGGATCTCAAGGAGTGCGCCGTCTATGGTCGCGAGGGGATCACTGGCGAGCGGGATCGCAACACTATCGGCTTTGCCACCATTCGCGCCGGCGATCTGGTGGGGGAGCATACCGTCATGTTTGCCGATATCGGCGAGCGGGTGGAGATCAGCCACAAAGCTTCAAGTCGCCTGACTTTCGCCAACGGTGCTGTGCGGGCGGGCAAGTGGCTTGGTCAGCAGGGTGCCGGTCTTTATGACATGCAGGATGTGCTCAATCTCAAGTGATGCCTCTGAGCGGCACTTTCGTACTACTGCTACCCAGTGAAAAACCCCGGCTTGCCGGGGTTTTTGCTGTCAGTCAGCCAGAGTTTGTGTAAAAAGACACGCTGCCTGCAATTTTTATCTGAATGCCTTATAAATCACACTATTGTGTTATCCACCAGATTTTCCCTTCGTGAATGTCATCACCAGGTAACAGATTTGAGCATCTTTATGGCGGATAAAGCCATTTTTTTACACCGATCGGAAAAGACTAAAAATTCAAACGTAGAAAAACGTTTTCCATTTTTCATGTTCACTCTTGTCACCATAAAAGCGTTAAATTTGTCATTAATGTTTTGTTTGTAAAAGTAAAAGCCATTGTTTTAATTGGTTTTTTTGTTTGTTTTTGTTGCTATTGCTGACTTGGTGTCATCTTTTGATGGTGGTTTTTTCTTTTCTTTCACAGGAGGGGGTTGCAAAGCGGTTGAGTGCATAGATAATGGGTAATGTTGCTTTTTTATTGAATTTAGATGCATTTCATCTGAGAAAAGACGTTGAAATGCCACTTTTTTTAAGTAGAATGCGCCCAATTTGCCAGAAATCTGCCGGGTTCGAGTCCTGTCCAAGACCGGAACCGAGCCCGCAACACCCAGGTAAATTGCTGAATTTAAAGCTAAATAACTGGAGGTTGTCTTGAATCACACTGCATTGCTAGTGCTGGAAGATGGAACTGTGTTCAAAGGCGTGTCGATAGGCGCCGAGGGATGTTCCGTTGGTGAAGTGGTTTTCAATACGTCGATGACGGGCTATCAGGAAATCCTCACCGATCCCTCTTATTCCCGTCAGATAGTCACCCTCACTTACCCCCATATAGGCAACACCGGCACCAACAGCGAAGATGAAGAGTCCAGTCAGATCCATGCTCAGGGATTGATCATCCGGGACCTTCCGATACTTGCCTCCAATTTCCGCAATCAGCAATCCCTCTCCGAATACCTCAAGTCTCACAACATCGTTGGCATCGCCGACATCGACACCCGTAAACTGACCCGCATCCTGCGCGAGAAAGGCGCTCAGGCTGGCTGCATTCTGGCAGGCAAACAGGTCGATGAAGCCTATGCCCTCGAACAGGCCCGCGCCTTCCCCGGTCTGAAGGGGATGGACTTGGCCAAAGAGGTGACGGTTGGTGAGGCGTACAACTGGACGACCGGGAGCTGGCAGCTTGGCAAGGGGCATGTCACCCCGGATGCCGACCAGCTGAAATATCACGTGGTAGCCTATGACTTTGGCGTCAAGCGCAACATCCTGCGGATGCTGGTTGACCGCGGCTGCCGCCTGACCGTGGTACCGGCCAAGACCCCAGCCGCCGAGGTACTGGCGATGAACCCGGATGGCATCTTCCTCTCCAACGGCCCCGGCGACCCCGAGCCGTGCGACTACGCCATCGAGGCCATCAAGGCTTTCCTTAATACCAACACGCCGGTGTTCGGCATCTGTCTGGGTCACCAGCTGCTGGGTCTGGCCTCCGGTGCCAAGACCGTCAAGATGAAGTTTGGCCACCACGGCGCCAACCATCCGGTGAAGAGCCTTGATGACAACACCGTCATGATCACCGCCCAGAACCACGGCTTTGCGGTAGACGAGAACAGCCTGCCGGATTGCCTGCGCGCCACCCACGTCTCCCTGTTCGATGGCTCCCTGCAAGGCATCCATCGCACCGACCGTCCGGCCTTCAGCTTCCAGGGTCACCCCGAAGCGAGCCCGGGCCCGCACGATTGTGCCGGTCTTTTTGACCACTTTATTGAATTGATTAAGCAGTATCGCGCCTAAGAAATAGAGGAAAGAGTTTCATGCCAAAACGTAATGACCTTCAGAGCATCCTGATCCTCGGCGCCGGCCCCATCGTCATCGGCCAAGCCTGCGAATTTGACTACTCCGGCGCCCAGGCGTGCAAAGCCCTGCGCGAGGAGGGCTACCGCGTCATTCTGGTCAACTCCAATCCGGCCACCATCATGACCGACCCGGAGATGGCGGACGCTACCTACATCGAGCCCATCACCTGGGAAGTAGTGCGCGAAATCATCAAGAAAGAGCGCCCGGACGCCATCCTGCCCACCATGGGCGGCCAGACTGCGCTTAACTGCGCACTGGCGCTGGAGAAGCACGGCGTGCTGGCCGAGTTCGGTGTCGAGATGATCGGTGCCACTGCCGACGCCATCGACAAGGCCGAAGACCGCTCCCGTTTTGACAAGGCGATGCGCAGCATTGGCCTCGAGTGCCCGCGCGCCGGCATCGCCCACAACATGGAAGAGGCGTGGGGCGTGCAGCAGATGGTCGGCTTCCCCTGCATCATCCGTCCCTCCTTTACCATGGGCGGCTCCGGTGGCGGCATCGCCTACAACACCGAAGAGTTCGTCGAGATCTGCGAGCGCGGTCTGGACTTGTCGCCGACCAAAGAGCTGCTCATCGATGAGTCGCTGATCGGCTGGAAAGAGTACGAGATGGAAGTGGTGCGGGATCGCAACGACAACTGCATCATCGTCTGCGCCATCGAAAACTTCGACCCCATGGGTATCCACACCGGTGACTCCATCACGGTCGCGCCAGCCCAGACGCTGACCGACAAGGAGTACCAGCTGATGCGCAACGCCTCCATGGCGGTGCTGCGCGAGATCGGCGTCGAGACCGGCGGCTCCAACGTCCAGTTCGGTATCAACCCGAAAGATGGCCGCATGGTCATCATCGAGATGAACCCGCGGGTGTCACGCTCCTCCGCGCTGGCCTCCAAGGCAACGGGTTTCCCCATCGCCAAGATCGCCGCCAAGCTCGCCATCGGTTACACCCTCGACGAGCTGATGAACGACATCACAGGCGGTCGCACTCCGGCCTCCTTCGAGCCAGCCATCGACTACGTGGTCACCAAGGTGCCGCGCTTCAACTTTGAAAAATTCGCCGGTGCCAACGATCGTCTGACGACCCAGATGAAGTCGGTCGGTGAAGTGATGGCCATCGGCCGCAACTTCCAGGAGTCCCTGCACAAGGCGCTGCGCAGCCTCGAAACTGGCAAAACTGGCTTCGACCCCATGGTTGACCTCAATGCCCCGGACTCCCTGACCCGCATCCGTCACGAGCTGCAGGACGCTGGTAGTGACCGTATCTTCTACATCGCCGATGCGTTCCGCGCAGGTCTCTCCATGGATGGCATCTTCAAGCTGACCAAGATTGACCCCTGGTTCCTGGTACAGATTGAAGACCTGGTGAAACTGGAAGAAGAGGTGAAAGAGCGCGGCATGGCCGGTCTCGATGCCGACTTCCTGCGTGCCCTCAAGCGCAAAGGCTTTGCCGATGCCCGTCTGGCCAAGATCCTCGGTGTGGCCGAAGGGGAAGTGCGCAAACTGCGCGCCCGCCACAACATCTTCCCGGTCTACAAGCGGGTCGATACCTGCGCCGCCGAGTTCGCCACCAACACCGCCTACATGTACTCCAGCTATGACGAGGAGTGCGAAGCGGCCCCGAGCAACCGCGACAAGATCATGATCATCGGCGGCGGCCCGAACCGCATCGGTCAGGGTATCGAGTTTGACTACTGCTGCGTGCACGCGGCGCTGGCCCTGCGCGAAGACGGTTACGAGACCATCATGGTCAACTGCAACCCGGAAACCGTCTCCACCGATTATGACACCTCGGATCGTCTCTACTTCGAGCCGGTGACCCTGGAAGACGTGCTGGAAATCGTGCGCATCGAAAAACCCAAGGGCGTGATTGTCCAGTACGGTGGCCAGACCCCGCTGAAACTGGCCCGTGCACTGGAAGCCAACGGCGTACCGATTATCGGTACCAGCCCGGATGCCATCGACCGCGCCGAAGACCGCGAGCGCTTCCAGTCTGCTGTCGAGCGCCTCGGCCTCAAGCAGCCGGAAAACGGCACAGTCACCGCGCTGGAGCAGGCCGTGCTGCTGGCCGAGCGTATCACCTACCCGCTGGTGGTTCGCCCCTCCTACGTGCTGGGTGGCCGCGCCATGGAAATCGTCTATGACGAGCAGGATCTGCGTCGCTACTTCGCCGAGGCGGTGAGCGTCTCCAACGAATCGCCTGTACTGCTGGACCGCTTCCTGGACGATGCGACCGAGCTGGACGTGGATGCCATCTGCGACGGCACCGATGTGGTCATCGGCGGCATCATGGAGCACATCGAACAGGCCGGTATCCACTCCGGTGACTCCGGTTGCTCCCTGCCTCCCTATACCTTGTCCAAGAAGATTCAGGACGAGATCCGCGAGCAGGTGCGCAAGCTGGCGCTGGAGCTCGGCGTTATCGGCCTGATGAACGTGCAGTTCGCGGTCAAGGGTGATGACATCTACCTCATCGAGGTGAACCCGCGTGCCGCCCGTACCGTGCCGTTCGTCTCCAAGGCGACCGGCGCCCCGCTGGCCAAGATTGCCGCTCGTGTGATGGCCGGTCAGTCGCTGCAAGAACAGGGCTTCACCAAAGAGATCATCCCGCCCTACTACTCGGTGAAAGAAGTAGTACTGCCGTTCGCCAAGTTCCCGGGAGTTGACCCGCTGCTGGGACCAGAGATGCGCTCTACCGGTGAGGTTATGGGGGTGGGCAGCAGCTTTGCCGAGGCCTATGCCAAGGCGCAGCTGGGTGCCAACCACGCCGTACCAAAAGAGGGTCGTGCCCTCTTGTCAGTGCGTCACAGCGACAAGGCACAGGTGGTCGACTTGGCTGCCAAGCTGCTGGAGCTGGGCTACGAGCTGGATGCCACTCACGGCACCGCCGTCGCGCTGGGTGAGGCGAGCATCAACCCGCGTCTGGTCAACAAGGTGCACGAAGGTCGCCCGCACATTCTCGACCGCATCAAGAATGGCGAGTACACCTACATCGTCAACACCGCCGAAGGGCGGGTGGCGATCCAGGACTCCAAGCAGCTGCGTCGCGCCGCCTTGCAAAACAAAGTGGCGTATACCACCACCATGAACGAGGCGTTTGCCACCTGCATGGCCATCAGTGTGGATGCCACCGCCAACGTCAACTCGGTGCAGGAGCTACACGAGCGGGTGAACAACCGCTAATACTTTGCAAGCGAGCCATGCTCGCTCCGCATAGATGACAAGCCCCCACCAGCAATGGCGGGGGCTTTTTTATAGCGACGGGTTTGGCGCTACGGGGGCCAAATTCATGGGGGGAAGAGCGGGGCTACCGTAAATCAGGCTGCGGCTTGCGACTGCGTGGATGGGGCAGGGCATGCCACAGCTTGCGGGCCGTGACCAGAAAGGGGCGCAGGATCAGCGCGCCCAGGCGACTGTAGCGCACATTGTCTTTCGGGCCGACCCCGAAGGTAAGGGACTCAGGCTGGTGGTTGGTGACGTAAAGAGTGCCGAACCACCAATCCCACAGCGACAGGTTGATCCCGAAGTTGTGGTTGAAGTGGCGGGGATTCCGGCTGTGGTGGATCTGATGCTGGGCCGGGCTGTTGAAGATATGCTCCAGCCGCGGGCCAAACGACAGCCAGATATGGCTATGGCGCAAATTGGCGGCCAGCGAGTTGAAGATCAGCACCAGATAGCCCACCCCAAACAGGGTGTAGGGGCGCACGGAGCCGCCGCACAGCCAGTAGAAAGCACCGGAGTAGAGGGCGAGCGCGCTCCCCTTGAGCAGGTTTTCAGCGAGCTTCTCCACCAGATGAATGCGGCTGGCGGTCGGCGGCACCAGCACTGTGGCACTGTGGTGCACCTTGTGAAACTCCCACAGCCAGCGGCTGTGAAAGACACGGTGCAGCCAGTAGTGGACGAAATCGCTGACCAGAAATACCCCGAGGCCGTAAAGCATCATCAGCCAGCTCGCCTCGGCCAGACGGGGACGTTCACCCCACAGGCGGGTGAGCGCGGAGGTAATATCCGTTGCCTGCAAAAGCCAGGGGTTGAGCAGAGTCAGGATCGGCACGATCAGGGCCACATGGAGCAGGGCACGTACCAGATAATACTGATAATCGAGCAGGGCGGAGGGATGCAGCCAGATGGCTCGGCCGCCGAGAAAACCGGCGAAACTGCCTGCTGCGGTGCCTTGTTGGTGCCGGTGCACACGGTAGAGGAGGTAGGCAATAAGACCGGATATCAGCAGGAAGGGGAGCCCAAGCCGCCCGTTGAAATCAAGCAGTCCGGTCAGGCAGTGCCAGATCGGAGTGAGCAGCCACTGCTGCACGTAAGCAAAGAGATGGGCGAGCGTATCCATAGGGTCCATACCGTGAGCATCCTGGCGGCGGCATTCTAAATGTAAACAACTCTCGATAAAAGCCCATAGCTGTTGTCGGGTCATACCTGTTATCTGGTCATATATGGGGGCGCTCCTGTTGCGGCAACCCCTGTCTGGTCCGAGGAAGGGGCGAGGCGATGGGACTTTAGCCTTGTGGATCAATTCTCTACAATGAGCCATCATGTGTGCGCCCGCCGCCGGGCGGGTTTGCCTCCAGCCTCAGTACCGGATATCCGATGACGCTCTCTCTCTTTTCTATTTCCCCCGCCATGCGTACGCTGGCGCTGCTGCTCCCCTTGCTGCTGGCCGGTTGTGCCAGCGATCCCGCTTCTGTCCCGGCGCCTGGCGACACAACTGGCGCGACAGTGCCCGCCAAAAAGGCGACCCTGCCAGCCATGCAGCCGCGCAAGCCGGCGGACATGAAGAGCCGCATCGTGAGGTTTCTGCCTCGCCATGTGGTCGACAAGCAGGGGTGGGCCAACGATGTGGTGACGGCGCTCACTACCCAGGGGGTGACAGTCAACGATCACAACGTCTGTACCGTGCTGGCGGTAGCGGAGCAGGAGGCGACCTATCAGGCCGACCCCGTGGTGCCGGGCCTTGGCAAGATCGCCTGGAAGGAGATCAACTCGCGGGCGGCCAAGCTGCTGATCCCCGAGTTTATGGTGCGGGCCGCGCTCTCCATCAACTCGCCGACCGGCAAGAGCTATGCCGAGCGCATCGATGCGCTTCGCACCGAGCGGGAGATGAGCGAAATTTTCGAGGACATGATCAGCATGCTGCCGATGGGCAAGACCCTGTTTGGCAACATGAACCCGGTGCATACCGGCGGCCCGATGCAGGTGAGCATCGCCTTTGCCGAGGCCAATACCCGCGGTTACCCCTATCCGGTCAAGGAGTCCATCCGCCACGAAGTCTTTACCCGTCGCGGTGGTATCTGGTTTGGTACCAAACATATCTTCGGCTATGAGGCGGAGTACCCCGATACCCTCTACCGTTTCGCCGACTTCAACGCCGGTTGGTATGCCAGTCGCAACGCCGCTTTTCAGGCCGCCGTCAGCCGTTTGAGCGGTACCACGCTGGCTCTGGATGGCGATCTGATCCGCTATGACTCCGACCTGCCGGGCAAGACGGAACTCGCGGTCTATACCATTGCCAGCCGGATCAACATGAGTCAGCAGGCGATCCATCAGAGCCTGAAACTCGGCGATACCGCCGAATTTGGCCAGAGCGACCTCTATCATCGCGTGTTCACGCTGGCAGACCAGAAAGCGGGCAAGCGGTTGCCCCGCGCCATCCTGCCGGGCATTCAGCTGAAAAGCCCCAAGATCACCCGCAACCTCACCACCGCCTGGTTTGCCAAGCGGGTGGATGACAGGGAGCAGCGCTGCGTGCGGCAGATGGCGACCATTCGCTAAGAAACACAACAAGGGCGGCCAATTGGCCGCCCTTGTTGTTTCCGATGTTTACCGCTCTTCAGCTTGCCGCGTGATTATCTGCCGGCATTTCGGGTAAGCGCTGCATCCCCAGAACTGTTCCCCCTTGTTGCTGCCACGACGTGCGGTGCGAAGCACCATGGAGTTGCCGCATTTCGGGCAACGCTGCTGGGCGTGACTCGTGTCATGAAGGATGGGGAGCTCCTCTTTTACCATGCTGACGTTATTGCTTGGGGAAGAGGGAATGGCAGGTTGGTTGTGGCGCGCCTTTAGCTGCGCCACATGCTGTTTATGGGTCTGCCAATTGGCAGCCAGTCGTCCCCGCTGGATGGTATCGATCACTCTGGTGACTTCGGCGGGGGTCAGCATCTGCGTGGTTTTACTCTTGATATAGCGAATAAGCCCGCGGTTCATCACGTTATCCGGCATGGGGGTTTTAAAGGTGCAGTCGCCAATAAAATAGATAATCGAATGGAGCTGATGATCAGCAAGACCCAGCAAGGATTTGAGCGTCATCAGGTGCAGATAGTTTTGGCGCAGGGGATTTTGAAAGGTATGTCTGTGGCGATAGAGCTGCTGGGTCCAGCTCTTGTGGGCTGGATTGCCAAATATCCACCCCTTGATGTTCTTGGTCTCGATCACAAATAGCCCGAAGCGCGAGACGAGCACATGGTCGATCTGGGTAGTTCCCTGCGGGGTAGGCAGCGTAACATCCTTGAGCAGGTGGTACTCCCGCTGGTCGAGAAACAGCCGGATGCCCAAGTTGATAAATGCCTCCCCAACCATCCCCTTAAACCTAGGCGTTTTGATCAGGGTGGCAATCAGCAGAAGGGGCAGCAGATACCAGAGCTGGCCCAGCAGAACCGCAATAACAGGTGTGAAGTCCATTTCAATGCTGTCGTCTGATGTGCAATGGCCACATGTTAACAGTGGGTTCAACAAGCTTGTGTGATCTATGACGCTACTACTCTGCCCGCGCCTGCATTGTTCTGTTTGTTACCCGGTGACGAGATAGTTCAATCGTAAAACCAGATTGAATTGAACTTTTTTATTCGGTTTTTTAAGTGGGTGGTGGGGGGTAGGCTAGTCTCAACTGCGAAGCGAAGGGTTTCGCCGTCATTATGACCACAATGAGGATCTGAAGATGGACAAACACGCTAGCGGGGCCGGTCAGTGCCCCTTTGCCCACGGTGCCAATACCTCTGCCAGCCAGGAGCATCAAGTCTGGTGGCCCAATGCCCTCAACCTCGACATCCTGCATCAGCATGACCGCAAGACCAATCCGATGGATGAGGCTTTCGATTATGCCGACGCCTTCAACAGCCTCGATTACGATGCCCTCAAGGCCGATCTCCATGCCCTGATGACCGACAGCCAGCCCTGGTGGCCGGCCGACTGGGGCCACTACGGCGGCCTGATGATCCGCATGGCCTGGCACTCCGCCGGCAGCTATCGCGCTAACGACGGCCGTGGCGGTGCCAACACCGGCAACCAGCGCTTCGCTCCTCTCAACAGCTGGCCAGACAACGGCAACCTCGACAAGGCGCGTCGTCTGCTGTGGCCGATCAAACAGAAGTACGGCAACAAGATCTCCTGGGCTGACCTGATGATCCTGGCGGGCAATGTCGCCTATGAATCCATGGGGCTCAAGACCTTCGGCTTTGCCGGTGGCCGCGAGGATATCTGGCATCCGGAAAAAGATGTCTATTGGGGCTCCGAGAAGGAGTGGCTGGCGCCGAGCGGCAGCGAAGGGAGCCGTTACAGCGGCGAACGGGATCTGGAGAACCCGCTGGCGGCGGTGATGATGGGGCTGATTTACGTCAACCCGGAAGGGGTGGATGGCAACCCGGATCCCCTGAAAACCGCCCACGACATGCGCGTTACCTTTGCCCGCATGGGGATGAATGACGAAGAGACCGTCGCCCTCACCGCCGGTGGCCACACCGTCGGCAAGGCCCACGGCAACGGCAGCGCTGCCAAACTGGGGCCCGCTCCCGAAGGGGCCGATGTGCACGAGCAGGGGCTGGGCTGGATCAACCACGAGAGCCGCGGCATCGGTCGTGATACGGTGACCAGCGGCCTTGAAGGGGCCTGGACCAGCAACCCGACCCGCTGGGACAACGGCTACTTCAAGATGCTGCTGGGCCACGACTGGTGGATCAAGAAGAGCCCGGCCGGTGCCTGGCAGTGGGAGCCCGTCGCCATCAAGGAGGAAGATCGTCCGGTGGACGTGGAAGACCCCTCCATCCGCTGCAACCCCATCATGACCGATGCGGACATGGCGCTGCGCTTTGACCCCGTATACCGGGAGATCTCCGAGCGCTTTGCCGCGGATCAGGCGCTCTTCTCCGACGCCTTTGCCCGCGCCTGGTTCAAGCTGACTCACCGCGACATGGGGCCGCGCAGCCGCTATCTGGGGCCGGAAGTGCCGAGCGAAGTCATGGTGTGGCAGGATCCGGTTCCGGCGGTGGATTACCAGCTCTCTGACAAAGAGGTGAGTGAGATCAAGGCCAAACTGCTGGCCTGCGGCGTGGCGCCAGCCGATTTGATCGCCACCGCATGGGACAGTGCCCGCACCTTCCGCGGCTCCGATTATCGCGGCGGAGCCAACGGTGCTCGCATCCGCCTCGCGCCGATGAAAGAGTGGGAAGGCAACGAGCCCGCTCGCCTCGAGAAGGTGCTCAACGCCCTGATCGCCCTGCAGGCCACCCTGAGCAAGCCGGTCAGCATCGCCGACCTGATTGTGCTGGGCGGTAGCGCAGCGGTAGAGCAGGCGGCCAAGCTGGCCGGCGTCGATATCGTCGTTCCCTTTGCGCCGGGCCGCGGCGATGCCAGCGCCGAACAGACCGATGCCGAGTCGTTCGCCTTCCTCGAGCCGGTGCACGACGGTTTCCGCAACTGGCAGAAGGGGCACTACAAGGTGCAGCCGGAGGAGATGCTGCTCGACCGTGCCCAGTTGCTGGGGCTTACCGCCCGCGAGATGACTGTGCTGGTCGGCGGTATGCGGGTGCTTGGCACCAACCATGGCGGGTCGGCCCACGGCGTCTTTACCGACCGGGTCGGTGTGCTCAGCAACGACTTCTTCGTCAACCTGACCGACATGGCCTATAGCTGGCAGCCGACTGGCCGCAACAGTTACCAGATCGTGGATCGCCAGAGCGGTGCGGTGAAGTGGACTGCTACCCGGGTTGATCTGGTGTTTGGCTCCAACTCGGTGCTGCGTGCCTACGCCGAGGTCTATGCCCAGCAAGATGGCAAGGAGAAGTTCGTCCGAGACTTCGTCAAGGCCTGGGTCAAGGTGATGAACAATGACCGTTTCGATCTGAAATAAGTCACTTCAACTTGAATGAGAACGCCAGCCGCAAGGCTGGCGTTTTTTATGGTGGCGGTGATAGCTGCATGATGCGACTCGGAGGGTGGCCCTCTGGCAGCCCGGGTTAGAAGCTCATGGCCAGCCCGATGGAATAACCGCTGGTGTTGTGGCTGAACATGTAGCGGGCAACCAGCCGGGTACGGGTGACAATGATGTCGTACTTGCTGCTGTCCAGCTCCAGACCGGCGCCGATGGAGTTGAGGGAGTCAAAGCCAAGCAACCCCCGTTGCTCCCCCAGATATGCGGTATGAGCCCCCTCCAGTACATAGCGCACCGGTCTGTCGAGCAGGGTCCAGTGGAACAGCGGGGCGCGGCGGCGCAGATAGAGGCCGAGGTTCTCCGCCTCGGCGTGACCACGGACGCTGGTCGAGGTGCCGCCAAAGCTCTGCAGGTGCTGATAGGAGTAGCGCAGTTCGGCATCTATGTCCTGGGCCGGTGAAAAGAGTTCGTAATCGAGCATCAGCGAGCCACCCAGCCCGTACATATTGAGCTGACCCCCATCGAGAAAGTCCAGCGAGTAGCCCTTGGTACGATCCAGCAGCCAGTTGCCGATCCGCAGGTCACTGGCCATGGTACCGAGCGAGACGTTGGCTATGGGGCGCAGCACCCAGTGGCCGCCACGCGGATCTTTGTGAAGGGTGACATCCCAGCCGATCCCGCCCGAGGCGGTCAGGCTATTCCACTTGGTCGGTATGGTGCGACTTTCGGTACCATTGCTTATCACAAACTGGGGGTCGTAGCGGCTGTAGCCCAGCGCCCCCTCCAGATAGATGGGCACGGCTTCGCTCAGGGTTGCGCCGCCTCCCAGTTGCCCCATGTTGAGCGCAGAAGATTGGCCAGTGCTGCTGCCGATGTCCAGGTTGCTGGCGGTGATGTCCGGCACCACGCTGAAAGTCATCAGCGAGATCACCGCATTGGCCCGTTTTTGCGCCCAGTCCTCCTCCTGATCGTCAAGGTTGTTACTGGCCGCGAGTGACGCCATGGGCAGGGTCGCCGCGAAGAGGGCGCAACCCAGACGGTAAAGCGGGCAGAGCGGGTGTTTCATGGCTGGATTCCCCAAACAAGCGACCTCCTGTCGCCCTGATCTACTGTAGCGAGTTTCTCTCTGGCTGTCTCGACCTGACCATTGGGCTGGGCTATGGGGGGGCTGCGTGGCCATCTACAGAAAATGGTTGATGCAGCTCATGGTTCTGGCCAATGGCAGATGTCGTCAGCGGCATAAGCGAGCAGGCCGGATATAATCAACGCGTTGATAAAAATGACAGGAGTGCGGGATGAACAGACTCGGATTGGCCGGCAAGATGTTGCTGGCAATTTGCCTGCCGTTATTGGCGCTGCTGTTTTTCGCCAGCCACTACGCATACGACAGATATCGGGTGACCCATGAGATGACGCAAGCCCTGCAGCAGCTGACTGTGGTCGAACGCAGCGCCCAGTTGGTGCACGAGCTGCAAAAGGAGCGTGGCATGTCGGCGGGGTTTATCGGCTCTGAAGGGCGCAAATTTGCAGATGCCCTGCCACGTCAGCGGCAACAGGTTGATGAAGCCATTCATCGCTTTCAGGGGTTGGAGAGGGGGGTTGCCCACGAGCAGGTGGGTCTGGCTTTGCGCGAGTTGATGGGGATCCGCAATCAGGTGGACAAACTGGCCATAGAGGCCCCGCGTCAGGTCGCCTTTTATAGCCAGTTGATTGCTTCTCTGCTCAAGGTCGTGGATGAGATTAGTCTGCGTAGCCAGGATGCCGCTATTGCCTTGCAGACCAATGCCTACGCCGCATTTTTGCAAAACAAGGAGCGTATGGGGATGGAGCGGGCGACCCTCAGCAATGTCTTTGCCAAAGGGAGTTTCACCCCGGCTACCTTGCAGCAATTTATGTCCCTGCTCGCTGCCCAGCAGAGCTATCTGGAGCGTTTTCGCGCCGTGGCAAGCGAGCCGCAGCGACGCCTGCTTGAGCAAATTGAGAAGAGTCCGGTGATGGCAGAGGTCGCGAAATATGAGCAGCTCGCCTTGGGCAAGATGACCGAGGGGAGCTTTGGCGTCGATCCGGAGCGCTGGTTTGCCGTGAGCACCGAGAAGATCGACCAGCTCAAACAGGGCGAAGAGCAGCTCTTCCAGCAGTTGTTCGAACGGGTTGAGCAGATGCAGGGAGAGAGTCAGCGCAACTTCTGGTGGGGGGCTATGGCGGTTCTGTGCTGCCTGCTGTTGACTACCCTCATCAGTTGGAAGGTGCTGCGGGATGTGCATCTGGGCTTCGTCGCTCTGCATCGCACCTTTTCACGGCTCGTCAATGACAATGATCTGACGGTGAGGGTCAACTGGCAATCGGGTGACGAGCTTGGGGCATTGGCGCGGGATCTCAACCACTTTCTGCAGCATCTGGAAGGCTTGTTGCTGGAGGTGCGCCGCTCCTGTGAGATATTGACCCGTAGTGCCAGCAACTCCAGCGAGGTGATTGCCGAAGTGAATGAAGGTGTGGTGCGTGGCGTCGGTCAGGTTGAACTGGTTGCCACCGCCGCAACGGAAATGGCTTCGACGGTGGCCGAAATTGCTCGCAATGCGACCCAGACCTCACTGGCGACCCAGCAGGCCATTGGCCGTGCCCGGCAGGGGGACAAGGAGGTGGATCAGACTATCGCCGCCATCGAGCAGGTGGCCGGCACCCTCGACGAGACCCGGCTGTTGGTCAACAACCTGCATCAGGATACCGAGTCCGCCGTCGAGGCACTCAACCTCATCAAGCAGATCTCCGATCGCACCAATCTGTTGGCCCTCAATGCCGCCATTGAGGCAGCCCGTGCCGGTGAGTCGGGGCGCGGCTTTGCCGTGGTCGCCGATGAGGTACGTTCACTGGCTGCCCGTACCCAGCAGGCGGCAGATGATATCGAACAGATGCTCTCCCGTTTGCGGGCTGGAGCCCGTCAGGCGGTGGTGGCCATGCAGTCGGGCAGCGAGCAGGCGGGCCTCAGCGTCAGTGAAGCGCAGCGGGCGGGTCACGAGCTGACCGACATCGTCAATGAGGTGCGCAAGGTGAGTGACATGACGGCGCAGGTGGCTACCGCAACCGAGCAGCAGCGCTACGTAACGGACGATATCCAGCACAACGTAATGACCATCCGCGAAGTGTACGAGGCCCATCGCCAGCACTCGGTCACCCTGCAGCAGAATAGTGTCGAACTGGATCAGTTGGCACGGGAGCTGGCTGGACGAATTGCCAGCTTCAAGTTGATAGAGAGAGCCTCTCCCCACTGATCCATTTGCGCTAAAGCTTGTCCCTCCCTGGCCGATACCCCTTGTGAGATCGTGTGGAGGGCAAGCAATTGAACGCTTGGGTGTTGGGGTTGGTCAGCATATCCGTGAGTATGCAGTTACAGGCTGGGGTCACCGAATTCGGTGCCGGTCTGGATCAATCCGTCTGGCGTTTGACCTCCGATACCCAGATTGAGTGTCGCCTCGAACACCCGATCCCCAACTGGGGAACGGGGGCCTTTGTCAGCCGCGCCGGGCGCAAGATCAACCTCGACTTTGAGCTCAAGGGCAAGCGGCCACAGGCCCAGACCCAGACGGTGAGCCTTGGCATCATGCCGCCGGTATGGCGCCCAGGGATTGCCGGGCGAGAAGTGAGTCAACTGCGCTTCTATCAGCAGTTCGATGGGCTGGTGGAGGGGCAAACCGCCTGGACCATGCTCGATGAGCTGGAGGGGGGACGAATGCCCACTTTCCAGTATCGGGACTGGTATCGCCAAAACCGTGCGGTGCGAGTATCGCTTTCGTCGGTTAACTTTCGGGTCAAATATCAGGCCTTTATCGACTGCCTGAGCGGGCTCTTGCCCTACAGCTTCAACGACATCGCCTTTAGCGTGCTTACCTACGACAAGAACAGCGATCAGCTCTCCATCCCCTCCAAGCGGCGGCTGGCGATGATCAGCGAGTTTATCAAGGCGGACAAGAGCATCGACGTGGTGGTGATCGATGCCTACAGCGACAGCTATGGCGGCCGCTGGCCGAACCTGAAACTCTCCGAGAAGCGGGCCGATGCCATCAAGAAGGTGTTTGTCGATCTGGGGATTGATCCCGGCAAGATCTCGGTGGAGGGACATGGCGAGAAGCAGCACGTTGCCTCCAACGAAACGGAGCAGGGTCGTGCCAAGAACCGGCGGGTGGTGATCAGTATGGGGCGCAATGGCGAGATCTAGTGCTGTCCCCGGCAAAGAGGCATAAAAAAGAGCGCATCTGCGCTCTTTTTTGATCCTGCCATTAGGCAGTGGGATTAGGGCAGCTTAGAAGCTGTCACCCAGCCCTGTACCGGCATCTTTCTTGGCAATCAGTTCAATCTTGTAACCGTCCGGATCTTCGACGAAGGCGATGACGGTGGTGCCACCCTTGACCGGGCCCGGCTCGCGGGTGATCTTGGCACCGGCGGCGCGCAGCGCTTCGCAGGTGGCATAGATGTCGTCTGCTTCCAGCGCGATGTGGCCATAGGCAGAGCCCAGTTCGTACTCGCTCACCCCCCAGTTGTAGGTCAGCTCGATCACCGCTTCATCCTTCTCGTCACCGTAACCGACGAAGGCCAGGGTGTACTTGTACTCGCTGTTCTCGCTCTTGCGCAGCAGCTTCATGCCAAGGACACGGGTGTAGAAGTCGATGGAGCGTTGCAGATCGCCGACACGCAGCATGGTATGCAGAATTCTCATTGCTCAGTTCTCCGGGTTGGTGATGTGTACTGCTTTCAATCTCGGTTGCGAGGCCATCAGCTTTCTGGATAGACCTTCTCTTTGTACTCGCAGAGGTCCTCGATGATACAGGAACCACAACGGGGCTTGCGAGCCAGACAGGTGTAACGCCCGTGCAGGATCAGCCAGTGATGGACATCCAGCTTGAACTCGGCGGGTACCACTTTGAGCAGCTTCTCCTCCACCTGATCCACATTCTTGCCTACCGCAAAGCCTGTTCGGTTAGATACCCGGAAAATATGGGTATCGACGGCGATGGTGGGCCAGCCAAAGGCGGTGTTGAGCACCACGTTGGCGGTCTTGCGGCCGACGCCGGGCAGGGCTTCCAGCGCTTCTCGGTTCTCCGGCACTTCGCCGCCGTGGCGCTCCAGCAAGATGGCGCAGGTCTTGATGACGTTCTCGGCCTTGGTGTTGAAGAGGCCAATGGTCTTGATGTACTCCTTGAGCCCGTCCACCCCGAGATCCAGCATCGCTTGTGGGGTGTTGGCCACCGGATAGAGCTTGTCGGTTGCCTTGTTGACGCTGACATCGGTCGCCTGTGCCGAGAGTAGCACGGCAATCAACAGCTCGAACGGCGAGTTGAAGTTGAGCTCCGTGGTGGGGTGGGGGTTGTTTGCCCGCAGTCGCTCGAGGATCTCTCTGCGTTTCTGATTGTTCATGCCTTGCGTCCGATCATAGCTCGGTCGCCCGGACGCGGGCCGGGGCAACGTTGCAGTGGGCCACGGTAGCGGCCTGTTTGCGGTCCCGCCAGTCGTTGATTGCATTCTTGGCGGCGATCAACAGTCCCAACCCGATAAAGCCGCCCGGCGGCAAAATAGCCAGCAGCAGGCTGGCATCGGCGTGGAACAGCTCGATGCGCAGGGACTTGGCCCACTCGCCCAGCAGCAGCTCGGCACCATCAAACAGGGTGCCCATGCCGATGATCTCGCGCATGCCGCCCAGTACCAGCAGCACCAGGGTAAAGCCAAGGCCCATCATCAGACCGTCGAGGGCCGCCAGCAGCGGCGGGTTCTTGGAGGCATAGGCCTCGGCGCGGCCGATGATGACGCAGTTGGTGACGATCAGGGCGATAAAGATGCCGAGCGCCTGATAGAGGCCATAGGTGTAGGCGTTCATCAGCAGCTGCACACTGGTCACCAGCGAGGCGATGATCATCACATAGACCGGGATGCGAATATCCTTCGGCACCCAGTTGCGCACCAGCGAGACGGCGAGGTTGGAGCAGACCAGCACCGCCATGGTGGCAAGGCCCAGCCCCAGCGCATTGGTAAAGGTGGAGGAGACGGCGAGGGTCGGGCAGAGCCCCAGCACCTGCACCAGCGAGGGGTTGTTCTTCCACAGCCCCTGACTCATCAGCTCCTTGAGCTCGCCCTTGCGGCTTTCCAGCTCGGCAAGCGGGGTTGTGCCCGTTTCAATCTGTTCCATCTGGTTCATGATGGCTCGACTCCGTTAGTTCGCCGCCGGACAAGCCGGGGCGTTGCTGAGCAGTTCGGGTTGCTCCTGCTGCAGTTTAAGCAGGTTCTTCACCGCCTTGACCACGGCTCGCGGGGTGATGGTGGCGCCGGTAAAGGCATCGAACTCGCCGCCATCCTTCTTCACCGCCCACTGGGGCTCGTTGTCATGGGTCAGGAATTTTCCGGCAAAGCTGTTGATCCAGTCCGATTTTTTCAGCTCGATCTTGTCACCGAGGCCCGGGGTCTCGTTGTGAGCGAGCACGCGCACGGCGGTGATGGTGCCCTTGGCATCAAAGCCCGCCACGATGCGGATCGCCCCGCTGTAGCCATCCGGCGCGATCGCCTCCAATGCATAGCCGGTCACCACGCCATTCTTGCTGGCGGTATAGAGGGCTTGCGGCTGATCGCTGCCGAGATACTTCCTGCTGGTCACCTGCTTGCAGCTGGCCACAAGATCGTTGTCATAGCTCCCCTCCGGCAGCAATACCGAGAGAGTCTGCTGTTTCTCCAGCTGTTGCTGGTGGGCGATTTTATCCTTGGTCAACTCGTTGGTCAGTACCACCAGCGCGGTACAGCCGAGCGCGAACATCGCCAGAATAAGGCCGTTCTTGCGCATGCTCTTTAACATGTCCGGGCTCCGTCAGCTGTGATGGGGAAAGAGGGCAGAAACATCATTGGCGACGGGCTCCATACACTTTCGGGCGAGTCAGGCTGTCAATAAAGGGTACGCAAAGGTTGGCCAGCAGCACGGCGAAGGCGAACGCATCCGGATAGCCGCCAAAGCGGCGAATGATGTAGACCAGCACCCCGATCAGCACACCATAGACCAGTCGGCCGCGCGGTGTGGTGCAGGCACTGACCGGATCGGTGGCGATAAAGAAGGCCCCCAGCATGGTAGCGCCGCTAAAGAGATGGAACATGGGCGTGGCGGTCGCATCCGGGCTCACCAGATAGCCGATGGTGGAGGCCGCCAGCAGGGCACCGAGAATGGCGGTCGGAATGCGCCAGTTGATCACCTTCTGCTGCAGCAGGAACAGGCCGCCCAGCAGATAGCCGAGGTTGACCCAGCTCCAGCCGATGCCGCCCCAACCCTCGAACAGCGGGCCGCTCAGGATCTCGCCTGTGGTGAGCCCCTGGGTCAGGCCGGTTTTCAGGGTATCGAGCGGAGTCGCCATGGTGAGACCATCCACCCCCTGCTTGAGCTGGGCCATGCTGTAGCCGTCGAGGCTAAAGCCGGTGAAGATCACCGACGCCGCATCACCAAAGCCGAGGCTGTAGGCGCGCACGCTCTCCGGCGGCAGCCAGCTGGTCATCTGCACCGGGAAGGAGACCAGCAGCAGCACATAGGCGACCATGGCCGGGTTGAACAGGTTCTGACCCAGTCCGCCGTAAAGGTGTTTGGCAACAATGATGGCAAAGGCCGTGCCCACCACCAGCATCCACCACGGCAGCAGCGGCGGCAGGGAGAGACCGATCAGCACGGCGGTGAGCGCCGCACTGCCATCCATCAGGGCAGGCTTGATGGCGCGGCCACGGAGCTTGAGCACCAGCGCCTCACACAGCAGCGCGGTCACTAACGCCAGCAGGATCTGGATAAAGGAGCCCCAGCCGAAGAACCAGGTCTGGGCCAGCAAGCCCGGCACGCAGGCCAGGATCACCAGCAGCATCAGGGTTCGGGTCTGTTTGCGGTTATGGGCAAACGGCGCAGTCGCGATATTGAACATGGATTAGTGCATTACCTCGTTGTTTAACGATGGGCCAGCGAGCATCAGCGCGGCTCGGCGTCGGATGATGATCCCTCATCCGGGGTGGCCCCACTGGCCCTGGCCGCGTCGGCAGCCAGTTTTTTCGCCTTGGCGCGGGCGACGGCAGCGGCGATGGCTGCCTTTTTCGGGTCAACGCTCACCTCGGCAACGGCCTCGCTCACCGGCTCGGCGAGTGCTTGCTCACCGCAAGTCCCTTCTGCTGCCTGCATTGGCTCACCTTGTTCAGCTGCCTGCTGGGCCGCCTTTTTGGCTTTGGCTCGGGCGATGGCAGCAGCGATAGCCGCTTTCTTGGGATCAACTGCTTCGCTGGCAGCAGATGGCGCATCGCCTTGCGAGCCTGCGTCTGCTACCGCGCTGTTGGCTGCGCTTACCGGTTCACCATTCGCCTCGGCCTTTTTGGCTTTGGCACGGGCAATGGCGGCGGCAATTGCTGCCTTTTTCGGGTCAACTTCTGCCTTTTGCTGATCGGCATCTACCGCAGGCGCAGCAACGGCTTCGGCAGTCACAGGCTCGGCGCTCTCGCCAGCCTGAGCTGCTTTCTTGGCCTTGGCGCGGGCCAGTGCGGCAGCGATGGCTGCTTTCTTGGGATCGCTGGCGGGGTCAACCGCCTCGGCGGGTTGCGCCGCAGCGGCAGTGTCGCTGTTTGCGCTCTCTGCCAGCTTGGCGGCGCGGCGCGCCTCCGCTTCCCGTTTGCGGGCTTCGCGGGCGGCAATCACAGCGCTGTTGTCGGGCAAGCCCTCGGCGGTGGCGGCAATGGCGGTAATGGGCGCATCCTGCTTGGCCTTGATGCGGGCGAGGGCGGCTGCCACCGGATCTTCGCCGCCTGCGGCCGTCATAGTCTGACGGCGCTGGGCGGCGGCTTCGGCATGGCGCGCTTCGCGGGCCGCTTTCTCCCGCTCGAAACGGGCCTGCTTGGCCTCGAAACGCTGCTTGGCGCGTTCGGCTTTTTCGGCCTCGGCACGGGCTTCGCGAATGTCGTCTTTGGCGATCTTGTAGTACTGCACCAGCGGGATCTCGCTCGGGCAGACCCAGGCGCAGGCGCCGCACTCGATGCAGTCCATCAGGTTGAGCTTCTCGGCCTTGTCATACTCCTTGGCCCGGCTGTACCAGTAGAGCTCTTGCGGCAGCAGGCTGGCCGGGCAGGCATCGGCGCAGGCGCTGCAACGGATGCAGGGCTGCTCCGGGCCGGGGGCAGGCAGTTCGGCCTGCGTCGGCGCGAGCAGGCAGTTGGTGGCTTTGACCACAGGCACCATGGCGTGGGGCAGGGTAAAGCCCATCATGGGGCCACCCATGATCACCCGCTGCTCCGCTTCCGGTTGCAGCTCGAAACGCTGCAACAGCCAGCGTACCGGCGTACCCAGGCGCACCCAGGCGTTGCCGGGCTGCTTGAAGCTGTCGCCGGTGAGGGTGACGATCCGCTCGATCAGCGGTTCGCCGTCGATAATGGCGCGTTTGATGGCAAACACGGTGGCGACGTTGAGCACCATGATGCCGATATCGACTGCGCGGCCCCCCTTGGGCACCTGACGGCCGGTGAGCAGCTCGATGGTCTGCTTGGCACCGCCCGAGGGGTACTTGGTCGGCACCGTCTTGACCAGCACATCTTCATCGGTGGCGTGGCGGGTCAGTTGCTCGATCGCCTCGGGCTTGTTGTCTTCCACCCCGATCAGGGTGAGTTTCGGTTTGAGCAGGTGCTTGAGCACCCGGATGCCATCCATGATCTCGTCGGCGTATTGCTGCATCAGCCGATCGTCGGTGGTGATATAGGGTTCGCACTCCAGCCCGTTGACGATCAGGATCTCGGTGAGCTGGCCGCGGCCGTCGAGCTTGCTGTGAGTGGGGAACACGGCGCCGCCAAGGCCCGCTACCCCCGCCTGCTGGATGCGTTCGAGCAGCTCACCCCGCTCCAGATTCCAGTAATCGGGTTTGCCATTGCGCTCGCCCCAATCATCTTCCCCATCCGGGGTGAGAATGACGCAGAGATCGCCGAGCCCGGAGGGGTGGGCAACCGTGTGGTTGCCAATCTCGGTGATGGTGCCGGAGGTGGAGGCATGGACAGGGACGACCCGCCCCTTGGCATAACGGGTCAGCGGCTGCCCTTTTTTGACCTTGTCGCCCACCTGCACCAGCAGATCGCCGGCGGGGCCTGCGTGCTGGCGCAGCGGAATGATGAGACGTGGCGGCAGACCGGCGTCTACCACCGGGCTCTGGCTTGATTGCAGCTTGTTGTCGGCGGGGTGAATGCCACCGTGAAAGTCCCAGAGCGTGCCGGCTTTGATACGTTCGAGTAAGGAATGCATGGTTGCTCCGCTGTTTATTCCACTATCTTGACCGGAATCTTGCCCGGAACATGCACGTTATTGAGATCCCACTTCCAGTTATCGACCGTGGTGGGCACCGGGATCATCTCGATGCAGTCGGTCGGGCAGGGATCGACACAGAGATCGCAACCGGTGCACTCGTTGGCAATCACGGTATGCATCGCCTTGGTGGCGCCGACAATGGCATCCACCGGGCAGGCCTGAATGCACTTGGTGCAGCCGATGCACTGATCTTCGTGGATAAAGGCGACCTTTTTGACTGGCACTGCGGCCTCGTCACTGCCCCCCAGCGGCTGGGGCTCGACCCCCATCAGATCGGCAATCTTGCGCATGGTGGCCTCGCCACCGGGCACGCACTTGTTGATCTGATCGCCGTTGGCGAGCGCCTCGGCGTAGGGTTTGCAGCCGGGATAGCCGCACTGGCCACACTGGGTCTGGGGCAGCAGGGCATCGAGCTGATCGACGATGGGGTCTGCTTCCACATGAAACTTGACGGCGGCAAAGCCCAGGATAATCCCGAACGCCAGCGCCAGCAGGGTGAGCACCAGAATGGCAAAGAGAATATGGATCATGGTTATATCTTGATTAGGCCGGTAAAGCCCATAAAGGCCAGCGACATCAGACCGGCGGTGATCATGGCAATCGACACCCCGCGAAACGGTGCGGGCACATCGGCGGCGACCAGACGCTCGCGCATGGCGGCAAACAGGATCAACACCAGCGAGAAGCCGGTGGCGGCGCCAAAGCCGTAGATCACGCTCTGGATAAAGTCGTGTCGCTCATTGATGCTGAGCAGCGCCACCCCGAGCACCGCGCAGTTGGTGGTGATGAGCGGCAGGAAGATCCCCAGCAGGCGATAGAGGGTCGGGCTGCTCTTGCGCACCACCATCTCGGTAAACTGCACCACCACGGCGATCACCAGAATAAAGGCGAGGGTGCGCAGATAGGCGATATCCAGCGGCAGCAGGATATAGTGCTCCACCAGATAGGAGCTGGCACTGGCGAGGGTCATCACGAAGGTGGTCGCCAGCCCCATGCCGATGGCGGTTTCCTGCTTGCCGGAGACCCCCATAAAGGGGCAGAGGCCGAGGAATTTCACCAGCACGAAGTTGTTAACCAGCACGGTGCCGATCAATAAAAGCAGGTACTCAGTCATCAATTACCGTCACTGAAAGTCGGGTTATCGGGGGTTGAAGGCGGGCGGTATTATCTGACGTTAGGGCCAGTTAAACAACCGCAAGGCCGCATGGTTATTATGCAACTGGATAATTTAGCCGGGGTTTTGGGCAAGAATCCGGTGGGTTTTGCGTCATCTTCCCACCGGGTGAGAAGCCTTACTAACCAACAGCCAGTTTGGCGGCCTCTTTCCACATAAATGGCGGCATCGGAGTAGTGAGACGCCATTTAATGTTCATCGGTTGGCTGCCAGTGTGGGATACGTACTCCACCTCACCAAAGTTCACAAAGCCAAGGATGCGGCCAAATTCATCTTTGCTCTGCTCACGAACGAACAGAAACAAGCGCTTACCTTCTGCTCTGTGGTTTATGTAACTCAGCCCCTTACCCCGTTCTGGGCGAGCGCTGTTTTGGCTCTGCCAATGAAACAGCGACTCGTTGATGGCGTAGTCGTGATAACGGGTAGTGGGGGAGAAGTGCTGTTCCGTTTTGTTCAAGGTCACGAACAGCAACTCGATATTTTGCTCTGCGATGACATAGACCCCTTCGCGGGCCGTGGGTTGCTGCGCGAAGGTGGTCGCGCCAAAGCCAACCAGCACCTGCTCTCTGGCATAGCGAGCATGCAGTTGCAGCGGATTACCGGGAAGGTTTGGCATGGCGCTTTGTTCGTGTTGCACCCGGTTGAGCAGCATGGGCAACAGATCTGCCAGCTCGGCCCTTAACTCTGGTTGATTGAGTTGTTTCAGGCTGTGCGCCAAGGAGCTAAAGCCTGCATTGGGGCCGCTCTGTTGCCAGAAGTCGTAATGGCACATCAAGGCCATACGTTCATCGTGTTCGGCCGTTAAGGTAAAGGCGTCTGCCACCAAGGTTTGTAAGAATTTCAAGTAATGGAGCGCATCGCAGCCCAATAGCCGGGTTTTGATGGCCCGGGTGTAGAGGGTCGACAGCTTCTCATCGCTCATTTCAGAAATGGTATGGTTGCTAGCCTGTTTGACCAAGGCGCTCCAGTTACCGCGCTTGTAGATCTCCTCAAGGCTGATGTGAGGGTAGAACTTCAAAAAGTTCGCCAGCGTCAGTGGTAAATCACAGTCCTGTGAGAAACAGCGGATCAGGCCCATGAGGCGTGAGGTATTGAGGGTCGCCTTCTTGATATTGCTCAGAATTAACTCTTGGGTCTGTTTTGAGAGTTCGATGCGGCAGCCCAAGGGGGCGTGAGGGAAGCCCTGTTTGATCTCGTGGCTGATCGCCTTATTAGTTTTACCCACCAGTGCCCGGAATTTCTGGGCAAAGTCATACTCAGCACGGGCATTGCCAACAAAGTCCAACACGGTGCAGCACTCTTTATCGCTCGCCAGCCGCAGGCCGCGCCCTAATTGCTGCAAGAAGATAGTGAGGCTTTCCGTTGGTCGTAAAAATAGCAAGGTATCGACTTCCGGGATATCAACCCCTTCGTTTAAGATATCCACCACGCAGAGAATATTGATAACGCCGGTACGCAAATCTTGTTGTTTGCTATACCGTTCTTCTCGGTTATCGCTGGTGAGAATATCAGCCTTGATGCCCTTCAATAAAAAGGCCTTGCGCATAAAATCGGCATGTTCACGGCTCACACAAAATGCCAGCGCTTTTATCTTGGTAATATCGGTGACGATCTCATTGAGGCTCTGGACTATTTTCTGTACCCGCTGCTGGTTATGGGTATAGATATTGGTGAGTTCAGTGATGTCATAACGGCCATTTTTCCAAGCCACTTGGCGCAAGTCAGTATCATCATCGATACCAAAATATTGGAACGGACAGAGATGGCGACGATTGATGGCCTCGGGCAAGCGGACCTCTGCTGCGATGACACCACAAAAGTCGGCAAGAATATCACCGCCATCATGGCGCTCTGGCGTTGCGGTTAATCCCAACAGAATGTGAGGTTCAAAGGCGGCGAGCAGACCGCGATAACTGGCCGCCGCAATATGGTGAACCTCATCAATGACGATGTAATCGAAATAATCTGGGCTAAGAGGTAAATTAGCCAGCTGGTTATTCAAGGATTGCACCGAGGCAAATAGTTGACGGTAGTGGGTTGGCACGGCGCCGCCGACTAAGAGTTCGCCAAAATTGGATTGCTTGAGCACACCGCGGTACGAGGCTAATGCTTGGCGCAAGATCTCCTCTTTGTGGGCGACAAACAGGAACTTGGCATCGGGTTTGGTTTTCAGAAAACGCGCAAAATCAAAGGCGGATATCAGGGTTTTCCCTGTACCGGTGGCCGCAACCACCAAGTTACGGAAGCGCTGGTGTAAAGCGCGCTCCATCGCCAATTGTTCAAGGATCTCCAGTTGATGGGGAAACGGCGTGATATCAAAGAAATAGGCAGGGCTATTTTTGTCCCCATCCCCACGGGCCTCTTGCAGTGCATGCTGCAATTTTGTACGGCTTTCGAGCTTGCCATCAAACAGCTCAAAATCATCGGATTCCCAATAGGTTTCAAAGGTACTCAGGGATTTCTCGATAATATGAGGGATCTCTTGCGAGGTGATTTTTAGGTTCCACTCCAAGCCGCTGGTGAGGGCAGAGTGAGAGAGATTGGAGGAACCTATATAGCCGGTATGAAAGCCGGTATTTCGGCAAAAGAGATAGCTCTTGGCATGCAACCGCTCGCGCTGGGTGTTATAGCTGAGTTTGACTTCGGTATTTGGGAGGCTGGCTAAAAATTCAACTGCCTTGGCATCGGTCGCCCCCATATAAGAGGTAGTAATTACTTTTAATTGGCGGCCGCTGTGAGTGAACTCTTCCAGCTCATGACGGAAAATCCGGATACCTGCCCATTTGATAAATGAGACCAGCCAGCAGATGCTATCTGCCGATAAAATTTCCCGTTTAATCTCCGACTCCATCGACAAACCCGCATTGCTGCCACAAAACAGTTCGCTCTGAGTGAGACCTGTCAGAGGGAAAATATCCTCGGCATATTGCTTTAAATTGGCGGAGATGGGGTTATCCAACTGGTAGAGTGCTGTCAGAATTTTTCCCTGACTATCGATGAGGTTCTCGCCAATAAAGTCTGGGTCTTGGGTGCGATCCTTTAGCCAAAGCAATAACTGGTTAGCCAGCTCAATCTGCCGTTGCAGCTGCTCCTCTCCAGTTACCGAGCCCACCGCATATTCCAAAACCCGGCTCAGAAATCTGGATAACCAAACTGCCGCTTCGGCAGGCTCAAGTTGGCGTTCCCCCACGTAAAAGCGCTCGCGGTCGAGTCGAGATGTCAGCAGTTGAGTAATGAGCTGTTCATAAATACCGCATTGTTGCATCGCACTTTAGCCTTGAACGTTGTACATGAGGGTGGCGAGAAGAGTATCATTTTTTCCAACCAAATCAGTAAGCTGTTGTCGCCTGTTACTCGTTTGAAAATCGCCCCGGTTTTCGGTAATAAAGCCCGGCAGTGACAACCACAGGGAGGTGGTGATGGATCCGGTTTCCTATCTTTTTTCGGCTTATCTCAATCTGGTACAGCAGCAGGTTGCGGATATCTATGGCACTGAGGCCAAGACGCTGGTGGTGCAGTATGAGGGGGAGTCGGTCCCGTTCTCTTTTCAGCTGTGGCAGATCCAGCAGCCGAGCGTTTGTCGTCCCTACCAGCAGGATGTTCGGCGTTTTAGCCAGTGCACGGTCAAGGCGTCCGCCCTGTTTCACAAGCTGTGCGATGACTTGACCCGGCAGGATGACAGCAGTTGGCAACTGCCCAAATTTCGCACCATGTACTGCTCGGCGGCCATCAGTTATCGGCCGATGATTGCAGAGATTGGGGATGCCAAGCAGAGTCCTGCCAAGCTGGCGGAGCGCGCCTGCAATCAGGCGATTCTGGCGGCAATGGACAGTGACGATGAAGCCCTGCTGGCCCAGCGGGAGAAAGCGTGCGCAGCGGTGCAGTAAAGCGAATTTATCTGACCAGATCATTTGCGCTCGCTTTGCGCGTCACGACACACATGGGCTTCACCTTGCCGGGTATGATGGGGTTGCCCGCCGTGGCGGCAACAGCCGGATGTTTGCGGGTATATGCCGGTCACATCAGCCAGATCACCACCAGGAGGTAACCATGATCAGCCATATCGACCATCTGGTATTGACGGTCAGTGATATCGAACGGGCCGTGGAATTTTACAGCTCGGTGCTCAATATGGAGGCCATTACCTTCGGTGCGGGGCGCCGGGCGGTAGGGTTTGGCAACCAGAAGATCAATCTGCAACTGCTGGGGCAGGAGCCGCGCAATCGGGCGCAGGTGGGGTCGGGAGATGTCTGCCTTATCACCCGCTGGCCGCTGGAGCAGGTGATGGCCCAGCTTGCCTGCCACGGGGTGGAGATTGTCGAGGGGCCGGTGACCAAAAGCGGTGCCTGCGGGCCGATAGAATCTGTCTACTTCCTCGACCCTGACCAGAACCTGATAGAAGTCAGCATCTATCCCTGAGCCCACCAAGCCATCAGTCCCATCGCCATCATCAATAGAAAGGGGCCGTCAATTGACGGCCCCTTTCTTGTATCGCCATCGACCCAGCGCCAGTGGCTCTTTGCCGATACTCCAGAGACGCCCTAGAAAGGCACGCTGCTCTCGTCGCTCTCCTGTAAAAACTGCTCCAGTTCGGCCTGATAGGCCGCATCATATTGACCACTGCTGGTTGGGGTTACGGCGGCAGACGGGGCGACGGGAGGGGCGGTGAGGGTCTCCATTACCCGCTGCTGCAGATAGGGGTAGAAGGGGTTGGAGGAGGTGCGGGTGAGGGCACCGGGGTTGACGATCAGCACGCCGCGCTCACCACGCAGGGCCAGACCGCCGAGATTGATGCCGTATTGCTCCCGCTGCTGCGGGCGCGCTGCCATGCCATAGAGGGGGTCGTCCATCGGGAAGGGGAGCGCCACATGGGAGAGGGAGTAGATCTCTCTGGGATAGTCGATACCCAGCAGGCGAACCTGCTCAGGCTGGTCGGCGCAGGCCAGCGTTCTGGCCTGCGTTGCGGGGGCGGTTGGCTCGACATTGCCCACCACGGTGAGGCGATAGTGCCCGGGGGCGTTTGGCAGCAAGCGGTGCAGCGCCAGCTCGGAGGCCGAGCTCATCAGCGGGCCAAACAGGGTGCTGCGGTTGATATCAAACAGCACCAGTTCGCTGCCGTTGGCAGGCAGGTAGTGGTAGAGATCGGCAATGATGGAGCGGGTGCTGACGGTGTAGTCCATCACCGACTGGAAGGTGAGGGCGGGGGGAAACGCCGCCAGCTCGCCACTGGCGGCCAGTTGGCGCACCTGCTGCTGGATGGCGTGGGTCAGGCGATAGGACTGGCGCGCGCCGTTGACCGGAAACGAGTTGTACTTGAACGGGTTGAACTCCGGCATAGTATCGAGCCAGGCGGCGTTGGCAAAGGCGGGCAGCAGGGCAGGCACGGCCTTGAGCCCGGCGAAGCGGGCAAAGCGGGTCACCCCGATCATCGGAGAGATCAGTACCAGCCGATCCGGTTTTGCCAGTGCGCCGCTCGGGTTGGCCAGCGCATCGAGCGCATATTTCACCGCCAGCGCGCCGCCGTTGGAAAAGCCCACCAGATGCAGCGGTCGCTTGCCCGGTGCCAGCAATCTGGCTTCCCGCACCGCCAGTCGGGTAGCGGCCAGCCAGGTCTCCCAATCCACATCCACGAGGCCAGCGGGCACGGTGCCGTGGCCGGGGATCCGCAGCCCCAGCGCGATAAAGCCCTGCTGCTGATAGCGTCTGGCCAGATGGCGCAGGCTGTAGGGGGAGTCGGTCAGGCCATGCAGCAGCACCGCGACCCCTTTGACTTCACCCTCGGGGCGCAGCAGGTAGGAGCGGTTCCAGTTCTGCTGAAAGCGGGCGGGATTGATGGGGGCATCCTGATAGTAGCGATTGCTGGCCAGTTGCTGTGCTGGCGGCGTCTTGGCGACTACCTCGGTGGCTACCAGCTCGAACAGCTCTGCTTCGCGGGCCAGATAGGCTTGCCAGTCGCTGCGATCGAGCTCATCGGCGCTGAGTTCGGGGGGCACCACTGTGTGCCACAGCTGCAGCGGCGCTGCCTGCCAGGCGAAGTAGGCGATCACCGCCCACGCGGTCAGCAACAGCAGCAACAGGGTCAGCAGAGCACGGCGAACAAGGCGGCGAGTGTGAGCCAGCATGGTGCAATCCTTGGCGATAGGGGGGCCGCCTCTGGGCGGGCGAGTTTGGCGCAGCACATTGGGCGCGGCCAACCAGCTTAAAGCCTAATGGAAACAAGGTGATATGTATAGTTGATGGCGTTCGGCCGTGCTGGCTGTGGGCGCCTGATCCCGCCGTTGGCATCAGGCTGGCAGTTCGAAGGTTGTATCGCGGGCCATCTGGCGGCGTGAACTTGTCCGCGGATGCCTGCTTGGGCGCTGCGACCTTGCAACTATCTGCCCCTGAAAGGGGGCAATTATGCTACTGTAGCGGCGTTTTTTGATGGATAAGCTGGCATTGGCCTTTTTTGAAGATGGAATGGTATGCAGAACTTTGACGTAGTGAATTGGCTGATGCAGCAGACAGCCTCCCCGGCACAGCCGGAACAGGCGATGGTACAACCGGGCGTGGCCCAGAACCTGTGGCAGGTGCCCCATGCTGGCTAACGAATCCATGCGCCTGAACAAATACATCAGCGAGAGCGGTATCTGCTCGCGCCGCGAGGCCGACCGCTTTATCGAGCAGGGCCACGTCTTTATCAACGGCAAGCGGGCCGGGATTGGCGATCAGGTGCAGGTTGGCGATCTGGTCAAGGTGAACGGTCAGGTGATCGAGCCGCGCGAGGCGGACAGTCTGGTGCTGATCGCCCTCAACAAGCCGGTGGGCATCGTCAGTACCACAGAGGCGGGCGAGAAGGACAACATCGTCGATTTCGTCAACCACAGCACCCGGGTCTTCCCCATCGGGCGGCTCGACAAGGATTCGCAGGGGCTGATTTTCCTCACCAACCACGGCGATCTGGTCAACAAGATCCTGCGGGCGGGCAACGATCACGAGAAAGAGTATCTGGTGACCGTCGACAAGCCGGTGACCGACGAGTTTGTGCGCGGCATGGCGGCCGGGGTGCCGATCCTTGGTACTGTGACCAAGAAGTGCAAGGTGAAGAAAGAGGCACCGTTCGTCTTTCGCATCACCCTGGTGCAGGGGCTGAATCGCCAGATCCGCCGCATGTGCGAGCACTTCGGTTTTGAAGTGACCAAGCTGGAGCGCATTCGCATCATGAACGTCAGCCTCAAGGGGCTGCCGGTGGGCGAGTGGCGCGATCTCACCGACGACGAGCTGATCGATCTGTTCAAGCTGATTGAGGACTCCTCCTCCGAGGTGAAACCGGCCAAAGGCGACAAGCCCAAGGCGGCCAAGGCTCCTGCGGCGCAAACCGCCAAGCCGGGGCAGGGCAAGAAGCCGCGCCGCGATGACGATCACGAGATTGGCGGTCGTCCCAATGTGCCGGGCCCGGAAGCCTTCGAGAAGAAACTGCCGGTGGGCAAGGGTGGCGCGGGCAAAGGTGCTGCCAACAAGGGCGGCGCTGGCAAAGGGGCTCCCGGCAAGGGCGGCAAACCGGCCGCAGGCAAGCCGCGCACCGCTAACAGCGGACGGCAGAAGAAGGGGCGCTAAGTTGCCCCCCTGAGCGGCGTCAGCCTCGTCTTTTCACCCCCAGCACTGTTATCCCCAACACACCGGCCTCAGGCCGGTGTGTTGCTTTGGGCCGCAGCGCTGGCCGGGAGGGGGGCTGAAAGGGTTGGCTCGCTGGCGGTCGTTAACCCCATAACGCGAGGGTAGTGGCGCGGGTCGAGGCGCAGCACCAGCAGGCTCATCAGCAGCAATCCTCCCAGTTGCCACTGCCAGGCGGCCGCAAAGTCGCCCACATAGTGATAGAGCCGCGCCGCCACCCAGGGGCCAGTGGCTGCCAGCATAAAGCCGAAGCCCTGCATCAGGGCGCTTAAGGTGCCCGCACGGCGTGGGTCTGGCAGGTGATCGAGCGCAATCACCATGATCAGCGAAAAGCTGCCGCCAAGACCGGCGCCGCACAGCATGCACCAGAGAATCGGGGCACTGGCTGGCGCCAGCCAGAGGCCGGCAAATCCCGCCAGCTGCATGGCGATGGCAAGGCCCATCCACGGCCGCCGGTCCATCTTGCGTGCCGCCAGCAGCGGCAAGCCGAGGCCGCTGGCGGTCTGCGCTAGTGCCAGCCAGGCGACCAGCTCGCCCGCCTGCGTGGCGCTCCACCCTTGCGCCATATAGGCGGGGGCCAGCCAGGCTACCACGATGCCGTAGCCACTGTTGATGATGCCAAAGCAGACGATCAGCAACCAGCTGCGGGGCAGGGTGATCAGCCGCTGTTCGCCATCGGGAATGGCGACAGCCGCGGCCCGCGGTAGACGCACTTTCCACCCTAGCCAGATGAGGGCCAGCAGCACCGGCAGGCTCCAGAGCGCCAGCGCCTGCGACCAGTCGAGGCTGGCCGCCAGCCTTGGGGTAAGGCTGGCCCCCAATGCCCCGCCCCCCATCATGCAGGCGGAGAAGATCCCCATCACCAGCGGTACCTTGTGGGCGAAGGCCTGCTTGATAAGGGCGGGCAGCACCCCCTGTACCAGTGCCGACCCCAATCCACACAGCGCCGCGCTGGCGATCAGCAGGGCGCCGCTCTGGGCATCGAAGCGCATGGCGCTGCCAATGCCGAGCAGCAGCAGGGCCAGCCCCAGCAGTTGGCACGCACTGGCGCGTCTACGCAGGCTGGGGGTGAGCAGCACGCCAATCCCGATGAGCCAGAGCGGCAGCAGGGTAAGCCAGGCGAGGGTGTCCATCCCCAGCGACAGGGCGCGGCCAATCTCGCCGCTCAGCGGGCCGATGGCGGTAAGAAAGGGGCGCAGATTCAGGCCAGTCAGGATCACCAGCACCAGCAGGGCAAACTGCTGGCGGCGCGCTTCTGCCGGGCGTTCGAAAGTCCCTTTACTCATGATCAGGCGCTGCTTGTTGCGGCTGGTGGCCGTAGAGATCCGCCGCCGTCATGGTGACGGCCAGTTTGACCAGCGGCAGAGGTGGCGGTGCCAGCGGCAGTCCCAGCGTTTGATAGGCGGCAGTGCTGTCAAAGCCGAACGGGGCCGCATCGGCGTTATCAAAGGCGTAATAGACGGCGGCTATACCGTTCATCACCAGCGCGCCGAGGCACATGGGGCAGGGGTGACCGCTGGCATAGACGATGCTGCCCGCGAGCGGCGCGCTCTGGCTTGCCTTGCGCAGCGCCTCCAGCTCGGCGTGACGGGTGGGATCGCCATCCAGATGAATGCCGTTGACCGCGCTCGCTACCAGCTGGTCATCGCGCACCAGCAGGGCGGCGAAGGGGCGACCGCCCTGCCGGTGATTTGCTCTGGCCAGTTGCACCGCCTGCTCCAGCCATTGTCGGTGAGTCTGGAGTGAGGTTGATGGGGTGAGCGAGCGAAGAGGGGTAGACGCTACAAGAGGCTGTGACATGATGAAAAACCCTGATTTGACAGAACAAATGCCAGCCTAGCGGCGAAAAAAGTCATTTTGAAATTAAATGATAGAATGAGTTTCAGTGGTTTTGTAAATGGAGTGCCCCATGCTGGATCCCCTGTTGCTGCGCAGTTTTGTCGCCATTATCGACACCGGCAGTTTTACCCGCGCCGGTGAACGGGTTCATCTGACCCAATCCACCATCAGCCAGCAGATCCGCCGCCTTGAGCAGCAGCTTGGCTGTCCGCTGCTGGACCGCTCCGGTCGGCAGGTGGTGGCGACGGCGGAGGGGGAAAAATTGCTGGGGCTGGCCCGCCGCATTCTGGCGCTGCTGGCGCAGGCCGAGGAGCAGGTGAGCGAGGGGAGCTTGTCCCTCAGCCTCGGGGTGCCGGAGGATTTCGCCGCAGGCGCCATTACCCCTGTGCTGGCCGCCTTTGCCCGTGACTACCCCGAGGTGCGGCTGGAGGTGCAAAGTGGCCTGAGCCACGAGATCTGGCAGCGCTTCGAGGCGGGAGAGCTGGATCTGGCGCTGGTCAAGCAGACTCGCGGGCAGGGTTCGCCCCTTGCCAGTTGGCGCGAGCCGCTGGTGTGGGTCGACAGTCGCGACTGGCCCGCACGGGAACGGGATCCGCTGCCGCTGGTGGTGTTCCCGAGCGAAGGGCTCTATCGGCGGCAGATGACCGAGGCGCTCGATGGCCTCGGTCGGCGTTGGCGTATCGCCTATGTCAGCGCCAGCCTTGCCAGCTTGCAGGGGGCGGTGAGCGCGGGGATCGGGGTGAGCTTGCTACCCAAACGGTTGATGCCCGCCGATCAGCTGGCCCTGACCCAGTGGCCCAAGGTGGCGCCGGTGGAGCTGGCCCTCCATGCCGGGGTAAGCGGGAGCGAACCGCTCACCCGCTTGAGCACGGCCCTGATCGCCCTCTGTGACGAGGTGATGGGGCCGCAGTAACTTGTGGTATGGGGAAAACTGAAGTCGGAAAGATAAACGGGGGATCAGTGATCCTTCCCCTCCGCCAGCTTGCGCTCGTAGTCATTTTTGACGATGGCCAGCGCCGCCAGCACCAGTTCGGGGGCCAACTGGTTGGTTTCCAGCAGTTCAATCAGATCCACCGCGAGTTTCACCTCGGGCGGGGCAGTTTCCAGTGACATGGGCAGGGTTCCGGTTGCGGGAAGAGGGGGGATTATACAGGGGCGCCGCCGTTGGCCGAAAGCGCCCTCTCTATCGGGCAGGGGAATCACCAAGGTCAGAGGTGCTGGCGCATCTCCTTGTCGATCTCCTCGCGCAGGGCAATCAGCTTTTTGGCGTACTGCTGCAACTGCAGATCGCTCTCGCTCACCGGTTGCCACTGAGGTACCGGGGTCGGTTTGCCCTGCTCATCCATCGCCACAAAGATGATGATGCAGTGGGTGGTCTTGTGGCGCTCGGTCTCGGTGGGGTGGCGGCTGTAGACATCCACCGCCAGATGCATGCTGGTGGTGCCGGTATGGATCACCTGGGCGTGAACCTCCACCAGCTGGCCAATCTGGATGGGGCGCAAAAAGCGGATCCCCCCCACATAGACGGTCACCGCATAGCCGCCGCACCAGCCGGCGGCGCAGGCATAGCCCGCCTGATCGATCCACTTCATCACCATGCCGCCATGCACCTTGCCGCCGAAATTGACGTCGGAGGGTTCGGCCAGAAATTGCAGGGTCAGTTCACGGGGGGGGATCATGCTCTCTCCTTGGTTCGGGGTCATTGACGGTAGCTCTTGCGGTAGGCGTCAGCCTGTTGGCAGGGGGGCAGGTTGTTGAGGTCGGGCCGCTTGTTGCCCTCGCGCTGGCCGAAGCTGGTGAACTCCTGCTGACACTTGTCGGCCTTGCCGCCCTCCTTGATGCAGGCGTCGATCCGCTGTTGCTTGCCCTGCTCGACCAGTTGCTGCTGAGCTTGCTGGCAGGCGGCATCCAGCTTGGCCTGCTGGGCTGAGCGATCCAGCTCGCTGGCGGCACTGGCAGTGCCGCACAACAGCAGAACCACGAAAGGGGTGATGATGCGCATCCTGATGCTCCTTGTTGACCTGTTTCAGGTATACCGCGAATTGCGGCAGGATGCACAGGGGACGGCGCAATAATGGGGCCCATTCACTCTTGGTTCATCAGTCTGGCGCCAGCATGGGCCGAACAATAGCGAGGTGCCACGATGAAACAGATGCTGGAACAGTTGTTGGGGGCTGGCAAAGGCTGGCTCAACGAAGGCGGAGACAAGCGCAAGGGGCAGATGCAGGGGGCGCTGGCCGGTGGTGCGCTCGGTCTGTTGCTGGGCAATAAAAAAGTGCGCAAATATGGCGGCAAGGCCGCTGCCGTGGGGGGCGCTGCGGCCCTTGGCGGGCTGGCCTACAAGCTCTATCAGGATTGGCAGGCCCAGCAGGCGGCACCGGCCCAGCCCACCCATCCCATCAGTGGGCTGGAAGGCAATGCGCTGGATGCCCGTGCGGCCCTCTTGGTGCGCGCCATGGTGGCTGCGGCCCGGGCCGATGGCCATATCGACGGTGCCGAGCGCCAGAAAATTCAGGAGTATCTGATCGAACAGGGCCAGAGCGATGTCGCCCGCTGGATTGACGCCGAGCTGGCCCGCCCCCTCGATCCCCACGCGCTGGCGCGGGAAGTGACCGACATGGAGCTGGCCACCGAGGTCTATCTCGCCTCCCTGCTCGCCATCGAAGTGGATCACTTTATGGAGCGCGGTTATCTCGATGAGCTGGCTCGGGCCCTCAAGCTCGATGACAACCTCAAGGGCAGCATCGAGCGTCAGGTGGCTCAGCTTAACGCCCCCGCCTGATAGCCCTCATCGCCATGGATTGCCGATAACGCCCCGCTCAAGGGGCGTTGTTGTTTCTGCTGCCCGCCAAAAGATACGGATGAGCCTATTTGGATTGCGGGGCACAGCCCCTAAGATGGCGCAAAGAGATCACTTTTTTGCAAGGAGCAACCGTTGGAGATACGCAAGGCAAGCGAACTGGATATCGATGCCATTGTCGAGCTGAACCGGTAGATAGGAGAGATCCACCATCAGCACTATCCCGAAGTGTTCAGCCCCCCTTCGCCAGAGGAGCGGGCATTTTTGCTCGATGCCATTGCCGCCGAAGGGCGTCTGTTCTGCGTTGCCGAGCAGGATGGCAGGGTGGTGGGCTTTTTGACGGCGCGGATAGACATCAATGAGAGCGTGCCTTTTCTCACCCGTGCGCCGATCTGCCGCATTGGCTCGGTTGTGGTGGATGAGCAGCACCGCTCCCGCGGGATTGGCAAGGCGCTGATCGCCCATTGCGATGAGTGGGCCAAGGCCCGTGATGCTCAGCAAATCCGGCTGGAGGTGATGGCCTTCAACGAGCGCGCCCAAGCCCTCTACGAGGCGCTGGGCTTCAAGGTGCAGTCGCAGATCATGGCCAGATGATCCGTTTTTGATGGCGAGCCAAGGCGCGTCACTCCCCAACTACACAGGCCCGTTACGGGCCTTTGTTCGTTTCGTCAGCGGCTCTTTGCCTCGTTACTTTTCATCGAGCTGCGCGGCAATCAGCGCAGCCAGCCGGGTGAGGGCCTGCTCCAGCTGCTCGTTCCAGGGATGGGAGCTGTTGAGGCGCAGGCAGTGGTTGTGTTGCCCCTGACTGGAGAAGAGGGCGCCGGGGGCGATGGAGAAGCCGCAGTCGAGCGCCATGGCGTGGAGGGCACGGCTGTCGAGGCGGGGCGCAAACTCCAGCCAGAGAAAGTAACCGCCATCGGGGGCGGAGATCCGCACCTCGCTTGGCAACAGTCGCTGCAGCGCGGCCCGCATCTGCTGCTGGCGCTGGGCCAGAGTGTGGCGCAGGCGGCGAAAGTGGGCATCCACCCCGCCCTGGCGCAGCATCTCGGCCAGCGCCAGCTGGCTCGGCACATTGGTGGAGAGGGTGGACATCAGTTGCAGCCGCTGGATCCGCTCGGCATGGGGCCCCGCCACCACCCAGCCGACCCGAAAGCCCGGCGCCAGACACTTGGAAAAGGAGCTGCAGAGCAGGCTGTCACCGTGCTGATCCCAGTGCTTGATGGGCTTGGGGCGCTCGCGGCCGAAGTAGACCTCCGCATAAACGTCATCCTCCACCAGCGGCACCTTGTGGGCGTTGAGCAGTGCCATCAGCCCCTCTTTGTGCGCATCCGGCATGGTGTGGCCCAGCGGGTGTTGCACATTGCCCATCAGCCAGCACGCCTTGACCGGAATGCGGGTGAGGGCGTCGGCCAGCAGGTCGAGATCGATGCCCACCCCCGGGATCACCGGGATCTCCACCGCCTTGAGCTTCAACCGCTCGATGGCCTGCAGGGCACCATAGAAGGTGGGGGACTCCACCACCACCCAGTCACCGGGCTCGGTCAGCACCTGCAGGCTGAGGGAGAGCGCCTCCATGGCGCCGGTGGTGATGATGATCTCCTGCGGATTGACCGCCACCCCGTCGCTGGCGTAGCGCTGGGCGATGGCGCGGCGCAGCGCCTCGTTGCCGGGGGGCAGGTCGGCCACCGTGCTGAAGGGATCGAGCTTGCGCATGCAGCTGGCCAGGGCACGCCCGAGCTGGGGATGGGGGAACAGAGTCGGGTCTGCTACCGACATGCCAAGGGGCACCAGATCCCGCGATTTGCTCGCCTGCAACACCTCGAACACCAGATCGTTGATATCCACCGAGCCGCTGTAGTGGGTCTGGCTCGGCGTGTGCTGCACGACCTGTGGTGAGGCGGCTTTGACGTAGTAACCAGACTGGGGGCGGGCGAGGATCCGCCCCTGACTTTCGAGCAGTTGATAGGCCTGCAACACCGTCATGGGGCTGAGCCCGTGGGTCTTGCAGCTCTGGCGAATGGAGGGGATGCGCTCCCCCGGTTGCCAGATACCATCGTCGATCTGGCTTTGCAGGCGGTCGGCCAACTGCTGGTAAAGGGACATGATCTGGATCAACTGTTATAGGTGTAATTCAATATAACTGCATCTGTTATAGGTGTCATGCTCCGTGATGTACTTGTCACGCACGAAACGTGCAAGGCAAATACAACAAAAGAGAGTGACGCATGATCAATCCGGATGACGTGGTCAGCCTGTCTCGCCTGCAATTTGGCGCCACGGCCCTGTTCCACTTCCTGTTTGTGCCCCTCACGCTGGGGCTGTCCTGGATCCTGGTGATCGCCGAGTCGGCTTATGTGATGACCGGCAAGGTGATCTATCAGGACATCACCCGCTTCTGGGGCAAACTGTTTGGCATCAACTTCGTCATGGGGGTCACCACGGGGATCACCATGGAGTTTCAGTTCGGCACCAACTGGGCTTACTACTCCCACTATGTGGGGGACATCTTCGGTACCCCGCTGGCCATCGAGGGGCTGATGGCCTTCTTTCTCGAATCGACCCTGGTGGGGCTCTTCTTCTTCGGTTGGGACAAGCTCTCCCGCGGCAAGCACCTGCTGGTGACCATGCTGGTGGCGCTCGGCTCCAATCTCTCGGCGCTCTGGATCCTGATCGGCAACGGCTGGATGCAAAACCCGGTGGGGGCCGAGTTCAACCTGTTGACCCAGCGCATGGAGCTGGTGGATATCGCCGCCGTGCTGTTTAACCCGGTGGCGCAGGTGAAGTTCGTTCACACCGTTGCGGCGGGCTATGTGGCCGCCTCCATGTTCGTGATGGGGGTGAGCAGCTGGTATCTGCTGCGCAAGACCGAGGTGCAGTTTGCCCTGCGCTCCTTCGCCATCGCCTCCGGCTTCGGGCTGGCGGCCATCCTCTCGGTCATTGTGCTCGGGGATGAGTCGGGCTATCGCACCGGCGAGGTGCAGAAGGTCAAGCTCGCCGCCATCGAGGCGGAGTGGGAGACCGAGCCAGCGCCAGCTTCCTTTACCCTGTTCGGCTTCCCGGATCAGACTGCCGAGACCACCCACGCAGCCATCAAGATCCCGTATCTGATGGGGATCATCGCCACCCGCTCCATCGACGAGGCGGTGACCGGCCTCAAGGATATCAAGGTGCAGAACGAGGCGCGCATTCGCAGCGGCATGGTGGCGGCCGAGGCCCTCGACCAGATTCGGCAGGGCGCTGATACACCGGCCAACCGCGCCCGCTTCGAGCAGCACGGCAAGGATCTCGGCTACGGCATGCTGCTGACCCCCTATGCCAGCAATATTGCCAAGGCCGGTGAGGCGGAGATTGCCAAAGCGGTCGATGACTCCATCCCGCCAGTGGCACCGCTCTTCTGGGGCTTTCGGGTGATGGTGGGGCTTGGTGTCACCATGCTGGGGCTGATGGTAGTGAGCTTTGTCCAGCTCTGCCGCAACCGGCTGCAAGACTCGCCACGGCTGCTCAAGACCCTGCTCTGGAGCATTCCGTTGCCCTGGATTGCCATCGAGGCGGGCTGGCTGGTGGCCGAACTCGGCCGTCAACCCTGGACCATCAGCGATGTGCTGCCGGTCTCGGCCTCGGTCTCTTTGCTTCAGCCGGGCCAACTCTGGTTCAGCCTCATCGCCATCTGTTCCATCTACACCCTGTTGCTAGTGGTGGAGCTGTTCCTGTTGCGCCATGTGATCCGCAAGGGGCCCGCCATTCTCCATACCGGCCGCTACAGCGGTGAACAACCCGAACTTGCGAGGATCGCCTGATGGATTACGCAACCCTGAAACTCATCTGGTGGGCGCTGGTGCTCTTCATGATGGTCGGTTTTATCGTGATGGATGGCTTCGATCTCGGCATCGCCATGCTGCTGCCGGTGGTGTCGAAAGATGACGACGACCGCCGTCTGGTGATCAACAGCGTGGGGCCGGTGTGGGAGGGTAATCAGGTGTGGCTGATTGCCGGTGCCGGTGCCCTGTTCGCCGCCTGGCCGCTGGTTTATGCCGCCGCCTTCTCGGGGCTCTACATCCCCATGGTGGTGCTGCTGCTTGGGCTCTTTCTGCGTCCGGTCGGCTTTGACTATCGCAGCAAGCTGGCCGATCCGGTGTGGCGCCGCTGGTGGGATCGGGCGCTGGTGGCCGGCGGCCTGATACCGGCGCTCATCCTCGGTGCGGCTATCGGTCTGGTGATGGAGGGGCTGCCGTTTCGCTTTGACACGGCGCTGCGTCTGCACTATGGCGCGTTCGACTTCCACTGGGGCTGGCTGCTCTCGGTGCTGGCCACTGCCATCAGCCTGTTGCTGCTGCACGGCGCCGGTTTTCTACAAGCCAAGGTGACCGGCACCCCTGCGCTACGCGCACGGGGGATCGCCATCCTGCTGGCCCCGCTGGTGAGCCTCTGCTATCTGCTGGCCGGCTGGCATCTGGTGGATCTGCAAGGGTTTCAGCTGACCGGTGTCGGCACACAACCCTTTGACCCGAATGCCGCCATCAGCCCGCTGATGAAGGGGGTGATCCCCCACGCCGGAGGCTGGCTGCGCAACTACTTTGACTATCCGCTGCTGTGGCTGGTGCCGATCATCGGGACGCTGGCGCCGCTGGTGAGCGGGATTGCCTCCTGGCTGGAGCGGGGCCGAATTGCGCTGCTGGCCAGCGCCATTGCCTGCGCCGCCATGCTCTGCTCGGTGGCCATCGCCCTGTTCCCCTTCGTGCTGCCCTCATCCCTCGATGCGGTCAGCAGCCTGACCCTGTGGGACAGCACCTCCAGCTACAAGACCCTGGCCATCATGTTCGGCCTCGTGCTGGTGCTGATGCCGGTCAACCTGGGCTACACCGGCTGGGTCTATCGGGTGGTGCGCGGCAAGCTCGACCGTGCCCGCATCAAGCGCGACAGCCATCAACTCTACTGACCTCAAGGGATCTGCTATGTGGTACTTCACCTGGATTTTGGGCCTCGGATTCGCCCTGCTGCTGGGCCTGTGCAACCTGCTCTGGCTGGAAGCGCGCTGGCAGGCGGACGAACGGGACGGTAACTGACGGCGGGGCTCGCGCCCCGCCACGGCCGGTGGTTGGCGTTCACACGTCGCCATCGGCCCCTCTCTCCCCCTCTTTAAACGACACAAACGACACACTTTCAACCGACAACCAACCGACAGGTAATTGTGATGAAACAGAGATTGAAAGCGGTGGCGCTGGCCATCGGGTGCGCGCTCACCGTCGCCCCGGCCTGTGCCGAACCGGTACAACTGACACCACTGGATAAAACCTTCACCCTGCAGGTGCTCGGCAGTGGCGGCCCCATCTCCGACGACCTGCGTGCCTCCTCCTGCGAGGTGATCTGGTGGAAGGGGAAATCCCGCATCCTGATCGATGCCGGTGGCGGCGTCTACCTGCGCTTCGGCCAGGCGGGGGCCAAGCTCGAAGAGGTCGATTTTATCGGCATCACCCACTTTCACACCGATCATGTGACCGACCTGCCCGCCCTGCTCAAGGGGGCCTACTTCTTCGAGCGCAGCGATCCGCTGGATCTGGCGGGGCCAGAGGCCGGCTCGGCCTTCCCCAGCATGAGCGGCTACTTTGATGCCCTCTTCAACAAGGACAAGGGCGCTTATGCCTACCTGAGCGGCTTCAAGGATGGCACCGATGGCCTCTTCCCCATCACCTTGCACGATGTGCCCTACCAGAGCCCGCAGCCCCACACCGTCTATCAGCAGGATGGGCTGACCATCACCGCCCTCGGCATCCCTCACGGTGACGTGCCCTGTCTGGCCTATCGCATCGAGAGCGCCGAGGGAACCATCGTTATCTCTGCAGATCAGAACGGCAGCAACCCGGCCTTTGTGCCGTTTGCCAAGGGGGCCGACATTCTGGTAATGCCGCTCGCCATCCACGAAGGGGCCGACCCTGTCTCCGCCTCGCTTCACGCCAAGCCGTCGGTGGTGGCCAAGATTGCCGCCGAGGTGAACCCCAAGCTGCTGGTGCTCAACCACTGGATGGGGGTCGGCCTCAATCACAAGAAAGAGGCGATGGCCATCGTCAAACAGCAGTTCCACGGCCAGATCGTGGCCGCCCGCGATCTCTCCAGCTACCCCGTTTCATCCGTCAAGGAGTCCGCCCATGAGTAACTCAAGCAGCAACAAAACCACCGGCAAACTGACCCTCTCCATCGCCATGACCAGCCTGATTGCCCTCACTCCGGGGCTGGCGCTGGCGGCCACCCCGAGCGATGCGCCGGTCAAGGCCGCCCCCAGCGAACAGCACGGCGGCAAGTGTGCGGCGGGCAAGTGCGGCACCGAGAAGCGCTTCGAGAAGCAGGCCCTCGACAGTGATCCGCAGGGGCGGCTGGTGCGCGCTCGCGATGGCAAGTGTGGCGTGGTGGGAGAGGGGATTGATGGCAATACATCCAGCCAGGGCAGCAAGATGACGGAGGGGGTATGCGGCCAATAAGCTCCCGCAGTCGGGGGATCGGGCTGCGTCAGGAGCATCTGGATGCGCTCTGCTCCGGCCCCGTCCGCCCCGGCATCGACTTTCTCGAGCTGGCGCCGGAGAACTGGATGGCCATCGGCGGCGCCAGGCGCGAGCAGTTGCACCGGATCGCCGAGCGGTACCCGCTGGTGGCCCACGGCCTCAGCCTCTCCCTCGGCGATTGCCAGCCCCTCAATCGCACCCTGCTCAGCCAGATCCGCACCTTTCTGGACGAGTTCGGCATCGAGATCTACAGCGAGCACCTGAGCTTTTCCCGCGACCAGCAGGGTTATCTCTACGAACTGCTACCGGTGCCGCGCCAGTGGGAGAACATCCCCTATCTGGCCGAGCGGATCGCGCAGGTGCAGGAGGCGCTGGCCCGCCCGCTGGTGCTGGAAAATATCTCCTACTACCACGGCTATGACCACGAGATGCCGGAGGAGGATTTTCTCGCCGAGCTGGTGGCGCGCAGCGGCTGCGAGCTGTTGCTCGATATCAACAACGTCTTTGTGAACAGCCGCAACCACGGTTACTGCCCCAAGCGGATGATTGCCGGGCTGCCGAGCAGTGCGATCAGCTATTTTCATATCGCCGGTCATCTGGAAGAGGCGGATGGCACCTTGCTGGATACCCATGGCAAACCGGTGTGCGAGGCGGTGGTAGCGCTGGCCCGTTATACGGTGCAGACCCACGGCCTGCGCCCCCTGCTGCTGGAGCGGGATCACCATCTGCCACCGCTGGCAGAGCTGGAGGCCGAGCTGGCGCGGGTGCACGGCGCCTGTTGCGAGGCGATCGACAGTCAGGTGCGGGAGGTGCGTTATGGGTAGACGGTTATCTCTGATCACTGCGCCCAAAACGGCGCCGCAGCGGATGCAGCTGCAGACCGCCTGGCTGGCGAGCCGGGTGCGGCTGCCGCAGGATGGCATCGCCAGCCACTATGCCCGCAGCGTGCGTGCCAATGTGGAGTCGGTGCTGGAGAGTGCCTTTGTGCTCACCCACGCTCATTGGGCGCCGGTGGACAGGTGGCTGCTGGTGGAGGGCTTTGTTATCCAGCACGGCGCCGAGACCCCCGAGTTTCACCATATCGCCACCGAGTTTGTCCGCTATGTGCAGCATCGCCACAGTGAGGGCTCTCTCAACTGGCCCAAGCAGCGGCTGGCGCTGCTGGAGTACGAGTGGGCCTGCCTCTGTGTCGAGATTGATGAAGGGGTGGTGCCGCAAGTTATATCGGGGGTTGAGGTGACGGCGGAGAGTCCGCTTGTGCTCAATCCCACCCTGCAACTGCTTGAGCTCCCCTTTGCCATTCGTCGCAGCGGCGTGGTGCCGACCCGGCAGGGCAACCACTTCTATGGCCTGTTTCGCAGCCCGGAGCATCAGGTGGTGACCCAGCGGTTGCGCGAATGGGACGTGGCGCTGATCCAGTTGCTGCAACAGCAACCGGGGATCACCCAAGCCGCGTTCCTGCAACAGGTACAACAGGTTCGCAGCGACTTTGATCTGAGCGAGTGGGCACGCCATTTTCACCGGCTGGGTCTGCTGACCTTGCCCGTCGGTGAGCGCCAGACTGGCACTCCCTTGCCCTCATTTAGCAAACACCAAGGAGAATTCCCATGAACAACACCCTGATCCAGTGGTACGAGCGGGCGGTAGCCCAGTGCAAGCGGCTCGATTTTCTGGCCCTGCTGGCCATTCGCCTCTATCTCATTCCGGTCATCTATGTGGGGGCCCACTCCAAGGTGATGGGGTTTGCCGGCACGGTCGCCTGGTTTGGTGCCCCGGTCTCGGAAGGAGGGCTCAACCTGCCGTTCCCGACCCTGCTCGCCTTTCTGGCGGCGGGCACCGAGGTGCTGGGTTGCATCTGCATCGCCCTTGGCCTCTTTACCCGCATCATGGCCATTCCCACCATCTTTCTGATGAGCGTGGCGAGTGCCATGGTGCACTGGAAGCACGGCTGGGATGCCATCGCCACCGGCAGCATGGAGGCCACCTTGCGCCTCAACGGCTTTATCGAGTGGCTGGCGGCGAACTTCCCCGGTCGTTACAACTACATCACGGAGCTCGGGGATCCCGTGATGCTCAACAACGGGATGGAGTTTGCCGCCACCTACTTCGTGATGCTGCTGGTGCTGCTGGTTTACGGCGGGGGCCGCTACGTCAGCCTCGACTACTGGCTCAAACGTGCCGTGACCGGCAAAGCAGGCGTGCAACAGGCGGCATAAGGCTTGCCCACGGATAACAAAAACCATAACGACAGAGCGTGAAAAACAGCGAGCGGCCGAGGGCCGCTCGCTGTTTTTGTGCTGTGTGGGGAGAGTGTCAGCTGCGTCAGCCGCTACTGGTAGCGGCCGACTGCGATGGGGGACTCCTGCTCAATCTGGCCAAGGCGCTCGGCCCACTGAGCGAGCCAGGCTTCCCGCTCTTCTTGCGAGACCCGCACCGGTGCATAACAGATATGGGGGCGCAGCACATCGAAGCCGACAAATTGCAGGATCCCGCGCTGGATGGGGCGCAGCACCCCGTCGATATCGCCGTTGAAGCCGTCGGGCAGATAGGTCTCGGTAGGGCCGCCGGTGGTGAGGCTCAGCAACGCCCGCTTGCCGCGAAACTTGCCGCTCTCGTAGATATGACCCTGACCGTAGACCCGCCCCATGGCAAAGACTCTATCCACCCACCCCTTGAGGATGGCGGGCAGACCAAACCACCAGAGCGGGAACTGGAAGATCAGCAGATCGGCCGCCTCCAGCTTTTGCATCTCCTGCTCCAGCAGCGGGGCGAAGCTGCCCTGCTCGGTGGCAGCCAGCTCTTCAAGCTGCAGCTTGAGAAAATCGGGATCGCTGGCGGCGGTGAAGTTGCGCCGATCCGAGACGGGATCAAAGCCCATGGCATAGAGATCGCTGGTCATCACCGTGTGGCCCGCCTGCTCCAGCGCCCTGATGGCGTGGCAGAAGAGGGCAGCGTTGAAACTTTTGGGTTCGGGATGGGCATAGACGATAAGCACCTTCATAACAGACTCCGTGGCAAATGATGCGAGGGTGACAGGCTTGGTTACTGAAAAAGTGACTGAAACAGTTGCTGAAATAGTTGCCGGGTTGACGCTGTGTCACAGCATAGAAGCCTGCCGCACCGATTGCAGCAGGCGCCACGCCCTTGCGTGACGCCTGCTGGCGCAGCTTATGCCTGACAGGCGGCGAGCCGGACGGCTTCGCGGCGCTCGCTGACATGGGTCAGTCCGTAGGCCAGCAGTACGATAAGGGCGCCGATCCAGGGGGTGTGCATCAGGCCGAGGTGCTCCACCACCAGGCCACCGACGACGGAGCCCAGCGCGATGCCAACGTTGAAGGCGGCGATATTGAGGCCGGAGGCCACATCCACCGCCTTGGGGGTGTGCAGCTCGGCCTGTTTGACCACCAGCACCTGCAGACCCGGCACGTTGCCGAAGGCAAAGGCGCCCCACACCAGCACGGTCAGCACGGCCAGCACCGGATGGGGGGAGGTGAAGGTGAGGGCCAGCAGCACCAGCGCCAGACCGGCAAACAGCAGCTTGAGCGCCGGCAGGGGACCCATCTTGTCGGCCAGCTTGCCACCCCAGATATTGCCGATGGCGACCGATACCCCGTACACCAGCAGGATCAGGCTCACCGCACCGGCGCTAAAGCCGCTCACCTGCTGCAGGATGGGGGCGAGGAAGGTGAAAGCGGTGAAGGCGCCGCCATAACCGAGGGCGGTCTTGGCGTAGACCAGCAGCAGCGGCTTCTTGGTCAGTACCGAGAGTTGCTCGCGGATGGTCGAGGCTGCTCCCTTGGGCAGGTTGCCCGGGATCAGCAGCAGGCTACCCACCATGGCGATGAGGCCCAGCAGGCTTACCACCAGAAAGGTTTCACGCCAGCCAAAGACCTGACCAATCCAGGTGCCGAGCGGTACGCCTGTCACCAGCGCCACGGTAAGGCCGCTGAACATGATGGCGATGGCGCTCGCTGCCTTCTCTTTGGCCACAAGACCCGTGGCGATGGTGCTGCCTACCGAAAAGAAGACCCCGTGCGCCAATCCGGTCAGGATGCGGGCCACAATCAGGCTCTCGTAACCGGGGGCCTGCCAGGCCAGCAGGTTGCCGGCGGTAAAGAGCGCCATCAGCCCTACCAGCAGCCACTTGCGCGGCACCTTGCCGGTCAGCGCTGTGAGCACGGGGGCGCCGATGGCTACGCCAAGGGCATAGAGGCTGACCAGAAGGCCCGCCGAGGGAAGCGAGACATTGAGCTGCTCGGCAATGGTGGGGATAAGCCCCACGATCACAAATTCGGTGGTGCCTATCGCAAAGGCACTCAGGGTAAGGGCAAATAACGCCAGTGGCATAACAACTCCTTGGTTAGGGACTCCCGACGGGAGAATGGCGCCAGTATGCCGATGGGTTTTGTTGGCAAAAATGACGGTGACATCAAATTACTTTTGCCAAATCAGCAGCAATGGCGATGAGTAGGAGGGGAATGGGAGAGACAAGAGTGGCCGCAAAGAGGGGGGAAGAGAGATGAGATCGAAGTGACTGGAAAGCAGAGACAAAGCGTGTTGAGCGAGTAGGGTATAAAGAGGAAACGGGGGCGGGGGTAATGGAAGGAGACAGGGTTGGCTGAACCTGCTGTGCGTGGGGGAATGAGCAACGAGTGAGATGAAAGGGCAAAAAAAGCGGGAGGCATGATACCTCCCGATTTTGCTGAAAAATGTCGTTGAGCGTTATTTGCACCCTTCTCCCGTCGGGAGAGGGGATAGTTCGCAGTTGCAATAGGCTCGTGAGAGTTGCCGGTATCCGCCGTCGAAGCAAGAGAGCCCATGTCTCCCTTCCCGTTTAATCCCAATCTGGTGCAAAGTCCGGGTTGGCGCAGCGCTCACCCCGATCCAGCGTGGCGATGGCGGCCATCTCCTCGCTGCTCAAGGCGATATCGAGAGCGGCCAGATTGGCAGCCTGATTCTCCCGCTTGGTGGAGCTCGGGATCACTGTCATGTCCTGCGCCAGCAGCCAGGCCAGCGACACCTGTGCAGCCGATACCCCGTGGCGTTTGCCAATCTCCATCAGCAGCGGCTCGCTCAGCACCTTGCCATAGGCGAGCGGCATATAGGCGGTGACGGCGATACCGTTAGCTTTGCAGAACTCGACCACCTTGCGGTTTTGCAGCAGGGGATGAACCTCGATCTGCTGGTGGGCGATGGCCCCAGGCCCCAAAATCTCGATAGCCTGTTTGAGCTGGGCCACGGTGAAGTTGGAGACCCCGATCTCCCGGGTCAGGCCCCGGGCCTTGGCCTCGGTCAACTGCTCCAGATAGACTGCCATCGGCACCTCATCCTTGGGGGAGGGCCAGTGGATCAGCGCCAGATCCAGATAGTCAGTGCCCAGTTTTTCCAGGCTTACCTCCAGGCTCGGGAGCACCTTGCCCGGGCCAAACTCGCTGGTCCACACCTTGGTGGTCAGGTAGATCTCGTGGCGGGCAACAGTGCTGCGGGTCAGCACGGCGCCGACTTCGGCTTCGTTGTCATAGATCTGGGCGGTATCGATATGGCGATAGCCCAGCTCCAGACCGTTGGTCAGGGTGGCAAGCAGCGGCTCGCCCTTCAGGCGGAAGGTGCCCAGACCCATGGGTGGCATATTGATCATCTTATTCCTCAATGGGGTGGTGGTTGGCCCTTGATGGGCTGAACAGAAACAGGCTCTAGGGCCAGTCAGGCGCCCAGTGGCTGATAGCGGCGAATGGTGCTGCTGGCAAACCAGGGCTCGGCCTTGGCGACAAATTCGGTAAAGTGGGGTTGGCCCTGATGGGCGGTGAGGGCCGCTTCGCTCTCCCACACTTCGTAGAGCATCCAGCTGTGGGGATTGTCCAAGTCTTGGTGCAACTGATAGCGCTGGCAGCCCGCCTCTTGCAGCGTGGCCGCAATCAGCGGCTCAAGGGCGGCGCGAAACTGGGCGGCGAATTCGGGTTTGGCTTCAAGCTGGGCAATCACAATCACGGGTGATGACATCTGAACCTCCTTGGCAAAAACGAAGGGTCAGTATGCTTGTCGTGACTTGCTGGAAACAGGGCGCTGGTCGCAAAACAGTATTGAGGGGAGAGCAGCAATGGGATCCGATAAATGACACCGACAAAGTCGGTGTCAAGTGATAGTTAGAGCTGTATAGACTTGCGTAGTTATTATGGAATCGCCAAGATACAGCACTTTTTTTCAGTTGTTTAGCTTGATATCTGATGCTGTCTCTCAAAAACAGAAGCATGGTGCTGATCTATCTTTTCATTGACATAGTTGTCGGTGGCCTTCACCAAGTCTTTTATAAATCTGATTACTTTTTCAAGTTCGTCACGTTTAATCAAATGAGCTGATGGAATTCCTGAGTTTATAGGTTTTGATCGATGGGCTGCATCCCCACGCTTCTTAATCCATTGATTCAATGTTGATCTGGCTTTATCTGGCTCGTAATTTGACCACCGCCACCCTTCAGTGACATCAAACCCTAAATAGTCTTGAAAAATTCGTTTTGTTTTATCGGAGCTAGGGTTGTGGAATGTTTTCAAATCTGCATGAAGTTTTTTTAATATAAAATCACCAAGATAGCTACCTTGAACAATCGCAAGCTTTTTATGCATTTCTTCGACAACACGATCTTCTACATAGGTTTCCCATGCAGTGAGTGCCATTACAAGTCCTGCTCGTTTTAGTACTTCGCTGTTTGGTGGAGGTGGGTTTGCATTTACACTATCAAAATGGGCTAATAACTCTTCAGCATCCTTTATTGCGTATTCAAATCCTTGAATTGCTTTTGACATAATCCCTTCCAGATAAAACGGTATTTAAATATTGTATGGTTGGTATTCAATGTATGGATATGAAAAACATATATACAAGAGCAGCATCATGCTAATAACAAACATTAGCATTGAATGTCGATGATACTTCATTGTTTCCAAAGAATTGCATCGGCAAGATCACAAAACAAGTTATTAATTAGTATTTTTAGATATTTGTAAGAGATCACGGCTGATTATGGATATTGTTGGGGCGCATCGTGTGGATGCTTCTCCCACTAACCCATCACGCACAAGCCGGTTCAGCCCAGACGGCAAACTCATTGCCGCTGGGCTCAACGAAGTGGAAACGACGGCCACCGGGAAAATCGAAAAGAGGGCGGTTGATGATGCCTCCGTGTTGGCTCACCTTGGCTTGGGTCGCTTCAATATCTGCGCTGTAGAAGACCAGCAGGGCGCCGCCCTGATCTGTCAGGTTGCACTGATCCGCCCGATAGAAGCCGCCATCCAGCTCCTCATCGGCAAAGGCGCAGTAGTCGGGGCCGTAATCGACAAATTGCCAGCCAAATACGGCCTGAAAGAATGCCTTGGTAGCGGCAAGATCTCGCGCAGCAAACTCCACATAGTCCAGTTTTTCATGGGCTTTCATTCAGTTCGTCTCCCTCATCATCAGCATCGCTGGGCTCAGCAAGTTGTTCCCACGGGGTCAGTTTAAGTTGCTTATGCCGTAACCTGAGGACACTGGCCATAATGAGGCCGATAAATCCCGCAAAAAATGCGGTTTGACGTAGAGCAAATAGCAGATCCATTCCCATGGGTTGCCAGCTGAAAAACCACAACAGTATGCTCCAGATCAGTCCAAGGCCGATGCCAAATACCAGAAAGTTGGTAAGCCAGCTCTCGTAATGTGGCGGTTTGACAGACCAACCCAGTTGGCGCAACAACCAGAACAAGGGGGGATTGTAGTTGGACTGCCATACCCCTTTGTTAGCCAGCTCCTGATGGGCGGCGGCCAGCCGCTCTTCAAATGTCATGGTATTCATCCTTGTGAAATAAGTGGTGTCATACGGTGCTTTTCAGGCTGCATTGTACTGACAAATCGCGGGCATGATGTGGGCTCGCGGTCACGTTCTTTTTCTGTAGAAAAAAGAACTGGCCTCACCGCACGCTTGCCAATCCACAGCGGCTGCGCCTATAAAGGCCCATTACTCTTGTCCGGATAACAGCAATGAAGACCCATTCTGATGAACTGACCCTGTTTGTGGCGGTGGTGGAGGCGGGCAGTTTTCGCCAGGCGGCGGAGAACCTCGGCATGGACAACTCGGTGGTGAGCCGTGGCATCAAGCGGCTGGAGGAGAAGCTCTCAACCGTTTTGCTCAATCGCACCACCCGCCGGGTCAGTCTGACCGAGGAGGGGAGTTGGTTCTATCAGCGGGCGGTGAAGATCCTGACCGAGATGAGCGAGGCGGAGGGGCATCTGCTGATGCGCCGGGAGCAACCAGAGGGGATCTTGCGGGTAGATGCCGCTACCCCCTTTATTCTGCACCGGCTGGTGCCGATCATCGGCGAGTTTCGCCGCCGCTACCCTGCCATCGAGTTGCAGCTGCACAGTTCGGAGGGCTTTATCAATCTGATGGAGCGGCGGGTGGACATGGCCATCCGCATCGGCGAGCTGACCGACTCCTCACTGCGCGCACTGCCACTGGGCCGTTCGCGGTTGCGGCTGCTGGCTTCCCCTGGCTATTTGAGCGAGCGCGGCACCCCGCGCCAACCGGCGGATCTGCTGAGCGGTCACGAGCTGCTCGGCTTTTTGCATCCCGATCACCTCAACCACTGGCCGCTGCTCAGTGCCGAGCAGGGGGATCGCTTTGCCATTACCCCCAGCCTGCGAGCCAGCAGCGGCGAAACCTTGCGTCAGCTGGCGCTGGCGGGGCAGGGGATCGTCTGTCTGTCGGATTTCATGACCGGGCCGGATCGGGAGAGCGGCGCGCTGGTGGAGGTGTTGGCGCGCAGTAACAGCGGCGCCTCGCGCCCCATCAATGCAGTCTTCTACTCCGATGCCCAGCGGGATATCCGGCTACGGGTCTGGCTCGATTTTCTTAAAGAGCAGCTTGGCAGCCATACCCTTTAGCGCAGGTTGGTTTGTGCGGTTTGTTTGAACGGTTCGTTGCTGCGGTTTGCTTGGCGAAGAACAAGCCGCGCCTTCGTTGCGGCCAATCAGCATTAGCCTGGTGGCAGATAAACAGACGGCCGACTTGAGGGTCGGCCGCCGGTTCGGGAAGGTGTGTGAGCTGAAGCACAGTTAGCGGGGCAGTTTGCCCCATACCCGGCTGAGCAGGGCGCCGCCGATCACCGGCGGAATGGCCAGCAGCAGGGTCCACTGCCAGGAGAGGCCGCCGACGGTGGCGGCCAGTACGATGCAGGTGAGCACCACCAGTTGGGCCACCATCATCAGGAAGGTGCCTTCGCGGGGGGTCAGGGTCTCTTTTTGAGTGGCGACGTGGGCTACGGGCGCTTGATTGGTGGTGGGTTTCATGGCGATATCCCTCTGTTGAGTCTGATATCACTAAGCAATGGCCGTTCCACATTTTTTAATGTTAATTATCAATGGCTTGCAAGTCTTGTCGTCATTCCCGTTTCGAGAGCGCAGGCAAAATGATTTGCAAAATGAAAACGCCACCCTGCGGTGGCGTCTTGGTTATTGAGAGGGAGAGGGGGAAGCGCCGGGTCTAGCCAATCCGGTATTGGCGGATCTGCTCGTCGATGGCTTTGGCCAGTTCGAACAGTTCGCGGCTGGCGGCATTGCTCTCCTCTGCGTGTTCACGCTGATGCTCGGCCACCATGGCCAGCTCGTCAAGCGCAGCTCTGGCTTGCCCCATCTGTTGATCCTGAGCTTGTGCCAGCGCGCTGATTTCGTTGAGTTCCCTTGCTGTCTGGTTAATTTGGCTGGTGGCATCGACCAGCACCTCTCTGGCTTGATGCATCCGGCTATAGCCCTCTTCGCTCAGGGTGTGGGAGCCTGCCATCGAGCTGCTGGCCTGCCGAGTACCCTCCTGCAGACGCAAGATAAGATCCTGCACATCCTTGGTGGCGGTCTGGGTGCGCACCGCCAGTTGGCGCACCTCGTCGGCCACCACCGCAAAGCCCCGCCCCATATCCCCTGCCCGGGCAGCCTCGATAGCGGCATTGAGGGCCAGCAGGTTGGTCTGGTTCGAGACATCGCGGATGAGGTTCATGATCTGGGTGATGTTGTTGCTGTCCTTGACCACCTCTTCAAGCAGCGCGGACGAGGTGCCGATGCTGCTGCGCAAAGTATCGAGACGATCGGCACTCTGGATCACATCCTGTTCGACACTGAGCATGTGGTCAGCGATGCGCCGGGTCACGTCGCTGACCCCCTCGGAACGGCTGGCGATCTGCTCGGCATTGCTGCCGATGGCAGCGACTACATTGGTCAGTTCTTGGATGCTCCTTGCCTGCTGGCACGCTTCTCCCGCCAGTGCCTGCGCCTGATGAAGGGTTTGCGAGGATTGGGCGGAGAGGGCACTCCCCGATTGTTGGAAGCGGGAGAAGCTCTGGTTAAGACTCTGGATCAGCCGGTTGAAGCTCTGGGCCATCTGGCCCAGCTCCGACTCGTCGGAGAAGTCGAGGCGGGTCGCCAGATCCCGATCGGCGGTGATGTGGTGCATGCCATCGGCAGCCTGACGAATCGGGCGACTGATGGAGTGAGCCAACCAGGCGGAGGCCAGCATCGCCAGAGTGCCGATGGCGAGCGACACCATGATGATGAGCTGGCGTGACTCATGTAATCCCTCTTCCAACTCGGCGCTGTTGATCTCGCCAATCAGCAGCCGGTTGAGGGTGGGGATGTAGCGTACAGCAAGAAGGTAGGTTTCTCCCTCCAGCGTCAGTGCCTCAACTGCCACCTGTTCCCCAGCCTTGGGGATAAGCCGTTTGACGGTATCGAGAAAGGATTGTTGATGGTGAGCGGCATCTTTTTGCTCCAGTGCGGGGTGGATCTCGATATTGCCTTCCATGTCCGCCAGATAGACCTGACCGCTCTTGCCGATCCGATAGCTGCTGATGAGCTTGCTCAGGGTGCTCATGTCGATGGAGGTACCGGCCACCGCCAGGGTATTGCCCTCGTGGGTGACGGCGGTGTTGATATAGAGGGAGGCTCGCTGGTTGAAATCGGAGATGTCGAGGTTCAGTTCGTAAGGTTGATTGCGCTGGAGAAAACCGTAAAACCACTCATCTTTCGGGTCTGACTCGCTCAGCGCTTTCTGGGCGGTGGGGCCGTCACTGAAGTTGAGCAAGGTGTTGGTCTGGCGAGGGGCAATAAAGACGTTACCGCCGAGACGTCGTTGCAGAGCCTGAAAGTAGCGCTCCATCTCGGGCCACTCAGCTTCTGGCATGCCAGCGGTCAGCCAGTCGATGACGAAGCTGTTGCTGGCGAGCGCTTGCGCCTCGGTCAGGTGCTGGGTCAGCTGGGCGGTCAGCTGGTTGGCAATGCGGTCCACACTGCTTGGCAGCTCATAGCGTTCGACCCGCTGCTGTGCCTGCGTGTGGGATATCTGCTCGAGGATCAGGGTGATGCAACTGATGGCGATAACCATCAGTATCGCTACGCCGGAGAGGATCCGGGTGCGGATCCCGAGCCCTGACCAGAGTGAGTGCAGTGTAAAACGGTGTATCGCCCTCTCCATATTTCTCTCCTCCATAAAGAAAGGCCGCATATGCGACCCAGATGATGATTATAGATAGAGAACTCAATTGTGTTGTGACGGTTGGTGAGAACAAGATTCACCAGATAAAAACAGGGGGAGCAACGGGAGGGGAGGGCCGGCAAGGGGTAGACAAAAAGAGGCCGACGTGATGGTCGGCCTCCTTGGTGTTTATCTCAACGGAATGTCGGGAGCCCGATCAATCCTCTTCAGCCCAACGGCGTGAACGCTCAACCGCTTTTTTCCAGCCGTTGTAGCGCTTGGCGCGATCGTCTCTGTCCATCTGCGGGATGAACTCGCGGTCCACGCTGAACTTGTCTTCCAGCTCGTCGGAGCTCTTCCAGAAGCCGACTGCCAGACCCGCTAGGAAGGCGGCGCCCATGGCGGTGGTCTCGATGCGGGTCGGACGCACCACAGGGGTGTGCATCATGTCAGCCTGGAACTGCATCAGGAAGTCGTTGGCCACGGCGCCGCCGTCTACTTTCAGCGCAGCCAGCTTGATGCCGGAGTCTTGCTGCATGGCATCCAGCACATCGCGGCTCTGATAGGCGATGGATTCCAGCGCGGCACGGATGATGTGGTTGCGGTTGGCGCCACGGGTCAGGCCGACCATGGTGCCGCGAGCATAGGGATCCCAGTAGGGCGCGCCTAGGCCGACGAAGGCCGGTACCAGATAGACGCCGTTGGTGTCACCCACCTTGGAGGCGAAGTAGTCGGTATCGCGGGCATCGTGAATGATCTTCAGCTCGTCACGCAGCCACTGGATGGTGGCGCCGCCCATAAACACCGCACCTTCCAGCGCGTAGTTCACTTCCCCTTTCGGGCCGATGGCAACGGTAGTCAGCAGGCCGTTGCTGGAGCGAACCGGCTCGGTGCCGGTGTTCATCAGCATGAAGCAGCCGGTGCCGTAGGTGTTCTTGGCCATCCCTTTTTCAAAGCAGAGCTGGCCAAACAGGGCAGACTGCTGGTCACCGGCGATACCGGCGATGGGGATGCGGGAGCCGCCACCACGGGTGGTGTAGCCGTACACTTCGGAAGAGGGTTTCACTTCCGGCAGCATGGACATGGGGATGCCCAGCTCGTCCAGCATCTTCTGATCCCACTTCAGCTCGCGGATGTTGTAGAGCATGGTACGGGAGGCGTTGGTCGGGTCGGTGACGTGCACTTCGCCATTGGTCATCTTCCAGACCAGCCAGGTGTCGATGGTGCCAAACAGCAGCTCGCCGTTCATCGCCTTCTCGCGGGCACCTTCCACGTTGTCGAGGATCCACTTCACCTTGGTACCGGAGAAGTAGGCATCCAGCACCAGGCCGGTGTTCTCGCGAACATACTCTTCCAGACCGCGAGCTTTGAGCTCTTCGCAGATGGCGGCGGTGCGGCGGCACTGCCAGACGATGGCGTTGTAGATGGGCTTGCCGGTGGCCTTTTCCCATACCACTGTGGTTTCACGCTGGTTGGTGATACCGATGGCGGCGATCTCTTCGCTGCGCAGGCCAGTCTTGGCCAGCACTTCGGTAAAGACGGAGGATTGGGTCGCCCAGATCTCCATCGGGTCGTGCTCTACCCAGCCCGCTTTCGGGTAGTGCTGGGTGAATTCGCGCTGGGAGGTACCGACAATATTGGCATCCTGATCAAACACGATGGCGCGGGAAGAGGTGGTTCCCTGGTCCAGAGCGACGACATATTTCTTTTCAGCAGACATGATGTTCTCCACGTTTCTATTTTCCACGTTTTTATACGTTGGAGGGGGCCGCTCTTATGCGGCAGCCTCTTCTTTGGCGGTTTGGGTAGCTTGCTCGGTGGTGACGACACGGTTGCCCGGGACGCAGGGAGCCAGCACTTTGACATACAGAGCGGTACCAATCTGGGCGCCAACGATGGGGCCAAGGATCGGAACCCAGAAGTAGGGGTTGTCACGACCACCGGTCAGGGCAACATCACCCCAGCCAGCAAAGAACGCGAACAGTTTCGGACCAAAGTCACGGGCCGGGTTCATGGCAAAACCGGTTAACGGGCCAAGGGAGGCACCGATCACCGCGATCAGGATACCGATCAGCAGGGCGGCAGCGAAACCCTTGGGGGCGCCGTTGTTGTTGTCACCCAGCGCCATGATGCCCAGCATCAGGACAGCGGTGATCACCAGCTCGACGGCAAAAGCTTGCATATTGGTCAGTAGGGCATTGGGGTAGGTGGAGAAGATCCCGGCGGTGCCGAGGCTCTCGACGCTGCCGCGCACCACGTTATGGGTCACTTCCCACTGGGTGAAAAGGTTACCATAAAGGAAGTAGACAAGGGCGGCGAAGCAGAAGGCACCGGCCATCTGGGCGATGATGTAGGGCACCACCTTGCGCTTGTCGAAACCGCAGAAGGTCATCAGCGCCAGGGTTACAGCCGGGTTCAGGTGAGCACCTGAAATGCCGCCGGTCACATAGATGGCGATGGCCACACCCAGACCCCAGGTAATGGAGATTTCCCACTGCCCGAAGTTGGCGCCTGCCAGCACCAGTGCCGCCACACATCCGACGCCGAAAAATATCAGCAGGCCGGTTCCGATAAACTCGGCGATGCACTCACCAAGCAGGGTATTGGGTCTTTGTATGCTCATACTTTTGTTCCTTATATCCACCCGTAGAGGTTTGATGTTCCGTTTTATCTTTTTGTGTCTATCCGTTGCTGCCGAAAACGTTTCCTTGTTGTTTTTGCGTGTTGCGCAAACGTTATGCTCGTTTGCGCTCGTTATCGGTCGTGACAGAAAATAACCCTTCCCAATAATTTCACCATCCCCCCTCCATAGGAAATGTGGACAAGATCCCACTCATTGCTAAGAAAATGTGACGTAAAGCATCTTGATAACCGCTAGTTACCACTTAGGGGGTAGCCTGCAACCCTTGCTACACAAGGGCTGGCGCTTGCTGAGTGACTTCTCATTTGGAGCTTTTATTTGTAATAAAACTGCAATATTTGAGCATGCATCACAGATTAAATGAGCGCATATGAGCACAATAGGCTCGCTTACGAATCAGTGGACTCACATGATTCGTTGGAATGGTCAGGGCATCCTCAACCGCCCATAACAACAATAAGGAAGCAGAACATGCTTAGTCTCTTCAGGCCTGCGGCGCATATCGACAGGCTCCCGGCTGACAAGGTCGACCCCTTCTACAAACGCATGCGTTGGCAGGTGTTTTTCGGGATCTTCTTCGGTTACGCCGGCTACTATCTGGTACGGAAAAACTTCAGTCTGGCGATGCCCTATCTGATCGAGCAGGGCTTCTCCCGTGGTGATCTCGGTTTCGCGCTCTCCGGGGTCTCCATCGCTTACGGTTTGTCCAAGTTTCTGATGGGGAACGTCTCTGACCGTTCCAACGCCCGTTACTTCCTCTCCGCTGGTCTGCTGCTCTCGGCTGCCATCATGTTCATGATGGGTACCATGCACTGGGCCACCTCCAGCATTGCCATCATGTTTGTGCTGTTGTTCCTGAACGGTTGGGCACAGGGCATGGGCTGGCCGCCCTGCGGTCGCACCATGGTGCACTGGTGGTCACAGAAAGAGCGCGGTGAAGTGGTTGCGGTCTGGAACGTGGCGCACAACGTGGGCGGCGGCATGATTGGCCCGCTGTTTATCCTCGGGATGGGCTGGTTCAACGACTGGCGCAGTGCCTTCTATGTGCCTGCGGCAGCGGCGGCCGCCATCGCGGTGATCGCCTTCTTCGTGATGCGTGATACCCCGCAATCGGTCGGTCTGCCTCCTATCGAGGAGTACAAGAACGACTATCCGAAGGATTACAACGAGAGCCACGAGCAGGAGTTCTCCGCCAAGGAGATCTTCGTCAAGTACGTGCTGCACAACAAACTGCTGTGGTACATCGCGATCGCCAACGCTTTCGTTTACCTCATTCGTTACGGTGTGCTGGACTGGGCGCCAACCTACCTGAAAGAGGCCAAGCACTTCACCGTCGACAACTCCTCCTGGGCTTACTTCCTCTACGAGTGGGCCGGTATTCCTGGCACCCTGCTGTGTGGCTGGATCTCTGACAAGATGTTCCAGGGCCGCCGTGCACCGGCCGGTATCCTGTTCATGGTGCTGGTGACCCTGGCTGTGCTGGTTTACTGGTTCAACCCGGCCGGCAACCCGACCATCGACATGATGGCGCTGGTGGCTATCGGCTTCCTGATCTACGGCCCTGTCATGCTGATCGGCCTCTATGCTCTTGAGCTGGCACCGAAGAAAGCTGCTGGTACTGCGGCAGGTTTCACCGGTCTGTTCGGTTATCTGGGCGGCGCCGTGGCAGCCAACGCCATGCTGGGTTATACCGTTGACCATTTCGGTTGGGATGGCGGCTTCATGGTGCTGACTGTCTCCTGCGTGCTCTCCATCATCCTGCTGGCGATGACCCTCAAGCATGAGAACATTGCCGTTGCGGCCAAGAAAGCGGCTGCCCATAAGGCATAAAACGTGATCCTCAGCTTATTGATCCCAAAGGGGATCAGGTAAACTGCCAAAAGGCCCCGCATCTGCCGGGGCCTTTTTTTGTCTCATCATCGGAGTGCAAGCGTGAAGCAAACCCAACGACATCTGGAGATCCTGGACGTCCTGACGCGGCAGGGATTTGTCTCGACCGACGATCTGGTGACCCACTTTGACGTCAGCCCCCAGACCATTCGCCGGGATCTGAACGATCTCGCCGAACAGAACAAGATCCGGCGCCATCATGGCGGTGCCTCCCTGCATTCGAGTACCGTCAATACCGCCTACAGCGCCCGTAAAGTGATGCAACTCAAGGAGAAAGAGCGCATCGCCCGCGAGGTCGCGGCCAATATTCCCGACGGCTCATCGCTCTTTATCGACATAGGCACCACCACCGAAGCCATTGCCCGCGCTCTGCTCGATCACCGCGAGCTGCGCATCGTCACCAACAACCTCAACGTGGCCAGCATTCTGACGGCCAAGGATGACTTCACCGTCATCATCGCCGGTGGCGAGATCCGCAACCGCGATGGCGGCATCGTGGGGGAGGCGACCCGCGACTTTATCGGTCAGTTTCGCATGGACTATGGTGTCATCGGGATTTCGGGGATCGACAACGACGGCTCCCTGCTCGATTTCGACTATCACGAGGTGAAGATTGCCCAGGCCATCATCGCTCACTCCCGTCAGGTGTTCCTGGCCGCCGACCACACCAAGTTCGGTCGCAATGCCATGGTCAATCTGGGCAATCTCAGCCAGATCCACGCCCTCTTTACCGATCAGGAGCCACCGGAAAAGCTGACGCGATTGATGGCGCAACACCAGATCGCCTGCCACATCTGCTGACGGCGAAACACACCAAGGCTGTGCCGGTCGCCCGTCAGGGCGGCCTCCTTTCTTTTTTTGTCTCCCATTCCTGCACTCATCTCACCCCTTTATGGGTATTGCCAAAACCACTATTCAATCTGGTTTTTTTGGCTAGTAACCCGCTGATTTCGGCCCGACGCCATTTGCTCAGCTGACCTGTCCTTTTTGCCACCTCTGGCGGGCTGTGGCGATCACACTTTCACCATAAAATGTTCGTTTGTTGTATTTTCATGTTCTAAAATGAGCGAAATCAAACATTGCTGTTATAGCAATCATAAAAATGAAAGTAGGTGAACATGAGCGAACATTATGATCTGGTCGTCGTCGGTGGCGGCATCAACGGGGTCGGCATCGCAGCCGATGCGGCAGGACGGGGTCTGAAGGTTGCCCTGTTTGAGGCGCAAGATCTCGCCTCTGCCACCTCGTCCAACTCCAGCAAGCTGATCCACGGCGGTTTGCGCTATCTCGAACATTACGAATTCCGGCTGGTGAAAGAGGCGTTGGCGGAGCGTGAGGTGCTGCTCGGTATGGCGCCTCACATTGCTCGTCCCATGCGTTTTCGCCTGCCGCACCGCCCGCACCTGCGTCCGGCCTGGATGATCCGCGCCGGTCTGTTCCTCTATGACAATCTGGCCAAGCGCGACAAGCTCAAGGGGAGCTGCGGTGTGCGCTTTCTGCCGCAAGATGGCTTGACCGCGGGGATCAACAAGGGGTTTGAATACTCGGACGCCTGGGTCGATGACGCCCGGCTGGTGGTACTCAATGCCATGATGGCCCGTGACAAGGGGGCCGACGTGCAGACCCGCACCCGTTGCATCAAGGCGGTGCGCGGTTCCAAACACTGGACGCTCACTTTGGAGCGGGAAGGGGGCGAGCAGTTCACCGTCACCTGCCGTGGTCTGGTCAATGCGGCGGGCCCCTGGGTCAAGACCTTCTACGACGAGAGCCTGCACGAGAAATCCCCCCGCGGCATTCGCCTTATTAAAGGCAGCCACATGATAGTGCCGCGCATCCATGAGCGCGAAGAGGCCTATATCCTGCAAAACGAAGACAACCGCATCGTCTTCGTCATCCCTTATCAGCAGGACTACTCACTCATCGGCACCACCGATGTGGAGCACCACGGCAGCCCGCGGGAAGCGAAGATCAGCGAGGCCGAAATTACCTACCTGTGCAAGGTGGTCAACGCCCACTTCACTCGCCAGATTGCGCCGAAAGATGTGATCTGGACTTACGCCGGGGTGCGCCCGCTCTGTGATGACGAGTCAGACTCGCCGCAGGCGGTGACCCGCGACTACACCCTCGAGCTCTCTGGCGAATCGGATGGTGCGCCGCTCTTGTCGGTGTTTGGCGGCAAACTCACCACCTATCGCAAGCTGGCGCAGGCCGCCTGCAACAAGCTCAAGCCCTGGTTCAGCCAGATGGGGGATGACTGGACGGCGACCAGCCGTCTGCCCGGCGGCGAGTTTGACTGCTCGGTACGCGAGCTGGCCCGCGCCTTTGCGCTGGAGTTTGACTGGCTCGATGATCGCAGCGCCCTGCGCATTGCCGAGGCCTATGGCGCCCATGCCCGTCTCTGGCTAAAAGAGGATCGCGGCATTCACTTCGGTGGCGGCCTCTACGAGTCGGAAGTGCGCTATCTCATCGAGCGGGAGTGGGCCTGTTCACTGGACGATATCCTCTGGCGTCGCAGCAAGCTTGGGCTGCGCCTGAACGAGTCAGAGCAGCAGATGCTGCAGATCTGGCTCGACCAATACCATCAGGCTCTGCGCAAGGCGAGCTGATGTGTGACGGTGGGCAGTACGCTGCTGCCCACCGCTTTTCACCGTAAATATGCAACAAACCTCTGATAGAACAATTACCTACACAATAATAAAGAGCATCACATATGAAAAAACTCGCCGTTTCCCTCATCGCCTTGAGCCTTGGGGCATCCCTCTCATTACCCGTGTTGGCTGCCGATGAAGGCAAGGTGGTGATCGCCCACCGTGGCGCTTCCGGCTACCTGCCCGAGCATACTTTAGAGTCCAAGGCATTGGCCTATGGCATGGGGGCCGACTATCTGGAGCAGGATCTGGTGATGACCAAGGATGACCAGCTGGTGGTGATGCACGATCACTTCCTCGATGGCATCACCGATGTGGCAGCGCGCTTCCCTGGTCGTGCCCGTCCGGACGGTCGTTACTATGTAGTGGATTTCACCCTGGATGAGGTGCGTTCCCTGCGTATGACCGAGCCATTCCAGCTGGTGGATGGCAAGCAGGTGCCGGTCTATCCGGCCCGCTTCCCGCTCTGGAAGTCAGACTTCAAGATCCACACCTTCCAGGAGGAGATCGAGATGATCCAGGGGCTCAACAAGAGCACCGGCAAGAACATCGGGATCTATCCGGAGATCAAAGCGCCCTGGCTGTTCCGTCACGAAGGCAAGGATATCTCCAAAGCAGTGCTGAAGGTGCTCAAGGAGTACGGCTACACCGGGAAGGATGACAAGGTCTATCTGCAGTGCTTCGATGCCGATGAACTCAAGCGCATCAACAGCGAACTGATGCCCGCCATGGGTATGGATCTGAAACTGGTGCAGCTGATGGCCGAGACCGACTGGAACGAGACCATGGTTTACGATGCCAAGGGCAAGGCGACCCCCTACAACTATGACTGGATGTTCAAGCCGGGGGCGATGAAAACCATCGCCAGCTATGCCGAAGGGATTGGCCCGTGGAAGCCGATGATCGTCACCGAACCGGGCACTTTGGGCAAACCGGTCTTCACCGGCATGGTAAAAGAAGCCCACGCTGCGGGCCTGAAAGTTCACCCCTATACCTTCCGTCAGGATGAGGGGCAGATCCCGGCCTATGCCAAGGACTTCACCGATCTCCTTAACATCTTCCTCTATCAGGCCGATGTGGACGGGGTGTTCAGTGACTTCCCCGACAAGGCGGTGGCCGTCATCAAGGCCCATCAAGAGGCGGCCAAATAGCACTCTGGCGCCATTTGAATGCAAAGCGAGGCCAATTGGCCTCGCTTTTTGTTTCAGGTTCCCGCAACGGGAGTGTGCGCCCTGTCAGAAAATAGCCAGATCACGTCATGGTGTGCCGGATCTGCATCATTTTACGCAGTTTTTACGTAGCAGATCGCTGGCATGAAATCGGCAGAGCGGTTAGTCTAGCGGCGTTGAACCAACCCCATGAGGTACAGATGAAAACCGTATTGCGTTTTAGCCTGCTGGGCGCCTTGTTGCTGGGTGGCCATGCCTTCGCCGCCGAGCCGAAAAAATTTGATATCAGCATGTTCCCAGCCGCTGACGTGAATCAGGAACGTGTGGTGATCCGCCTGCCTGAAGTCGAGAAAGAAGCCGACATGATGGTCGAGCTGCAGGTCGGCAAAAAGATGATGGTTGATTGCAACGTACCGCGTTTTGCAGGCAACCTGGAACAGCACAGCGTCAAAGGCTGGGGCTACAACTACCTGAAACTGGGCAAAGTCTCCGACCCCATCAGCACCCTGATGATGTGCCCGGATAACCAGCAGAAAGAGACCTTCGTCCAGATCTACGGTCAGGGCTTCTTCGTGAACTACAACTCAAAACTGCCGTTCGTGATCTACGTGCCGCAGGAGTATGAAGTGCGCTACCGTCTGTGGCGTGCCGACAACCTGGCCCAACCGGCCATGATTGAGTAAGCATGTTTGAACCAAAGGTTCAGCTGGTTCACCTGATGTGATAAATAAAGCGCCGTATGGCGCTTTATTTTTGCCTGCACAGTCCAAAAAGTGACGTGCAAATTGGCTGCACGTTTACATAAGTTTATTATTTATCAACGTTTTTTGTGTGTTATGCCACAAAATCGGCGTCAGCGATGGGGCAAAGTGACTTCGATAAAAGATATTTATTAACATAGTGAGAAAATTGATTTTGCACTCGGCGATGGCCTGATGATACTTGCCCGCAAAGGTCAAACTAACCAGAAAAAAGAGCACTATGAGCTTCGAATCAGACAAGCGTTTCAACGACTTCAAACATTTTCCCCGTGGCCTGCGTCGCAGTGGCGAATTCACTGTGGCCGAAGCGGACAGTCTGGAAAAGTATGGTACCGCCATGCTGGCACTCTACCAGGGCAACCTTGCACCCCGTGACGATGTCGAGTCCGCCTTCGTCGAGCAGGTCAAATCCGGCGCGGCCGGTGCCAACCCCCATGCCAAGGTGTGGTTCAAATACCTCAAGGTGATCGGTCCCAAGCGCGTTCATCGCCTCTGCACCGTCGTTGGCGGCGCCAGCGAAGAGAGCAGCGGTGGCGGCAGCTTTGATGTCGGTGGTGGCAGCGGTGGTGGCAGTGACGAGTCCATCGATTAATGGATACCGAGCTGCTTCGGACCTTTATCGAGGTGAGCAAGACCCGGCACTTTGGCCGGGCTGCTGAAAATCTCTACCTGACCCAGTCGGCGGTGAGTTTCCGGATCCGCCAGCTAGAGCAGCAACTGGGTGTCAGTCTGTTTGCCCGTCATCGCAACAACATCCGCCTGACCGCCTCCGGTGAGCGTCTGCTGCCCTACGCAGACGCCATCTTGCACACCCTTGGTCGCGCCAAGCAGGATGTTGCGCTCTCGCCAGGATTCAGCCAGCAGTTGGCTATCGGCGCGCCCGCGGTGTTCTGGGAGCTTGATTTCAACGACTGGCTCAATCACATCTATGCGCTGGCGCCCGGTTTGGCGGTGCGGCTGGAAACGGCTTCCCGCGAGCACCTCTGCCGCCAGTTGCTGGAGCGCTCCCTCGATCTGGCCCTGCTCTCCGAGCCCACCAAGATCGACGAGATTGCCCTGCATCCCATCGGTGAGCTGGTGTTCGAGCTGGTGAGCCGGGATCCGGCCGCCAATGCCGACAACCTGATGCAGATGCCGCACATCCACCTCGACTGGGGCACCAGCTTCGAGCCGCAACCCAGCCGCTTGCAGAGCCTGCAAAAGACCCCGGTGCTGCACTCCAGCTCCGCCAGCATGGCGTTGCAGTTCGTGCTGGCCAACGGTGGTGCTGCCTACCTGCCACGGCGGATGGTCAGCCCCTTCCTCGAGAAGGGGGCGCTCCATCTGGTGGAGGGGGGCCAGCCGCTGAGCCGTCCGCTCTATCTCGCCTATCTGGAGAAATCCGATCGCCGGGAGCTGATCGATCAGCTGCTGACCCTGCCACTGGGTTGGCACGATGCCGAGTTGCGCCTCAACGTCGAATAAGTATCGAGTGTTATCCAAGGAAGAGCCCACCCCACGGTGGGCTCTTCTGTTTGGGGAACATTGCAGGGAGCGAGGTCACGTAATTGGCGCGGGAGGCTTGGCGTCATCGGCCTGTAACGGTACCTTTTCAGGCTGTTTATCCGATTGAGCACTGACAGGGATGGATTGTAATTGATCGACTTTAGTCACCCCGAATGGCGGGCACTGGCGCAGCAGTTGTTGAGCCACTCACCTGTGGTGATCCGTGGCCGCCAGTGGCAACCGCTGGTGGGCCTGCTCAAGGATAACCAGCTGCTGCTCGCCCATGGCAACCACAGCTATGAGCTCACCCCGGCCGGGCGGCGCTACCTCACCCGCGAGCTGATGCTGGCCGAGATCGCCACCGCTCCCCCCGAGCCAGAGGAGTGGTTGCATGCTCAGGGCTGGCAATTGGGGGAGCAGGTCAACGAGCGGGTGCTGGCGGCGCTCTATCGCAAGAGCGAGGTGAACTTCACCCCCAACGAGCAGATCGATTTCGAGGACAAGGGGATCCGGCTCTGTGCCGATCAGCTGTTGCGCTTGCGCGCCGCCCAGCCGTTCAGCCTCTTTTTCAGTGGCGGCACCCTGATCGATGCTGCCCCCTGGTTGCAGGCGCTGGGGGAGGTGGCCCTACCCGAGCGCACACTGGCGGGTCTTGGCAAGATCCTGTGGGGGGAGGGGAGTATCGAGCGGGTGATCACCACCGATAGCGTCGGCGCCTTTGCCGAGATGTCCCTTGATATTGGCACCTTGCTGGTGTGGGCCCCACCATCGGCTCCTCTCGCCTTGCAGCAGGTAGTGGCCGCCTTGCCCCCCAATGTGCTGTGGAGTCATCTCACCTCCCTCGATCCTGCCGGGGTGGATCGGCTGCAGGCGCTGGCCCAGCGGCTGGGGCGTCCGGCCAGCTGGTGGTTGCCCCGTGATCTGGCCCCCATTCTCAGCGCGTATGCCCAACCTTTGACTGAGGCTAGGCACTGGGAGCCGAGCCGGATCCCCAAGCCATTGTTAGCAGTTTGTAGCGGTTTGGTTGAGTCCAATGGTGGCTTGTCGGCCGAGGTGTGTGCGCTGGCGCCAGCATGGCATGCCGTTGGTTGAAATTGGCCTGAAAGCAAGCCAAAAAGCGGTTTTCCCCCATTGAACGCGGTGATATAAAGAGTTGACGAAGCGCTCGCCAGATGAGCGCTTTTGTTTATCAAGCCGCTTTGCCACCCAACGAACTCAACGGAATACAGGGAATACCATGTTTGAAAAGGTTGTTGCCGCCCCAGCGGATCCGATCCTGGGCCTGACCGAAGCCTTCCGTGCTGACTCTCGCAGCCACAAGATCAATCTGGGCGTAGGGATCTACAAGGACGAGTCCGGTGCCACCCCCATTCTTCACTGTGTCAAGAAAGCCGAGCAGAAGCTGCTGACCGACGAGAAGACCAAGAACTACCTCGGTATTGAAGGCAATATCGAATATGGCCGCATCGTGCAGCAACTGCTGTTCGGGCAGCACTCTGCGCTGGTTGCCAGCGGTCGCGCCAAGACCGCGCAAGCGCCGGGCGGTACCGGTGCCCTGCGTATCGCGGCCGAATTCGTGGTGCGCAACGGTCTGGCCAAGACCATCTGGATCTCCGATCCCACCTGGGCCAACCACGTAAGCGTATTCCAGGCCGCGGGCCTGACCGTCAAGTGGTACAAGTACTACGACGCCGCCACCAAGGGACTCGACTTTGCCGCTATGCAGGCCTCGCTGGCCGAAGTGCAGCCGGGTGAGCTGGTGCTGCTGCACGGTTGCTGCCACAACCCGACCGGTATCGACCCCACTAGCGATCAGTGGCGCGCGCTGGCCAAGCAGAGTGCTGCTGCCGGCTGGTTGCCGCTGTTTGACTTCGCCTATCAGGGTTTTGCCCGTGGTATCGAAGAGGATGCCGAAGGCCTGCGTATCTTCGCCGAGTGCCATGACGAGCTGCTGGTGGCGAGCTCCTTCTCCAAGAACTTCGGCCTCTATAACGAGCGGGTCGGCGCCTTCACGCTGGTGAGCGCGACCAAGGAGATTGCCGATGTGGCCTTCACTCAGGTCAAGACCGTGATCCGTGCCAACTACTCCAACCCGCCGTCACACGGCGCCGCTGTGGTCACCGCCGTGGTGAGCGATCCGGCTCTCTATGCCGAGTGGGTCGAAGAAGTGGCCGCCATGCGGGTGCGTATTCGCGAGATGCGCGAGCTGCTGGTAGAGAAGCTGGCTGCCCTCGGCGTGAGCCAGGATTTCAGCTTTATCCGCGAGCAGAACGGCATGTTCTCCTTCTCCGGTCTCACCAAGGATCAGGTGGAGCGCCTCAAGAGCGAATTTGCCATCTACATCGTCGGCTCAGGCCGGATCAGCGTGGCCGGAATTACCCGCGCCAATATCGATCCCCTGTGCGAGGCGATCGCCAAGGTGCTTTAATCGTATCACCTTGCGCTCTGGTTCTATGCCATGAAAAGCCCGTCACCTTGGTGACGGGCTTTTTTGATCGCCATGTCCCGTCCTGAATATGGTTTACACCTTTCCTCCCAATAAATGGAGAACCCGATGGGACAAGGTGTGAAACGGACACAGCGCGATTACTCGCTGACTTTTAAACTGGCA
>NZ_JAAKRF010000017.1:0-76575 GCF_049173005.1 Aeromonas sp. 602658 | reverse complement strand
ACTTACTCCTGAATTTCAATCTTGCGGATAGAGAGCCGCTCCACCACCTCTCCACCAACCGGAATCTGGTTGGCCAGAATCGGGGGGTAATATACGGATCGGCATCACTTGCTCCTGAATTTCAATCTTGCTGATGGTATTGGCTAACAGCGAGAGCGGTATCACCCGCTCCCGCGCGTCAGTTTTGCGGAATGTAGAGCACCTGCCCTACCTGAATATTCCGCGATTTGAGCTTGTTGATCTCTACCAGTCGCGCCTGACTCACCCCATGCTTCTCGGCAAGGCGGGAGAGACTCTCCCCCCGCTTGACCACATGGCGGATCATCTGCGACTTGTCATCACTGCGAACGGGGGCGGCAGCGCGGCTCTGCCCCTGCTGGGGAATATAGATGGTCTGACCAATCTGAATATCCCGGCTGCGCAGCTGGTTGATCTCTACCAAAGTGGATTGACTCACTCCATGCTTCTCGGCAAGGCGAGAGAGACTCTCGCCCCGTTTGACCACATGGCGGAGCATCCGAGATTTGTCATAGTCGCCCACATTGCTAACCGGCGCACCAGAATCTTGCGCAGCCTCCGAATAGGGCTTGATCACCCCGGCACCTGAACCGGTCGCAGCCGCGCCGTCACGTACTGTCGCTGGCATCTTATTGGTCACCACCGGCTGCGACTGCACTGGCTTGGGCTGGCTCACCGGCTGCGAAGCTACCGGTGCAGAGCGAGTGGTCGCGGCAGGCCTGCTCGCCTGTCCCTTGCCGGTCAACATGGCTCCCTTGGTCGGGTGGGCGCGGTAGTAGTTGCGGATCCCCTCGAAAATGGCGCGGGCCAGCTGATCCTGATAGCTTGAGGTAGCCAGCAGCTTCTCTTCCGCATGGTTGGAGATAAAGCCGGTTTCGACCAGCACCGAGGGAATATCCGGCGCCTTCAGCACAGCCAGACTGGCATGCTCCGGGGCCTTCTTGTGCAGTCGGGCAACCTTGCCCAATGAGCGCAGGATCTGACGGCTGACGTCGTAGCCTTCGGCACGGGACTTGTCCATGGAAAGGTCTAGGAAAGTTTGCGCCAGATAGGGATTGGGATCGGATTCCGCCAACACCTTGCCGACCCCGCCCAGCAGCTCGCCCTGCTTCTCCTGCTTCTCCAGCCAGCTGCCCATCTCGCGGTTGGCACGGTTGGTCGAGAGGACCCAGACAGAGGCGCCGCGCGGAGTGGAGTTATGGAAGCTGTCCGCATGGACCGACACCAGCAGATCCGCCTTGGCCTTGCGGGCAATCTCGGAACGCTTGTTGAGGTCGACGAAATAGTCGCCACGACGGGTCAGCACGGCGCGCATCCCCGGCTCGCGGTCGATCAGCGCCGCCAGCTTCTGGGAGACTGCCAGCGTAACTCGCTTCTCATAGGTACGACGCGGACCGATGGAACCCGGGTCTTCCCCACCGTGGCCCGGGTCGATGGCAATCACCACCCCCCTGCCCTTGCCACCGACGGGCGTGGATTGCACCGCAGCCGCCGAGCGCTTCTCTTCATAAGGCAGATCGATCACCAGACGGTGACCATAGGGCCCGGCTGGTGCCAGCGGAAAGACCACCGGCTTGATGGCGGAGCTGAGATCAAGCACCAGCCGCAGGCCCCCCTTCTCCAGCGGAGTGCTCTCACGTATCTTGCGCACCAGCTCGCTGTTGTTCTCGACCCGGGCCAGATTGGTGGCATTGCTCGCCCCTTTCAGATCGATCACCAATCTATCGGGGCCAGCCAGGGTGAAGTAGTTGTAGTTGGGGGCACTGCTCATATCGAGCACCACCCGGGTGTTATCCGGTGATGGCCAGATTCGCACACTCTTGAGCTGATTCGCCCAGGAGGGTAACGCCATCAAGGAGAGAGCAATAACAAGGATCAAGCGCACGTAGATGACAACCGTTCCAGAATGGCTTCGCCAATAGCAGTGCGGGCCTCTATCAGAGCCTCGCGCTGCTCGCCTACATAAGTAAGGGTAATTTCAAGGTCAGGAGCCGGTAACCAGCCCTCGCCCTTCTCGGACCACTCCACCAGACAGAGAGTATTGGCGGCAAAATAGTCCCGAATGCCCATGAACTCCAGCTCTTCCGGATCAGCCAGACGATAGAGATCGAAGTGATAGACCTGCCAGCCATCGAGCTCATAGGGCTCGACCAGGGTATAGGTCGGGCTTTTTACCTTGCCCTGATGGCCAAGGCCCTGCACCCAGCCGCGTGTCAGAGTGGTTTTACCAGCACCAAGCGTGCCATGCAAAAACACTGTGGTCGCCTGCTGGCAGGCCTGTGCCAGACGGCCACCCAGTGCCACGGTTGCTGCCTCGTCCGGCAGTGTCATCATCAACTGTTTTGCCATGTTCTTCTTTTTAACTTGTAATGGTGTCGGGATTAACCAGTTTGCGGATCAGCGGCAGCAGATCTGACGCCAGCATGCCCCGTTCGCCGTCAGCGGCGGCCTGATCTGCAGCCTCGCCGTGGATCACGGCGCCCAGCCAGCTTGCCATGGTGGCAGACCAGCCCTGGGCCAAAAGGGCGGCGATTATACCAGATAACAGATCGCCCATGCCGCCACTTGCCATGCCTGGGTTGCCTTCACAACAGAGTGCGACCCGCTCGCCGTCATAAATAAGTGTCCCCGCCCCTTTTAACAACACCACACCGCCATAGCGCCGCTGCAGCGCCTGCACGGCGGAAAACCGGTCGGTTTCAATGTCGGCAATGGTGCATCCCAGCAGTCGCGCAGCTTCGCCGGGATGGGGCGTGAGCACCCAATTATCCTGATGGCGGGGAGATTGCGCCAGCCAATTCAATCCATCGGCGTCCAAAACCAGTGGCAGCCGTTCGGTGAGATAACGGGCGATTTGCGCGCCTCCCCACTCATCCTGACCGAGGCCGGGGCCAATGACCCGCACCGACGCCCACCCCTTGTCATCAGCGCTGGTGAGGCTCATCAGCTCCGGTTGATAGAGACTGACCGGCGGATGTTCCGGATGCTGACACACCCGCACCAGCCCGGCCCCCGCCCGCAGGCAGGCGCGGGCCGCCAGCACGATGGCCCCCTGCATGCCGCGATTGCCCCCCACCAGCAGCACCTTGCCATAAGAGCCCTTGTGGGAAGCGCGCGGGCGCGGGGTAAGCTGCGTGCTGAGCAGCGGATAATCGATACGCCAGATGGCGGGCAGCATAGTGTCATCCGGCGTGACGCCAAGGGGATCACAGTCGAGCTGGCCGACGCAATCCACCCCGTCGCCGGTGAGCATCCCCTGCTTGATACCGATAAAGGTGAGGGTGCGAGTGGCCTGCACCACGGCCCCCATGGCACGGCCGGTATCGCCGTTGAGGCCGGAGGGGAGATCCACCGCCAGCACGGGCACAACCAAGCCATTGATTGTTGCGACGATCTTTGTCAGTAGTGGCGAGAGGGGCGTGTTGACGCCGGTGCCAAGCAGAGCATCGACCACCAGATCCGGGGCTGAGTGCCGGGCCCCATCAAACTGCTCGGCCAGCCAGACCCGGCCACCGGCCGCCAGCCACTCATCGGCGGCCCGTCTGGCATCCCCCTTCAGCTGGTCGGGTGCTCTGGCGGCAATCACCACCACCTCGATGCCAATCTGGCGGGCAAGGCGGGCCAGCACATAGCCATCACCGCCGTTATTGCCGGGGCCGACGAAAATCCACCAGCAGCGACTGTCGGGCCAATGCAGGGTGGCATAGGTGCGCAGCGCAGCACCGGCTCGCTCCATCAGGGCATAGAGAGGTTGCCCCTCGCGCGCGGCCCAGTTGCGCTCCAGTGCGCGGATCTGTTCAGTCTGCCACAACCCCTGTGGTAAACTGCCCCCCTCTTTTGTGCCCAACGCGCCCCTGATGATCTCTACCATGACGGCTCCCGCCTCTTATCAATCGACCCACGCCAGCAAACTCCGGCCAGGCCAAGCCGCATGAGTGCACCTGACTTCCACCAGCTGGCCCACGATATCAAGCTCTGGGCACGGGAGCTAGGTTTTGACCAGGCGGGCATCACAGACACCGATCTGCGTATCGAAGAGCCGAGATTGCAGGCCTGGCTGGATGCGGGCTATCACGGCAGCATGGATTACATGGCGCGCCACGGCATGATGCGCGCGCGCGCCCACGAGCTGTTGCCGGGCACGGTGCGGGTGTTGTCGGTGCGGATGAACTACCTGCCGTTCGAGGCGGGCTTCGCCGCTACCCTGCGCGATCCGACCCTAGGCTACATCAGCCGCTATGCTCTCGGCCGTGACTACCACAAGGTGCTGCGCAACCGGCTCAAACAGCTGGGTGATCGCATCGAAGCGCGCTGCGCCGAGCTGTTTCAAGGCACTGAAGAGACCTTGGGTGAGTGGCGCCCCTTCGTTGACTCCGCCCCCATCCTCGAGCGGCCACTGGCGGCCAAGGCGGGCCTCGGCTGGGTTGGCAAACACTCACTGCTGCTCAACGAATCGGCTGGCTCCTTCTTCTTTCTCGGTGAGCTGTTGCTCAACCTGCCGCTGCCGCTCGACCAGCCAGTGGAGAAGGAGCAGTGCGGCAAGTGTGTCGCCTGCATCAACATCTGCCCGACCGGCGCCATTGTCGCCCCCTATGTGGTGGATGGCCGCCGCTGCATCTCCTATCTCACCATCGAGAATGATGGCCCTATTCCGGAAGAGTTCCGGCCCCTGATGGGCAACCGCATCTACGGCTGCGACGACTGCCAGCTTATCTGCCCCTGGAATCGCTACGCAGATGCTAGCCCGGAACCCGATTTTAGCCCCCGCCCCAGCCTGCACCGCCCGCCCCTGCTGGCGCTGTGGTGCTGGAGCGAGAGCGATTTCCTCAAACAAACCGAAGGGAGCCCGATCCGCCGCATCGGTTACCAGCGCTGGCGCCGCAATCTGGCGGTCGCCCTGGGCAATGGCCCGGCGACTCCCGAGGTGATCGCCGCCCTGCAACTGGGGCTGACCACCGCCGAGCCCATGGTGGCCGAACATATCGAATGGGCGCTAGCCACCCTTGCCCGGCGTCAGGATGAAGAGAACAAGAAGACCCGTTTGCTGATCCGCTGCATCGAAAAAGGTCTGTCGGATCACGCATAAGTGATCTGCCCCTTGCCGGATTGCAGCACTTTTTTCATGCTCTGCCGACCTGCAGTGCCCATAACAGCGTGGTCACTGCAAACTGGTCGGCACACAACAAGGACAACACAGATGCATATGTTGGGAGTGGATATTGGAGGCTCGGGGATCAAGGGCTGTCTGGTCGATACCAAAACCGGCGAGTTGATTGGCGAGCGCCATCGCATTGCCACACCGCAACCGGCCACCCCGGCCGCCATCGCCCATACCCTCAAGGCGCTGGTCGAACACTTCGACTGGAAAGGGCCGGTGGGCTGTGGCTTTCCCGCCACCATCCACAACGGGGTTGCCAAGAGTGCCGCCAACATCGACAAGAGCTGGATCGAAACCGACGCCGAGCATCTGTTTGCCGATGTCACCGGCAAGCCCTGCTATGTGCTGAACGATGCCGATGCCGCCGGTCTGGCCGAGATGCGCTTTGGGGCCGGCAAGGATCGCAAGGGGGTCATCATCCTCATCACGGTCGGCACCGGCATCGGCACCGCCATCTTCGTCAACGGCCATCTGCTGCCCAACACCGAGCTGGGCCATCTGATGCTGGAAGGAATGGTCGCCGAGCACTACTGCTCCGATGCGGCGCGCAAACGGGAAGATCTCTCCTGGAACCGCTGGGGCAAGCGTTTCAACAAGTATCTGGCGCGCCTCGAGTTTCTCTTCTCCCCCGACCTCTTCATTCTGGGGGGCGGCAGCGCAGCCAAGCTGGATAAGTTTGTCGATCGCATCGAGACCCGGGCGCCGCTTATTCCGGCAGCCAGCCTCAATCAGGCGGGCATTATCGGGGCCGCCCTCTACGCGGCCGAGCAGCAGGGCTGACCGACGCTCACTGCAAGTCAGCAGATACCAATGGAAAGGGCCCGGCACTGCTGCCGGGCCCTTTTGTTTTGCGGTCATCTTGCGAGTTTGGCGCTTATCACCCGCTACATGTCGTCGAGTCGGTGCACTCCGTGCACCAGTCGGGTCAGGCGGGTCTGCTCCAGCTTGGCCAGATTCTCGAGCAATGCGGTGGTGGCCGGTGTCGGGCACTCCCGGGCCAGATGACTCAGTTCGCTCACCAGCTGCTCTTCCCAACGGCATACCTGAGTGACGATATCCTGGGTCTGGACTGATGCCGGCAGCTCGAAGCGGGTAATGGCAGGCAGCATATCCTCGCTGAAACTCTGGTTCAGCCAGGTCTCCCTGACCGCCTCTCCCAGCTGAGCGGCATATTCGTGCAGATGGGCACTGGCCGCATCCTCACGCCCTTGCAGATAGACCAGCAACATCCGGCTGCGTTCGCTGTCCACCTGACTGATCAAACGCCCGTAACAGAGTCCGAGCTGGTGGTGAACCTGCTCAAGATAGTGCAGCAACTCTTTGATCTGTTGGAATCTCATCGCACTGCCCTCCATGCTTGTCGACATCATCAGTATAAAAAACCGGCGCCACCGACCCAATCCCTATCCGTGCCCCCCTTGCGCTGCATCAAGGTTGACGCCGACAAAATGGCGATCAGGTGATCCGGTCACGAATAGGGAACGATTTGTGCAGCAATTTGTGTAACGATGGAGGAGCATCAGGCTCGATAGCCGATGTGAACAGAAACGGGCTGGCACACTAATAAAACCAGCATTTACCCGGCATAAACCATCTTTAATTCGGTAATGTGCCGCAGGGACGAAACAGGATCTGGAAGAGCAACAATACCATCCTGATCGTTATCCGCCTGACAGAAATCCTTATCACTTTTTTAGACGTCTAGACGTAAAAACATGCGTTGACATGGCCATCCAGACATCTTAGCATCATCCTCCATGATGACAGAGTAACCCAGTGGAACCTCTGCCCAATTTCCCCGCCTGTAGCGCCCTGTGCTTTAAGGCTGTTAGCACGGAAGAATCCATGATTAAGTTGATCGGTCTCAACAAAGTCTACGGTACAGGCAGTGACGCCGTGCACGCCCTGCGTGATGTGAGTCTGCATGTACCCCAAGGCAAAATTTTCGGGGTGATCGGTGCCTCCGGTGCCGGCAAGAGTACCCTCATTCGTTGTGTCAACCTGCTGGAGCGCCCGACAGAGGGCCAAGTCATCGTTGATGGCCAGGATCTGGTCGCCCTGAGCGAACGGGATCTGACCCAGGCTCGCCGCCAGATCGGGATGATTTTCCAGCACTTCAACCTGCTTGCCTCCCGCACCGTGTTTGCCAACATCGCCTTTCCGCTGGAGTTGGCAGGCTGGAGCAAAGAGAAGATCCAGCAACGGGTTGCCGAGCTGCTGGCGCTGGTCGGGCTGGAAGCCCGTGCCCAAGCCTATCCGTCCGAGCTTTCCGGCGGTCAGAAACAGCGCGTCGCCATTGCCCGCGCACTGGCTCCGGCCCCCAAGGTACTGCTCTGCGACGAGGCCACCTCGGCCCTCGACCCGCAGACCACCCGCTCGATCCTGACCCTGCTCAAGGAGATCAACGTCAAGCTGGGGCTCACCATCCTGCTCATCACCCACGAGATGGATGTGGTGAAGGGGATCTGTGACGAAGTGGCCATCATCAGCGACGGCCGTCTGATCGAACAGGGCGAAGTGGCCTGGTTCTTCAGCAATGCCAAGACCCAGCTGGCGCGGGATTTCATCCACTCCACCATCCATCTGGAGGTACCGCAGGAGTATCAGGATCGGATGAGTGCGGAGCGGGTGCCGGGCAGCTACCCGCTGGTGAAGCTCGGCTTTACCGGCAGCACGGTCGATACGCCGCTGATCTCCGAGGCGAGCCGCCGTTTCAATATCGATATCAGCATTCTGAGCGCAGACATCGAATACGCCGGTGGCGTCAAATTCGGTTTCCTGCTGGCCGAGCTGTTCGGGGATGAAGCCCAATGCGAGGCCACCCAGCAGTTCCTTATCGACAACCACATTCAGCTGGAGGTAATGGGTTATGTCCGAAGCCATGATTAATCTGCTCATCACGGCCCTGGGCGACACCCTGATCATGGTGTTTGCCTCCGCTCTGTTCGGCTGCCTGCTGGGTCTGCCGCTCGGCGTGGCACTGCACGTGACCAAGGCGGGCCAGATCCTGGCCAACCCCTTGCTCAACCGTACTCTGGGTATGGTGGTCAACGTGGGTCGCTCGGTGCCCTTTATCATCCTGCTGGTCGCCATCATTCCGCTAACCCGGCTGATTGTCGGCACCAGTATCGGCACCATCGCTGCCATCGTGCCGCTGACTGTCGGTTGCATCCCTTTCATTGCCCGTCTGGTGGAAGGGGCCCTGATGGAAGTGCCGGACGGCCTGCTGGAAGCGGCCAAGGCGATGGGCGCCAAACCGCTGCAAATCATCACCAAGGTGCTGCTGCCCGAGGCTCTGCCCGGCATCCTCAACAGCGTCACCATTACCCTAGTCACGCTGGTGAACTACTCGGCCATGGCCGGGGCCATCGGTGGCGGCGGTCTGGGGGATGTGGGTATTCGTTATGGTTATCAGCGCTTTGACCCGACCGTCATGCTGGTGACCGTGGTTATCCTGGTAGTACTGGTTCAACTTATCCAGAGCGCGGGTGAGCGCCTGGTCAACAAATGTGATCATCGTTAATCGTCGATTTCTGACAGGAGGTTTTATGAAATTTGGCATCAAATCCGTTGCGGCTGCCCTGCTGGCTGGTCTGGTTCTGGCCGGTTGCGGTCAAAAAGAAGAGAGCAAGGTTCTGAAAGTGGGCGCTATTGCCGGCCCCGAGACCGAACTGGTTGAAGTGGCTGCCAAGGTCGCCAAAGAGAAATACGGTCTGACCGTCGAGGTGGTCAACTTCTCCGACTACGTCACCCCGAACGTGGCGCTGAACGATGGCAGCATCGACGTCAACGCCTTCCAGCACAAACCCTATCTGGATGCGCAGGTGCGTGATCGCGGCTTCAAGCTGGTGCCGGTTGGCAACACCTTTGTCTACCCGATCGCTGGTTACTCGAAGAAGATCAAGACGCTGAGCGAGCTGCAAGATGGCGCCCAGATCGCGGTGCCGAACGATCCGACCAACCTGGGCCGCTCCCTGATCCTGCTGGCCAAACAGGGTCTGATCACCCTGAAGGATGGCGCCGGTCTGGAAGCCACCGTGCTGGATATCGCCAGCAACCCGCGCAACTTCAAGATTGTCGAGCTGGAAGCAGCCCAACTGCCGCGCTCGCTGGAAGACGTGGACTTAGCCATCATCAACAACACCTTCGCCGGTCAGATTGGTCTGACCCCGACCGAGAACGGCCTGTTTGTTGAGGACAAAGAGTCCCCCTACGTCAACCTGATCGTCGCCCGCGACAACAACAAGGATGACGAGAAGGTCAAACAGTTCGTACAAGCTTTCCAGACCGATGATGTCTACAAGAAAGGTCTCGAGCTGTTCAAAGGCGGCCTGGTAAAAGGTTGGTAATTGCTCACTCGGCAAAAAAGGCCACGCAATGCGTGGCCTTTTTTATTGGCGCCGCTATCATATCCGCGAGCACGGCAACACGAACATACTCATAACATGAAAAAATGGTATCTGGCCTACTGCAAGCCAAAAGAAGAGGCCCGCGCCCGCGCCCACCTCGATGCCCAGGGTATCGAATCCTATTACCCCATGGTGGAGATCGAGAAGCTGCGCCGGGGCAAGCGAGTTCCGGTACGGGAACCCATGTTCCCCAACTACCTGTTTATCTTTGTCGATTTGGAAGAGGTGACACCGGTCACCCTGAAATCGACCCGCGGCATCAGCAGAATCATCCACTTTGGCAGTGAATGGACCCCCATCAGCAGCAAGCTGGTCTATCAGCTGATGAGCCGCGATGACAGCGACGAGGCGAGAGCCAGCTACGCCAGCCTGCCCTGCTCGGGCGACAAGGTGCTGATTGAAGAGGGGCCGCTTGCCGGCTTCGAAGCCATCTATATGGAGCCGGATGGAGAGAAACGTGCGATTTTGCTGGTCAGCCTGCTCAACCGGGAGACCACCAGCAGCTTCGACAACCACACCTTCAGACGTCTGGACTAAACCCACGGGCCAGACGGCACGATAAATCGCAATGGCGGGATGATCCCGCCATCTCACGCGTCAAGATCAAAGCGGGCGATGACCGCCTTCAGCTTGCCGGTATCGCCAGCCAGTCTGGCTACGATCTCCTCCCCCTGCTGACTGCGCAGACAGGATTGCCGACTGAGCGCAGCAATGTCATCGACCGTTCCGGCTACCTCGGCGGCCACCCGCGACTGCTGCTCGGTTGCCACCGAAATGGCCTGCAGCTGGCCCGACAGCGAGTGCACCAGCTCGTTCATGGCACTCAGGGTATCGGTCACCAATCCAACGGCATCCCGCCCCTGCTCCACCAGCCGGGTGCCGCTGCTGACGGTACTCACCGTCTGGCGAGTCTGCCGGGAGATGGCTGCAATAGTCTGGCTGATCTCGGCGGTTGATTGATGGGTGCGGGTCGCCAGCTGGCGCACCTCGTCGGCCACCACCGCAAAACCGCGCCCCTGCTCGCCTGCCCGTGCCGCTTCTATCGCCGCATTGAGTGCCAGCAGATTGGTCTGCTCCGCAATGGTGGCGATCACCTCGGTGATCTGCCCCACCTGTTCACTCTGATGCTCCAGCAGCCCCATGGCTTCGTTGGCCTGCCCAATCATGGCGGCAATCTGCTGCATGGTATCGCTCATTCGCGCCAGCGCAGCCTCTCCCTGACGGGTCTGCTGCTGCACCTGCTGGGCACTATCCGCCACACCGGCAATGTTGCCAGCCACATCACGGGCACTGACCGACATCTGATCGATAGCTGCCGCCACCGCATCGACCCGCTGATCCTGCTCCGTCAGATCCGCCACTATGGCTCTGGTTGTGTTGCCCACATCAAGACAGGCCTCTTCGACCTGTCCCACTGCGCCCTGCAACTCCCCGACCAGATGATGTAACTGGGCAGACATCCGGTTGATGGAACCAGTCAACTCTCCCAACTCATCCTGCCCTGTGATTGGCAAGGGCTCGGCCGCCAGCCGGCCATCCGCAACCTGCCCCGCCCGGGTCACCAAACAGGCAATGTCACGGGTCAGACGACGGCTAAAGAGCCAGGCGACCAGCATGCCAAGCACGATGGCGCTGCAGGTAGCCAACAGTAGAGTCTGGTTGATAGCCCTCCCGGCTCCGGTCATCTGCGCCGAAATCTGATCCACCTCGGCACGGGTTTTCCCCACCTGCTGGACCAACTGCTCGCTGAGGCTGGACTGCATCGGCTCGATGTCGGTGGCCATCAGGTAGTTGGCCTGATCCCAATCCGGCGCCTGGCGCTTCTCGATCACCTGCCCCACCAGCTCGGAGAAGGGGGTCGCCATCTCTTCAAACAGCTGCCAGAGACTCTGCTGGGTCTCGGTAAAGAGCGCGGCTTGCTGTTTCACCTCAGCCACTCGCTGCTGATGAAACTGGTAGTAATCCTGATATTTGCTGCGGTATTCGGGATCGCCTGAGATAAGAAAATCCCGCAGGGCGGAGAGGGAATTGGCGAGGCTGTTGTAGGCATCTCCCACCTGTTTGAGCAACATGCGACGATCGCCAGCGAGTTGATCCTGCGGAGTGCCAACTTCTTCATTGGCAAAGGATTGCAGCTGATCGAGCGCCGCCTCTGCCAGCGGACCCGCCTCCTGCAACATCAGGGTATGAGCGGGCAGATTCTCTTCGCTCTGGGCTATGGTCCACACCTTCTCCTGATGGCTTTTGAAGGTCTCGAGAGACTTGGCGAGCGCCGGGCTGAAGGCCTGATGGGCGATGGCCTGCCAGGCCGACTCCCACTCCAGCTTGAGGCGGGAAGCCTGAGCCGGATCCTTGCCGAGGATCAGATAGCCACGCAGGGCAGAAACGGTGGCCACCAGTGCTTTCTGGCTCGCCTCATCCCGCTGCAGAGCGGGCAGCGCCTGCTCCAACAGGGTGTGTTGGGCCTGATTGATCTGGGTCAGCCGGTAATAGACCAGCGCGGAGGAGAGCAGGATCAGCAGGTTGATAAAACCGAAGCTGAGCAGCAACTTGCTTGAGATTTTCATGAACATCCTTGTTCAAACGGAGGGATCCAGCCAACAGAATCAGATAGATATCAGTGTAGGCAATCTATCTTGCCAAGCCCGGTGCCACTCTTGCAACTCGCTGCGTGGCATCGGTCTGGCAGAGAAGAACCCCTGACAAACATCGCAGCCCAACTTTGCCAGCAACCGCCAGGTCTGCTCATCCTCTACCCCTTCAGCCACCGACTTGAGGCCCAACTTGCGCGCCAGCTCGATACTGGACTCGATAATGGCCAGACGGGATGGGTCTTCAAAACAGCGGTCGACAAAGGAGCGATCCAGCTTCAGTTCGGTAAAGGGCAGCAGCGCCAGTTGCTGCATGGAGGAGTAGCCGGTACCGAAGTCATCAATGGCGAGGCCAAAGCCGTGCATCCGCAGCCGGGTCAGCACCTCCAGCGACTTGCCCAGATCCTGTACAAAGGCGCTCTCGGTCACCTCCAGGGTGATAAGCTCGGGGTTGATGCTCCAGCGTTGACACTGATTGATCAGGGAGTTGCACAGATCGCCCTCGATCAGCGAGGTAGTGGAGAGGTTCATCGACAGATTGAGCGAGAGTCCGGTCTCTTCCCACAAGTGACCATCACTAAGGGATTTGCCGATGATCACTTCAGTCAACTGATCGATCAGTCCGTTGCGCTCCGCCAGTGGAATAAAACGCCCCGGAGAGATCAGGCCGTACTCCGGGTGCTGCCAGCGGGCCAGCGCCTCCATCCCGACCCACTCGCCGGAGGCAAAGCTCACCTTGGGCTGATACCAGGGCAGCAACTGATCCTGCTCGAGTGCACTGCACAACTCATCCAGGCCGATCCTGTGCCCCTCCTCCTCCCTGGCAGGCTCCTCCCGGGGTGACCAGGCATCGATCAGCAGCTTGAGCTGCTGCTGGGTAGAGGGTTTCTCTATGCGGCCGAGCACCTGCAAGCCATAGGCGGCACTCATCCGCAACACGGCCTCCACCACATCGTCTTCAAGGGCGCTGGAGAGGATAATCCCCCCGCGAAAACCGCCCAATGACAGGCGGCGCAGCAGCGCCATGCCATCCATGCCCGGCATCCGCAGGTCGCAAAACAGGATATCGACGGCGTGTTGCTGGCTCAGCACCAGCGCCTCGGCACCATCGGCCGCCTCCAGCAGATTCTGGTAACCCAGGCTGCGGACCTGGTGCAGCAGCGCCTTGCGCTGAAATCCATGGTCTTCCACGACCATAATGACCAACTCATGTTGTGCTTTTTTCATCGAGCCATAATCCAATGTCGTGGGCGATCGCCGTCATCAATAGCTGCACCTTGCCGGTCAGCTCATCCAGTTCCTCAAGCTGCTTCAATCTGGCAGCCGACTCCAGCCTGGCAGCCTGTGTGGCCAGCTCCTGCAGCCCGACCATGCGGGCTGCCCCCTTGATCCGGTGGGCAGTTTCTACCAGTACGTTGAAATCATGGCAAGCCAGCGCAGCCATCATATGAGCCCCATCCTGACGATTGGAGTCGAGATATTCCGCCGCCATCGCCCGCGCCGTCGGCTCATCGCCAAACAGGGTCAACCAGCGTTCAGCCTGAACGGCCAGCACATCATCGACCGCCGTCACCGCTGTACCGCCCGCCGGTACCGACTCAGCGAGCCAGTGTGCCAGCAGCTGGCGCAGGGTATCCAGCGGGTAGGGCTTGAACAGCATGTCACTCATTCCCGCTTCCACCATACGGGCATGGGCCTCTTCCGAGGTATCCGCTGTCACCCCAATAATGGGCGCCGTCACGCCCGCAGCCCGCAGCGCCTTGGTCAGGGCATAGCCGTCCATCACCGGCATGTGGCAATCGGTCAGCAACAGGGAGAATGGCTGCCCCTGCCAGGCCCGCAACGCCTTTTCGCCATCTTCCACTACCTGGGATTCAATTCCGAGGATAGCCAGTTGTCGTGCCAGCAGGGCGCGATTGACCGGATGATCATCAGCCACCAGCACCCGTCCTCCCAGCTTGTCGGCCAGCGCAGGCAAAACCGGGGCGACCCGTTCCTGCAGCAGTTCGAGACAACTCTCCAGCAGCAGGTCCGGGTAGAGAGGAGAGAGCCCCAATCGCCACCACAACTGACCGCCGATCCGGCCGCGAAGGGCCTCGTTCGGTGACGCTATGATCCCTCTCAATGAGACATGCTGCAACCATCCCTGCCACTCACCGCCGAGGGCCTGCTCCAACCACAGCTGATCAGCCAGCAGCAACCCTTCCAGTGAGCGGTTGAGCTGGCTGGCATCCAGATGCCTTAGCTTGGCGCCCAACCGCCGCATGGCCGCCTCGAGGCTGGCATCGGCGCTGAAAAACCACCATTCGGTGCCAGCCAGCGGGGGCGCATCCCATTGAGGGTTGGTCAGCGGCACGGTAAAGCGGAAACGGGATCCCTCTCCCGCCTTGCTGGTCAGGGTGAGTTCGCCCCCCATTTTGCGCACCAGCTGATCACAGATTGCCAGCCCCAGCCCGGTACCACCAAAGCGGCGATTGATGTCGGACTCCACCTGCTCAAACGGAGTGAACAACAATGCCTGTTTCTCCTCGGCAATCCCGATACCGGTATCGCGGATACTGATAGCAAGCTGATCGCGCAGGTAGCTGACCCGGATGGAGACCTCCCCCTGTTCGGTGAACTTTACCGCATTGTTGAGCAGATTGGAGATCACCTGACCGACCCGTACCCCGTCGATATCGGCCCAATCAGGTACATGCTGGCCCCACTCCAGCGTCACGTTGAGCCCTTTGCTATGGGCCAGGGTAGCGTGGCCACGGATCGCATCGCAGATCACCGTCTGCAACCGGCTGACCTGACAATGCAGTTGCAACTGACCCGCCTCGATCTTGGAGAAATCGAGTATGTCGTTGACCAGATAGAGCAGGTTGTTGGTCGAGGTGACCACATTACGCACCATGTAACGTTGATCGTCGTTGAGCTCGCTCATTTGCAACAACTCGAGCATGCCGTGCATGCCGGAGATGGGGGTGCGTAACTCGTGGCTCATGGTGGCCAGAAAGCGGCTGCGCGCCTGCATCGCCTGCTCGGCATAAGCACGTGCCTCGCGCAGCTCATGCTCCTGCTGCTTGAGGGCCGTGATGTCCTGAATCACCCCGTTGAGGATCAGCGCCTGCTGCTCCTGACGGACAAAATTGCCGCGTACCTGCAGATAGCGATCCCCGTCAGGGCGCTCCACCTTGACCTCCAGATCGAGGGGGGCCAGGGTCTCGGCATGGTTGGCCACCTTGCTGACAAACTCCTGCAGGGCCTGTTCGGTAAAGCCAAATACCTCACCACCCGATTCAGCGTTAAATAAATCCTGATGAGATACCCCCAGGATCTCGTTGGCCCCCTGAGAGGCATAAAGAAAGCGTCCCTTGCCCGGCCCCAGCCACAGATACTGGTAGACTACGCCGGGCATGCTGTCGGTGATCTGGGTCAGGCGAGTTTCAGCCTGACGAGCACGCTCCTCGGCTTCCTTGATACGGCTGACATCGGTCAGCACTGTCAGCACACCCCGCATGTTGCCATCGGGGTCCCGGTAAGGGCGCTTGGCATAGATAACATGAAAAGGGGTGCCATCGGCACGCAAGCTATTGCCGGCCCCCTCCAGCTCCTGGCCGCTTTGCCATATCCTGCGCTCCTCTTCCAGCACGCTCGCACGCAGGGGCTCGGGGATGCTTTGCAGGTCGTCAAGCGCCTCGCCATTGACATCAACGAGAAAGGCATCGCGATAAGCCCGGTTGCAGAGGGTTATACGCTGCTCGCTGTCGCGCAATGCCACCATGGTCGGCAATGAGTTGAGCAGGGTCTGTACAAACAGCAACTGTTCGTTGAGTTTGCTCTCTGCGATTTTCCGCTGCGCAATCTGGCGACGCAGGCTGCGGGCCCAGAACATCACCAGCAGACCGCAGGTCAACAAGGCCACTCCGCCCAGCGCCAGCCACTTGTAGAACTGGCTGTAATCGGATTCGACATTTACCGAAACATTGAGCCAGCGCCGCTCCAGCAGTTGCCACTCCTCATCCGTGATGGTCAGCAACAGCTTGTCCATGATCCGCAGCAGCTCGGGCTGCCTGATATCAACGGCCATGCTGATGGGCACGGAAAACGCGGGGGAGCTCAGCACCACCTGATACTTTTCGTTGAAGCCCTTCATGGCCTGCTGCCCCAGATTGGTCATGGTCAACAGCACATACTCGGCTTTCCCCGTATCAAGCAGGGTAAGCAACTCGGTATCCTTGCCCACTTCAATGACGTTGCCACCATGGGCGCTGATAAGAGAAGCTTCATAAGAACCGGTCACGCCACCAATCAGGCGCCCTTTCAGCTCCGCCAGCGACTTCAACGGGCGTGCGCCGCGCCGGGATACCACATAGCTGTCGAATTTAAGGTAGGAGGAGCTGAAGGAGGCAAATGCCTCGCGATCCCTGAGCGGTGTCATCAGGGGGATCAGATCCACATTGTGCTGTTTCAGCAGAGCCAGAGACTCTTGCCAGGTGCTGGTCGGCTCAAGTTCAAAGCGGATCCCCGAGCGCAGACTCAACAACTTCATCAAATCTGCCGCATAGCCGTGCAACACCCCTTCGTCATCAATCTCGCTGATACCGGCAAACGACGGCGCAACGGCAAACCTGACCACCTTGCTCTTCTTCTTTAACCAGGCTACCTCGTCTGGTTCCAGCAACAAACCCGCCTTGAAACGGCTGTCTTCCTGATTCAGCCGCAACCGGGCATCAGCCACCGGGATCCGCTGGTAGGCCTGCCAGATGCGATCCGTCAGCGCCGGGTCATGGGTACTGGTTGCAATGGTCAATGCACTACCGGGGATCCAGTCCGGGATCACAATCCCCATCGACTCAGGCAACCGCTCCATCTCCATGGCAATGATCGGCCCCAGAGCCAGATAAGCATCGGCCGCCCCCAGTTTGACCATATAGGTCGCCTCGTCACGGCTCTCCAGCTCGGTCACATGAGGCATCCCCAGTCGCGCCAGCTCATTGCAACTGCCAAAACCGCGAATACAGACCCAGCGAAGCTTGCGCGCCTGTTCCAGGGTCAAACGTTGATCCGGATGGCGCATCAAGATGGCGCGGGCGTAGGAGCCCAGATAGCCAATATGATTCATCCCCTCCAGCTCGAGCGCATCGAGCTCGACCCCGATCAAGGCATCAACTTGGCGTCTGTTCAGCGCACCACGGGCATCCACATAGGAGTTGTAGGAGACATAGCGCAGGGAGACCCCCATTTCTGCCGCAATACGCGAGGCCAGCTCCTTGAGCGGACCGGCATAGCGCTGATTGGGCAGTTCATAGAGGAACGGAGGATAACCACCACGGGGCACCCCGACCACCAACTCTTCATCAACCGCACTCTGGTGGTCCGCCACTGCCTTTTCCAACTGGGGAACAGCAACAGCAGGCAGGCCGGAAAACAGCAGCAACAGGGGGAGAAAAAGCTGACGAAAGAGTGACATGAAGTCTTGTCCTGATGAGTAAAACAGATAGGCCACCATATCTAATCTTGCCGATCCTGGCGGAACAAGGCGAGAAAACATACGCATCTGTCACAAACGGGGCAGAGAGGATAGTGCCGGGGCACAGAAAAGTGAATAAAAAATCAACCTGCAAACACAAAAATGGCAGGCATTACGCCTGCCACGTCACCACGGGGAGAGCGTTTACCCTCCCCTATGGATCAGGTTATTCGATTCCCGAGCCGAAAGCCGGTTTGATACTCGCTTTCGCGGATATGGGCGATCTGTCCCTCAAACCCTTCCAGACCAATATCTTTCAGCAGGGCAGGTGACAGATTGACCACGGCTAGACGACGCTCGACCCGGGCAATCCTTCTCTGGACCAGGGATTCAACACTGCGCAGTAAAACCAGTTCGATAGACATGACATTCTCCAGTTGAACATGCGGTTCTCCCGGAGAAAGTGGATATCACCCTGCGGGACGAACCGCGGGTGATAAAAAGACAGGGGTTACCTGTTTACGCCACGCGGTAAAAGAGCACGAGATTTCACGCCGCACGCAGTGCCGCGAGAGAATGCAAAATTGAGCATCAGATGTTGCATTTTCATCTCCTTACCGAGTAAAAGTTGAACAGGTTGCAGAAGTCTAAAAAATATCCGAATTTAAAACAAGCCTCTTGCGGCTCCTTTTTAAACGTTTTTACGGCATTTTATGCTGTCCGTCTGGCAACGATGCCAGCACATCAGATCCCCGAGAGTAGCCGGTACTCTTCCAGTACATAGGTATCCGTCATGCCGCTGACATAATCGAGCAGCAACCGCACCCGGTAATACCACTCCTGCTCGTTCTGGCAGGCAAAACGCTGATCCGGGGTGGCGATCGCCAATCGATAGGCCTTGAGATGGCGGGCCGAGAGGCGGTGATAGAGACGGCGCGCAAAGAACAGCGCCTGACTCCCCTCCCCGGCCAGCAGGCGAGCAAACTGTGGCGCTGGCAGCGCCAATAGACAGGCATAACTGGTCAGCACCCCGCGCAGCGCCGCATACCCCTCCAGCTCAAGCGCTTCCACTTCGGGGCGCATAAAGACCAGCTCGCGGGCCACCTGCTTGAGGATATCGAGCACCCGCGCCGCCGGCGCCTGACCATGCAGCAGTGCTTGCGGATAGGAGCCCTGCAAAATGGCCTGATGTTCGCTGACATAGCTCTGCGCCGCCAGCGCAACCAGATCCCGGGTAAGTTGCTGGCGAAAATGGGGGAAAAAGCCCCGACCACTGGCAAGCGCGTCATCCAGCAAGGTGCCCATGTAGTCACTCTGGTCAGCAGCTCGCAGTGCCGCCAGCAGTTCACCCAGAGTCAGGATCCTCCGATCTACCGCATCTTCCAGATCGGCGATGCAGTAGGAGATATCATCGGCCGCCTCCATGATGTAGACCAGCGGATGACGGCATCCGGGGGCCAATCCCAGACTCTGGCCGAGGGCACGGTAGAGCGGCTGCTCGCTAAAGAAGATGCCCCGTTTGCTGCTCCAGCCATGATGTTGGCCATAGCTCACCCCGGGTTGAGGCTGCTGCGGGTATTTGCAGAGCGCCGCCAGTTGCCCGAGCGTCAGATTGAGCTCGTGCAGACTGTGCACCAGCCGCAAGCTCTGGGCGTTGCCATCAAACAGTTGCAGATCCTGACGCAGCTCAGCCCACTGGGTCGAGGGGGGCTGCGCCAGCGCCTGCTGATAGAGGGGATCGAGCATCTCGCCGAGCCACTGGCTCATCACCTGCTCGCCAAAGTGGCCAAACGGCGGGTTGCCCACGTCATGAAGCAGGCAGGACATCTCCACCAGATTGATAAAGGCCCCTTCGCAGACCATCCCGGCTGGCAAGGCGGCCAGAATACGGCGGCTGATCTGGCGACCGGTCTCCTGCACCTCCAGCGAGTGGGTGAGGCGACTGCGCACCGAGGCCTTCACATCGAGCGGAAAGACCTGGGTCTTCTGCTGCAACCGGCGCACTGGCGCCGCCTGCACGATACGGGCGCGATCCTGCTCGGTCGCCTCCAGCAAATCCTCGTCCCCCCAAGGGTGGATGCGCGCAGGGGTAATCAAACGGCTATACATCTTGCAGCTCCTTGCCAGCCACTTCCATCAGACTCAAGACAACCTCCAGCCTCAAGACAGCAACCAGCGCCGCAGCCGGGCGATATCGCCCGGATATTCCCGGCGCAACGTCTCAATCCAGTCTTCCACGTTCTCCCACCAGGCGGGATGATCCGGGCTCTGGATCAGCTGAGCCGTCTGCTGCAAACGACGCAGGCCAATGGAGCCTGCCGCCCCTTTTATCTTGTGCGCCTCCTCCACCACCCCCGCCTGATCCCGGGCGATCATGTTGGAGTCGAGCACCGCCATGTAGTCCGGCATCATCTTCTCGAACAGCTCGACGCTGGAGAGCAGCACCGGCTTGCCCACCGTATCGGCATAATCAGTGAGGAAGGGAATATCCAGCAGGGCATCCTGATTGCCCGCATCAGCTTGCTCGTCCGCTTCATCCTCGGCCAGACCGGCAAACAGATGGCCAATCACCTCCCGCACAGCCTTCGAGCCAAGCGGTTTGTTGATCACATCCCGCATCCCGCGCTCCAGATAATACTGGCGATCGCCGGTAGAGTTGGCCGTTAGTGCCACCATGGGCGGCAGGCTGTCGCCATAACGCTCCAGCAGGGTTTTCGCCACATCGAAGCCGGTCATGTCCGGCAGCTGGATATCGAGCAGAATGAGGTCGAAATCATCCGGATTGGCCATCGCCAGCGCCTGGGTGCCATCCCGTGCCACCTGCACCTGATGACCCAGCTTGTTGAGCAGGGCGCAGGCCACCGTCACGTTGAGCTCCACATCTTCCACCAGCAGGATATCGAGGGAGGGCATCTCCTCCTCCTGCTCCTGCGGCACTGGCTCGGCGCAAGCTACCTCCAGCTCGGCGGTGAAGCAGGAGCCTTCGCCCGGCTCACTGTCCACATAGAGCTGGCCGCCCATCGCCTGCACCAGCTGACGGGAGACCGCGAGGCCAATACCGGTGCCGGTGGCGTGTTTCTTGCCCTGCACCTGATAGTACATGGCGAAGATCTTCTCCTGCTGGGCGCGCGGGATGCCGATGCCGGTATCCTCCACCTCGAAGTGCAGGGCCAGCTTGCCCGGCTCGTCGGCAGGATGAGAGAGGCAGCGCACGGTGACGCCCCCCTCGTCGGTAAACTTGACCGCATTGCCCACCAGATTCCACAGCACCTGACGCAGACGGGTACCGTCGGCTATCACGAATTGCGGCATGTCGCCATCGCGATCGAAATGCAGATATAGCCCCTTCTGCTCCGCCTGAATGCGCGACAGGGTCTCCAGCTCGTCGAGGAAGGCAGGCAGATCGATGCGGGTCGGCGCAATTTCGAGGCGACGCCGATCGAGTTTGTCCAAATCGATGATGTCGTTGAAGATATTGCCAAGGGTCACCGCACTCAGGTGAATGGTCTTGAGCTGCTGGTGCTGCTTGGGATCGAGGGGGGTATCCATCAGCATCCGGCTTAAGCCCACGATGCCGTTGAGCGGGGTGCGCAGCTCGTGGCTGATGGTGGAGATAAAGGTAGTCTTGTCGCGGCTCGCCTTCTCCAGTTTGTCCTGATACTGCTTGCGCTCGGTGATGTCGCGGCCAAAGCCGAGCAGGCCCAGCCGCTTGCCGAAGCGATCGAAGAAGGGCACTTTGCGCAGCTCGAAGTAGGCCTTGCGGCCATCGGGATACTCCAGCCACTGTTCATAGGTGAGGGGCTCATTGCTGGCAAAGACCTGCTTGTCGGTCTCCACCACCTTGTTGGCAATCTCCTGCTTGTAGACATCGAAAGGTGTGAGGCCAATCAGCTCGCTCTCCGCCTTGCCGGTCAGCTCCTCCATGGCGCGGTTGCAACCGGAGAACTGCTCATCCTCATTGCGGTAGTAGACCAGATCCGGGGAACAGTCGATAAAAGAGCGCAGCAGAGCGGTACGCTCCCCCAGATGAAGCTGGGCTTTCTCCCGCTGGAACACCTCGTTCTCGAGATCCTCGATGGCCTGCAGACGCAGTGCCTCGGCCCGGTTGGTCTCGGCAATCTGGGCATTGAGGCGACTGATGTTCTCCTGCAACTGACTGTTGAGCTCCAGATCCCGCTCGCGCATATCCTGCAGCTTGCGCACCATCCGGCTCAATCGCTGACGGGAATCCTCCAGCTGATCCACCACGATGGAGAGGAAATAGACCGCCCAGGGGGTCACCAGCAGGCCAAAGAAGACCGAGCGCACGAAGTCGATCACATCGATATTGCCGCGCAGGAACAGGGTCACCCCCATCTGGATGGCGACAGCCAGCACTATGATGCCAGCCGCCAGAAACATGCTGAAGCGCACCAGTCCCAGCTTGGTCATCAGATCGACGTAATATTGTGCCCAGGATTTAATCTGCTTCATCTTGTTATTTTCTCCCCCATATCCGCGAACAGAATACCAGCACAGAGAATTGAACTCTTCTTATCTCGCACAATTAATTAACGATTCGCCTAGTGAAATGAGTGAGTTAGGATATTTGATGAAATTCTGTCAGTTGCCATTAAGGGTGGCCCCCTATAATCGCCCACCTGGTAATTTAAACGCGTTTAATTTAGGAGTTATCTGATGCGCAACACTACCCTGCTTGGTCTGGGCCTGCTGGTCGCAAATAGTGCATATGCGGATTTGGGAACCATTCCCAACGAATCGGGCTGGTCCGGTTTCCTGCTTGGCGGCGTCAACGTCATCAATTACGAATCCAACTTTTACAGCGGTGACGACGAAAATCGTCGACTGAGCGGACTGGGCAGTGCAGAGAGCAGCTCCGCCGTCGCCCCGCTGCTCAACGCAGATATCCGTTACACCTTTGCCGATACCCGCACCCAGGTCTTCCTCGGTAACCTGATCCAGGATGCCATCCGTTTCGACTTCACCCAGCAACTCGGTATCCGCCAAGAGATGAGCAACAAGGGCACAGTGGCCGGCTCCGTGGTCTTCAATGCCATGCCAACCGAGCAGTGGAGCGATCCCTTCGCCGTAAGCGTCGATCGCCAGTCGACCGATATCAAGTCAAAAGGGGTGCGCTTCGCCTGGGACAATATCTGGGGCAGCAACTTCTTCGGCAGCCTGACCACCCGCAACATCGAAGTCGATGAAGAGCGCAGTGGCAGCCAGTATGGTGCCGACACGGCGGCCAAGCTGGATCGCAACGGCAAGATCCACGCCCTCGACCTCTCCTACAAATGGCAGCTGGCAGCCGGTCAGGTGCTGGAGCCGGCTTTCATCCACCGTCAGGCTGACCTGGACGGCAGCGCCCAGAGCTACAAGAGCAACGGCCTCCAGTTGACCTACGGCAAGCGGGCATCCCAGTGGTCCTTCGTCAGCAACCTCTATCTGGGTCAGACCAAATATGATGAAGCCAACCCAATCCCTGACTTTAGTAACAAAAAAGCCGACTCCGACGAGTTTGCCCTGACCGGTACCTTCTTCTGGCACCGCCTGTTCGGTATTGCACCGCTCTCGGCAACCTTTACCGCTGGCTACGCCAAGTCCGATTCCGACATCAACTTCTACGATTCTGAATCGGTGATGTTCAACACCGGCCTGCTCTACAACTTCTAATAACGGTTGTGAGCACCGATACAACAAGGCCACCCGAAGGTGGCCTTGTTGCTATCCGGCATTTGCCTCAAATACCCAAAGAGTCGAGCAGATCATCGTGATCATTACTGGCTGGCGCAGCGGCTGCCGGGGCCGGCTTGGCGGCATCCTGCTTGGCTTGGGCGATCAGGGCGTCAGGATCCAGCTCCTCGTGCTCCATCCCCTCATTGTGAATGCGAATAAACTCGGTCTTGTCCATCGCCAGCTCCAGATAGAAGATGTTGTTGCGGGCGGTGAAGAAAGTGACGCGGCGGGACTCCGGACTGTCAAGATTGGTATCGACGCTCAGCATCACCTGCTTGTTGAGGGCCAGCATCTTCGGCTGGTTCTGGGTAATGTGAGTCTGCAAATCCCGGCCCACCTTGACGGTAAAGCTGCCAACGATCTGGTTCATCAGTTCGCCCATCACGTTGCTCACCTCGTCAGAGGTATGGGAGATGGCGAGATCCTCCTTGGAGAGCCCCATGCTCAGCATGTAGCTCTCGTACAACTCCATGGCGGCAGCGGCGGAGAAGTTGATCACCACCAGACCGGAAAAACCGCCATCGAACAGCACGAAGCAGCCGATATCCGGCTTGAGGCAGGTCTTGCTGATCCGCTGCACCATGCCGGAAAACCGCACCTGACTCATGGTCGCGGCACTCAACACATCGGTCACCGAGTTGCACAGGCTGAGCAGTACATCCTCAGTCGTCAACACGACGTCATCATCGGCTCTTGTCACTATCATGGGACCTTCCTGAACATCGAGAATGGGCTTATCTATACCATAACTCTAACAGATGGCGCGGCCCGAAGACTGAAATAGCGACACGCCTCTCAGTTGACGCCGTTATCAGCAGCCGCAGGGGTAAAACCGCTCAGCTTGGCGAGCCGGTCACGCCATCTGTCGGCCTGCTGCGCCAGCACCTGTGGCTCATAAGGCACGATCGGATGAGCCCCCCAGATGGGGCCTGGCCAGGCAGCATCGGTGGCGAAACGTGCGACATGGTGAATGTGCAGCTGTGGCACCAGATTGCCCAGCGCCCCTATGTTGATCTTGTCCGGACTGAGGGCCTGCTCCATCAGGGCGGCGACGGCGCAGGACTCCTGCATCAGCTGTTGCTGCTGCTCCGGTGCCAGATGATGGATCTCGCGCAGGTTGGCCACTCGCGGCACCAGGATCAGCCAGGGGTATTGACTGTCTTTGGCCAGCAGGGCGCGACAGAGCGGTAGATCGCCAAGCCAGCAGGTATCTGCCTGCAGGCGGGAATGCAATTCAAACATGAACACCTCGTTGAGTACGATGAAGAGGGCATCCGACAGGGATGCCCACGTTACTGCAACGGGCGACAAACTTAAAGCTGCGGCACGGCCCAACCGATAAAGCGCTTGCGCAGGGCCGGGTCTGCCTTGAGGAACAGCTGCTGCAACTGCCCTTCCAGCTCGTTGGCAACCACAACGGGTTGCGCCCCGCTGGCGATCGTGGCAGTTGGCTGTGCGGATATTGCTCCCGCCGTCAGCGCTGCCTTGCCGCCGCTGCGATTGTATTCAGCCAGTTTGCCGTTCCAATCCACCCCGAGCAGCATGCCGCTGGTCACCAGCGCATCCTGCTGGATGGCAAGCGCGCGGCCATTCTCCTGCAACGTCACCACAGGAGCCTTGGCATACGCCTGCATCCCCCGCTCGTCTCCCGGTACGCTGGCCGTCAGCTGCAAATGCTGATTGCTGCCCTGATAGCGCACCACCTGCGGCTCGGAGCGTACCTGCCGATCATTCTCGCTGCTGCTGCGGCTGGGGATCACCCCCTCGAAACGCACCAGCAGTTGCTGTTCGCCATCCGCCAGGGTGGCATGCTGCTCATCCTGCAAGGTGCCGTTGCTCACCGCGAGGATGCGGAAATTCTCCGGCACCTTCACTTCCACCATGGCCTGCACACTGCCAGCCCCCAACACTGCACAGAGCAGCACAAACCCGGTCAACCCTCTATTGTTCTTCATTCCCGCTGATCTTCCTGATGCCGATGATGGGCGCAAGGTAGCAGCCGAAGATGACAGAAAAATAACGCCGCTCAGAGCAGGTAGTGGGGTCGCTCGGCAAACCACTGGGCCAACACCTGCTTGAACAGCCGGATCTTGCGCGGCACCCGCCGCTGCTGGGCATGCAGCACATGAAGCTGATGCAGCCCGCTCTGCCACTCATCTAGCACGGTCACCAGCTCCCCCGCCGTCAGCAGCGATTCCACCAGCATCAGCGGGCACTTGGCATAGCCCATACCGGCACGCGCCAGTTGCAACACGGTACTGTAGTGGTTGGCCCGCACCTTGCCCTGCACCAGAATGTGGGCCTCTTCCCCCTCACGGATAAAGTGCCACTGCTCCCAGGCCGGATTGTGCCCCTGCAACAGGCAGCTGCGCCCGCTCAGCTCATAGGGAGTGGCAAGACGCCCCTCGCGCGCCACCAGCGCGGGGCTCGCCACCACCACATCCTTGAGTCGGCCAAGAGGAAGTGCGACCAGATTGTCCGGCACCTCGTTCATGGCGCGCAGGGCGATATCGTTCTCCCCCTGACTCATGTCGACCATCTGGTTGGTGAAGTTGAGCTCCACCTCCACTCTCGGGCAGAGCACGGCAAAGCTGGCCAGCAGCTCGCTCACCATGCGATCGCCGGTGCTGACCGGGCAGGTAAAGCGCAGGCGGCCGCCATCCTCTTCGGTCAGCGCCTGAATATCCTGCTCCGCTTGCCGCGCCAGCGCGAAGATCTCCCCCGCCTGCTGGTAAAGGGTCTTGCCCGCCTCGGTCAGGCTGAGGCGGCGGGTGGTGCGTTGCAACAGTTGCGCATTGAGGGAGGACTCCAGCGCGCTGACATGGCGACTCAGCATCCCCTTGCTGACCCCCAGTGCATCGGCGGCGGCCGAGAAACTGCCGCGCAGCACCACTTCATAAAAGCTGGCCAGATGGGCGATATCCATCATTAGCTCCAATATGGAAACAATGGGTTTATTTTACGCGCTTTTTCGCATTTTCTGTTGCGCTAGAATTGATACATCCCAACCAGGAGTGATGCAGATGAAAATTGTGATTGTGGGTGCCTCCGGCACCGTCGGCTCCGCTGTCAGTGAACTGCTTGCCAAAGATCATCAGGTGATCCGGGTCGGCCACAGCCGTGGTGATGCCACGGTCGATATGCGCGATCCCGCCTCCATCAAGGCGCTGTTTGCCCAGGTGGGCCAGTTTGATGCGCTGGTCGTCGCCTGCGGCAGTGTGGCCTTCAACGGCCTGACCGAGATGACCGACGAGCAGTGGCAGGTGGGGCTTCAGAGCAAGCTGATGGGCCAGATCAACCTGACCCGTGCCGCTATCCCCCACCTGAGCGACAAAGGTTCCATCACCCTGATCAGCGGCATCCTGAGCGAAGAGCCGATCAACTGGGGCGTGAGCGCCAGCACAGTCAACGGCGCCATCGATCACTTTGTGAAAGCGGCTGCCTGCGAGCTGCCAAGGGGCCTTCGCATCAATGTGGTGAGCCCTACCGTGCTGGAGGAGTCGATGGACAAATACGCCGACTTCTTCCCGGGGTTCCTGCCGGTGCCCGCCGCCAAGGTAGCGCAGGCTTACAAAAAGTCGGTGTTGGGCATCCAGACCGGTCAGGTGTTCAGAGTGAACGGCTGATCGCCGCCCGCTAACCGCCAGACCAGCAATAAAAACGGGCCCCGCAATGGGGCCCGTCTGTTTCTCTGCCTCTCTCCATCGCCAACAGCAAACGTTTGTTTGTTGGCGACAAAAAAAGAGAGCAACCCTTAGTCGATCAGACCGTACTGATCGCGCAGCACCTCGATGATCTCCTGCTTGGGATTGGCAGAACGCGCCAGCTTGTGGCCGATGATCTTCTCGGCGATCCCGACATAAGTGTTGGAGATATCCATCATCACCTCGGTCGGCAGCTTGTTGTCGCGGGCCAGGGCAAAACGTTCCGGCATGCGGTTCTTGTTGAGCAGGATGTCCGGATCCGGAAAGTGGTTGAGCAGCCACTGACGGAAACCCTCTTTGGACTTCTCGACAATCTGGCCATCGCGCAGGGCCGCGCCATCCCAGATACGGGAGCTGTCGGGGGTGCCCACTTCGTCCATGTAGATCAGCTTCTCGTTGCCCGCAGCATCGTGGACGTAACCAAACTCGAACTTGGTATCGACGAAGATCTGATCCAGCCCGGCCAGCGCGTCGCTGATGACGTTGAAGCCCTCTTTGAGCAGCACTTCGTAACGGTCGATGTCGGCCAGCTTGCTGAAGTTGAAGCCCTTGTAGTGGCGCTCGATATCGGCACGGGAAACGTTGACGTCATCGGCTTCCGGCACGCCATCCAGCCCTTTCAGTACGCCCTTGGTGGAGGGAGTGATGAGGATCTCCGGCAGTTTCTGATCCTTTTTCAGCCCTTCCGGCAGGGTGATGCCGCAGAACTCGCGCTCGCCATCCTTGTAAGCACGCCACATGGAGCCGGTGATGTACTGGCGGGCAATCGCCTCGATCATCACCGGACGGGCTTTTTGCACAATCCAGACGAAGGGGTGCGGAATATCCAGAATGTGGCTGTCGGCCAGTCCCTTCTCCTTGAACAGCTTGAACCAGTGGCTGGAGATGGCATTGAGCGCAGCCCCTTTGCCCGGTACGCCGTTCAGGCCATCCACACCTTGCCAGATGCAATCGAAGGCCGAGATGCGATCGCTGATCACCATGAGGGCGAGGGGCGCATCGGCCGGCACATCATAGCCTTTCTCTTTTATGAGCCGGGCACTGTCTTCGGGGGTCAACCAGTAGACGCTGCGCACTTTGCCGGAATGGACAGGTTTATCGGTACGGATCGGCAAATCGTCATTCACCGCCAATACTTGATCTGCAAGACTCATGGCTAATAACACTTCCTGTTTGTGGGGGGTAAACATCGCGAGTTCCTCACCTGCGCGCTCTGTTTGCAACGGGCTGGCAAGGGGCTCGCATCATCGAAAACCGCTCGGAATCCCCGCGTTTTCAGGGGGATTTTAATAACAAAACAGGGGCACAAGGCCCCTGTATTTATTCTGCTTTTGCTGCTGCCTGATCGGCCAGCCCCTTGGCGAACGCCTCGGACAGGCTGATATACATCTGGGAGATAACCCCGGACGATACCGGCTTCTTGTCCTTGTCGAACAGGGTGATGGAGGTCTTGCCTCCCGCCATTTCGCCAAGCTGGAAGCGGTATTTCTCCTCCTCCAGTTTGAACGGCTCGCTCCCTTTCGCCTTCCAGAACTCGGCACCCGGCTCTTCGTACTCGACGTCGATCCAGCCCAGAGACTGCTGGGTATCCTTGATGGTGAAACCGTAAGCGGGCAGTACCTGGTTGAGGCGACGCCACACCTGATCAAAGGAGCCTTCGGCAATCCAGGCGCTCAGCTCGTTGTTGTCCAGACCCAGTTGCAGACCCATGCCATCGTTGGACTTGTGCTGCTCGCGGGCTTTCAGCTGGCTGTCGTAATAGAGAGAGAACTGGTTCAGCACTCGCGCGGCATAGCGCTGGGCATCGGCAGGGGTCAGCTTGTTGCTGGTCTCGCCGTCGATGGTCTCTTCGTGATCCAGCACCCGGACCGACATGTTGACGGCGTGGCGCTGGGCATCGTTGCGTACGGTGAACTGGTAACGCTGACGGATTTTGAAGTCTTCGTCATCTTCACCCCAACCATCGAGGGCGACCGTGTTGTCAAACCAGCCGGTCTGCAAGACGCCATCCTGCTGATCCAGCTTCTCGGTGGTGACCTTGTATTTGGCCAGGAAGTTCATCAGGAATGACCAGGTATCGCGCTCCACGCTCTGGCTGGTGCTCAGGGCATAGAAGGCTACGGTCGGTTCGGTTGCGCTCTGCACCACCTGACTGCCCGGTACCACGGTCAGCAGTTGGGCGGGCGGGCGCACATCGACCTGGGCGCCGAGGGCACCTTCACGGCTGCTCTCGGGAAGCGGCGGGATGTCGTACTGGCTGTTGAAGGTGGGGGCACTCAATCCTGCGGGGATCAAGAACGCGCGGCCCTCGAGGCGGGCATCTTCATAACCGAAGTCGCGGTTGGCCATTTTGCGATCCTGGGGAGTGCTGCAACCGGCCAAGACGGCCACAGTCGCAACGCTCAGCACCAGACGGGCTCTATTTCCCTTTCCATTAGATTTAAACACTCGCCATCAACTCCGCTGTGGTCAGTGCTCGCGCCATCAGCTGTTCGCCCTCGGGGGTGAGGTCAACCAGCGGCAGGCGCAAGGTGGCTGTTGCAATCAACCCCAGTTGGGCACAGGCCCATTTCACCGGGGTGGGACTCGGTTCGCAGAACAGAGTCTTGTGCAACGGCATCAAGAGATTGTTGATGTCATGCGCCTGCCCGGCATCACCGGCCAGCGCAGCACGACACATGTCGGCCATCTGGGCCGCTGCAATATTGGTGGTGACCGAAATCACGCCATCGCCACCTTGCAGCATAAAATCACAACCAGTGGCATCGTCGCCACTGTAGAGAGCAAACTCCGGCCCGCACAGCTCGCGCAGCAGCGGGGTGCGGCTCAAATCGCCGGTTGCCTCTTTCAAACCGATAATGCCGGGAACCTTGGCCAGACGGGCCACTGTCTCCGGTTTGAGATCGCAACAGGTGCGACCGGGCACATTATAAAGAATTTGGGGCAGACCACTAGCCTCGGCGATCGCACAATAGTGGCGATAGAGACCTTCCTGAGTGGGCTTGTTGTAGTAAGGTGTCACCGAGAGACCCGCCACCACGCCGGTTTTGGCCAGTCGCTTTGCCAATTCAATGGCATGGGCGGTATTGTTGGAGCCGCAACCGGCGATGACGGGAATGCGTCCGGCGGCATACTCAACGGTCTTTTCAACGACGGCGATATGCTCCTGCTCGCTCAGGGTCACCGATTCCCCCGTGGTACCCACCGCAACAATGGCGCTGGTCCCGGCGCTGACATGATAGCCAACCAGTTTGGCCAGACTGGCCCAATCGACTTCACCTGAAGCCAGCATGGGGGTAACGAGCGCAACAATACTACCGCGTAACATGGACTTTTCTCCCGATTTTCAGGGGCGTAATGGTAAAGCTGACCCCTTTGAAAAACAAGGGAGAGAGGGGGCAAGCCGTGATACCATCCGGAACAAAAAGCAATGGACGAAAGTCGGCAGCGTCCCTCAGGGAGTGGTCATCAGGGCCGGAGGGTTGGCTTGCCAGCGCGGCTTTCGCAACGAAATAACGGACGAGAGAAGATTTATGACTCACTACCTGGTCGTAACGGCCATCGGCACGGACAGGCCTGGCATCGTCAATGAAGTGACCCGCCACGTCAGTGGCTGTGGTTGCAACATTGTGGACAGCCGCCTTGGCATCTTCGGCAATGAATTTACCTTTATCATGCTGCTCTCGGGCGACTGGAACAGCATGATGCAACTCGAAATCAGCCTGCCCCTGCGTAGCCAGGAGTGGGATCTCATCACCATGATGAAACGCACCGAGCGCCACCAGTCCCTGCAGTATGACGTCCGCGCCAGTGCCGACCTGTTGATCCGCGACGAGCCCGGCATCGTAAGCCAGTGCACCCAGTTCTTCAGCGAACATGGCTGGAACATTCAGGCGATGCAATCCATGACCCTGGAGCAGCAGCCATTCAACCTGCTGAAGATCAGTTTTCAGCTCAATCTGGCCAGAGAGGGTGAAGTAGAAGGTTCGCAAACCGCCTTCGCCGAATTCTGTCGTCAACTGGGTGCCGAATCGTTCGAGTTTATCGTCAATCGCAAACACGCCTGAGGGCGTTTTACCCGAGGAGACCCCATGCAACCACTACAAGCTGGCAGCCCCGCCCCCGATTTCTCCCTGCCCGACCAGAATGGCAATCAGGTCAGCCTCGCTGGCCTGCGCGGCAAGAAGGTGCTGGTCTATTTCTACCCCAAGGCGATGACCCCCGGCTGCACCACCCAGGCCTGCAGCCTGCGCGATGTGAACACCGAGCTGGCCGCCCTCAATGTGGTGATACTTGGCATCAGCCCGGATCCGGCCAAACGGCTGAAAAAGTTCGAAGAGCGGGACCAGCTCAACTTCACCCTGCTGGCTGATGAAGACCACGCCGTCGCCGATGCCTTTGGCGTCTGGGGCCCGAAGAAGTTCATGGGCAAAGAGTATGACGGCATTCACCGTCAGAGCTTCCTCATCGACGAAGAGGGCAAGATTGCCCACCACTTCGACAAGTTCAAAACCAGCGATCACCATCAGGTGGTACTGGATTTCCTCAAGGGATAATCCTCCCCTGCGTTATTGAAAGGCCTGCCATGCAGGCCTTTTTCGTCTGCTCAGCCGCCCCTTGCCAGCGGATTTTTCTCACCAACTCCCCCGCCCAGATCAAAAAATTCATTTTATATATGGGTTAACGTGGCCCCAGAATCATCTTCCAGCGAGATATCCCATGAACATGAGCAACACTGAGCGTTTGATCCTGAGCAACCAGTACGAAATTCTGGCGAAACTCAATCCGGAGAAAGCGGACGTCTACCAGCGCGCCAGCACCATCATCGAGCGCGGCTACTGCCTGCAGATCCTCGAGCTGGAGAAGAGCTTCGGCCATCTGGATCTGGCGACCTGCCAGGAGGTGATCGACACCCTTGAGCTGCACCACGCACTGGCCATCTCATGGGGTAATCTGGATGCCGCCGATCAGGGCGAGATCAATGCCAGTCGGCTGGAGTTCAACGGCTACAGCCGCAGCCAGGAGCGTGAACTGGCTGACTACGTCTGCTTCCTGCTGGAGGTGGACAAGCGCTTCCCCGAGCTCAAGTGCCCGTGCGACGAGCTCTCCAGCGACATCGCCATGCGCGACAAATACCAGCGGATGCTGCAGGTGTGGCGTCAGTGCCCGCGTCAGTACAAGCTCTCCATACAAGAGATCCGCAAAGTGCTGGCTGCCTGATGGCAGCCCACCAGACAACAAAAAGGCGCCACTGGCGCCTTTTTGTATCAGAAACGGGTTATTCGTAGAGAAAGGATTTATCGAGCTGCTGGAAGGCGGCCTTGAGGGTATCGGCCAATTCTTCATAGCGCGGTTGTGACACCAGCTGACGACGGCCACCCTGCTCGTTCATCTTGCCGTTGATCTCCCGATACCAGCTCGCCAGCGACGGGGGTAAGCGGGTGTCGGCACGCTGGCCGAGCCAGTAGTAACCCTGCAGCGGCAAACTGAGCAAAAACAGCACCGAGGTGATGACGGAAGGCCAGTAGTGCAGCTCGCCAAACTGGAACTGCAGCATCACGCTCAGCACCGCCAGCGCGGGGATCACCTTGAGGGCGAACTCGGTCGCCTTGATCACCCGATTTTCAGGAAACATCGAATTGAGCTCGGGACGGCGCGGCCAAAGCGTCATATAATGGCGGCCTTGCTGTAACTTAGTTCCAAAAATGTTCATGCTCATACTACCTCCGAGCGCTTTTTGAACGTACTAACGGCAAAACCTCGACAAAATTTGATGCAAAGTAACAAAGGTTGAGGATGACTTTGTTATTTTTCAACAATCGGGTTATCCTTTGTACGCCCATTTTTGCGTCAAAAGCTTCTTGCTATTGACCTGTCAGGGACGTCTGGATTTCGGGTCTTGTATCACTATACAAGGGGCAAGCAACAGATTGCCAACCCTCATAAGGATAAGTTGAAAGTTTTTGGCCGCACCGCGTCCAACGCATCCGCCTACACAACCCAATCTGCGATAGGATTTATTCATGAGTAAGCTGGTTCTTGTTCTTAACTGTGGCAGCTCTTCCCTGAAGTTTGCCGTCATTGACGCAACCACCGGTGATGACCTGCTGTCCGGCCTGGCCGAGTGCTTCAACCTCGACGACGCCCGCATCAAGTGGAAACTGAATGGCGAGAAAGGCAGTGCCGATCTGGGCGCGGGGGCCGCTCACCAGGAAGCGCTGGACTTCATCGTCAACAAGATCCTGCCGCTCAATCCGGAACTGTCCAAGAACCTGATCGCCATCGGTCACCGTGTTGTTCACGGTGGCGAGCGCTTCACCTCTTCCGTCGTTATCTGTGACGACGTGATCGCCGGCATCGAAGCCGCCGTTCCGTACGCACCGCTGCACAACCCGGCTCACCTGATCGGTATCCGTGAAGCTCGCCGCGTATTCCCGGCGCTGGCTGACAAGAACGTGGCCGTATTCGATACCGCGTTCCACCAGACCATGCCGGAAGAAGCCTTCCTGTACGCCCTGCCGTACAAGCTCTACAAAGAGAACGGCATCCGTCGCTACGGCGCTCACGGCACCAGCCACTACTATATCAGCCTGGAAGCTGCCAAGCAGCTGAACAAGCCGGTTGAAGAGCTGAACATCATCAACTGCCACCTGGGCAACGGCGGTTCCGTCTGCGCCATCAAGAACGGCAAATCCGTTGATACCTCCATGGGTCTGACCCCGCTGGAAGGCCTTGTTATGGGTACCCGCTCCGGCGATCTGGACCCGGCCATCATCTTCTTCCTGCACGACAAGCTGGGCATGAGCGTGGCCGATATCAACACCATGCTGACCAAAGAGTCCGGCCTGCAGGGTCTGACTGAAGTGACCTCCGACTGCCGTTTTGTTGAAGACAACTACGACAGCAAAGAAGAAGCCAAGCGTGCTATGGACGTTTACTGCTATCGCCTGGCCAAGTACATCGGCGCCTACGCTGCCGCCATGGACGGTCGTCTGGACGCCGTTGTTTTCACCGGTGGTATCGGTGAAAACTCCGCCCCGATCCGTGAAATCACCCTGAACAAGCTGGGTCTGCTGGGCTTTGACGTCGATCACGACGCCAACCTGAAGGCTCGTTTCGGCAAGGGTGGCGAGATCACCAAGGCTGGTTCCACCAAAGCCCTGGTTATCCCGACCAACGAAGAGTGGGTTATCGCCCACGACGCGCTGGAACTGGTCGGCGCTTAATTGACGCAGTAACTCGAGGCCGCCCACAGGGCGGCCTTTTCCTGATCCCAAAAAATGAACAAGGGGTATAAAGTGGCACGCACTATTATGCTTATCCCGGTCGGCACTGGTGTCGGCGTAACTTCCGTGAGTCTGGGCGTTGTTCGCGCCATGGAGCGTCACGGTGTCAATGTCAGCTTCTTCAAACCGGTTGCCCAGCCGCGTCCGGGTGAAACCGGTGCCGAGCGCTCAACCGCCGTTATCCGCGCTGCTGCCAACATCAACCCGCCCGAGCCGTTCACCCTCTCCTACGCCGAGAACATGATCAGCTCCAGCAACACCGATATCCTGCTGGAAGAGATCGTTGCCCGCTTCGAAGAGCACGTGAAATCCAGTGGTGCCGAAGTGCTGGTTGTCGAAGGTATGGTGCCGACCGACAAGCAGCCCTTTGCCAACAAGCTGAACTACGACGTCGCCAAGGCGCTGGATGCTGACATGGTATTCGTGACCCACCCGGGCCATGACTCCAGCCAGAAACTGAAAGAGCGCATCGAGCTGGCCTGCTCCAACTTCGGTGGTGTCAACAACCCCCGCATTGTTGGTTGCGTGATCAACAAGGTTGGCGCGCCGGTTGACGAGCATGGCGTAACCCGCCCTGACCTGACCGAGATGTTCGAAGCCCATCACCACGCTTCTGACGCGGCTCACAACCTCGAAGTGCTGCAAGTGTTCGGCAAGAGCCCGCTGCGCATCCTGGGTTGCATCCCCTGGAACACCCAGCTGATCGCCCCGCGCGCCAAGGATCTTGCCAAGCATCTGGCCGCCAAGATCCTGCACAAAGGCGAGCTGGACAGCCGTCGCTTGCAGACCGTGACCTTCTGCGCCCGCTCCATTCACAACATGGTTGAGCACTTCCGTCCGGGCAGCCTGCTGGTGACCTCCGGCGACCGCTCTGACGTCATCGTCTCTGCCTGCCTCTCCGCCATGAACGGCGTCAAGCTGGGCGCCCTGCTGCTGACAGGTAACTATCATCCGGAGCCGCAGGTAATGGCGCTGTGCCAACAGGCCATGGCCACCGGCCTGCCGATCATGATGACCGGCACCAACACCTGGCAGACCGCCGTCAGCCTGCAGAACTTCAACGTCGATATTCCGGAAGATGACCGCGAGCGTATCGAGCTGGTACAGGACTACGTCGCTGGCCACATCGACAAGCACTGGATCGAGTCGCTGACCGTCAGCTCTACCCGTTCCCGTCGCCTGAGCCCGCCGGCGTTCCGTTATCAGCTGACCGAGCTGGCCCGTCAGGCCAACAAGCGTGTCGTGCTGCCGGAAGGCGACGAGCCGCGCACCATCAAGGCTGCCGCCATCTGCGCCGAGCGTGGCATTGCCCGTCCGGTACTGCTGGGTAACCCGGAAGAGATCCGTCGCGTTGCCGAACAGCAGGGTGTAGTTCTGACCGATCGCGTCGAGATCATCGATCCGGCCGTTGTGCGCGAGCGCTATGTGCCGCGTCTGGTCGAGCTGCGCAAGAACAAGGGCATGACCGAAGTGGTTGCCCGCGAGCAGCTGGAAGACAACGTGGTACTGGGTACCATGATGCTGGAGCGCAATGAAGTTGACGGCCTGGTATCCGGCGCGGTGCACACCACTGCTAACACCATCCGTCCGCCGATGCAGATCATCAAGACCGCTCCGGGCTCTTCCCTGATCTCCTCCATCTTCTTCATGCTGCTGCCTGACCAGGTGCTGGTCTACGGTGACTGCGCGATCAACCCGGATCCGACTGCCGAGCAGCTGGCCGAGATCGCCATCCAGTCCGCCGACTCTGCTGCCGCGTTCGGTATCGAGCCGCGCGTCGCCATGATCTCCTACTCTACCGGTACCTCTGGCGCCGGTGCCGATGTAGAGAAAGTGCGTGAAGCCACCGAGCTGGCCAAGGCCAAGCGCCCCGACCTCATCATCGACGGCCCGCTGCAGTACGACGCGGCCATCATGGAGAACGTGGCCAAGTCCAAGGCACCGAACTCACCGGTTGCCGGTAAAGCCACCGTGTTCGTCTTCCCTGACCTGAACACTGGTAACACCACTTACAAAGCGGTACAGCGTTCCGCTGACCTGGTCTCCATCGGCCCGATGCTGCAAGGCATGCGCAAGCCGGTCAACGACCTCTCCCGTGGCGCCCTGGTGGACGACATCGTCTACACCATCGCCCTGACCGGTATCCAGGCAGCTCAGGCTGACGAACAAGCTTAATCAGCATCCGCCTGAAAAAACCGATCACAAAGGCTGCTCACCCAAGGTGAGCAGCTTTTTTTATTGGTACTCTTTTGCCAACCAGAGAAAAACTCCACCAATCTGGCGTGTAACAGAATAATGCTATCCGTTCTATCGGAGTTCGGAGCTGACAGAACACTAGGAAACCAGCGTGACGCCCGATCGAAACAGAGTTTAAAAGACATGCAATATCATATGGTTGGTAATAGATAACGGCGCAGGCTGACTGCTTATAGCAAATTTTCAGTCATTGGGAGGAGGAACAAGCCTGTCAATAATTGCAGTGAAAAAGACCCACTCGATACGCTATTCATCAATGTGCCACTCGGCAATATCCACATCATGGAGGAATGGAAATGCTGATGAAGAAGCTCTCTGCAGTGATGTTGCTGGCCTGCTTGCCCCTGTTGAACCAACCCGTGCTGGCGGCCGATAAAACCGTTCCCAAACAGACAACTGCGGCGCCCGCAGCTGTTGAGAGCGGGAAGGTAAATATCAATACCGCCACCCTTGCCGAACTCACCAGCCTGAAAGGGATTGGTGACAAGAAGGCACAAGCCATCGTCGACTATCGGGAAAAACAGGGAAAGTTCACCTCGGTCGATCAGCTGGCGGATGTCAATGGCATTGGCCCGGCCACGCTGGAAGCCAACCGTGACATGATCATCGTCAAATAACGTCCGAGCTCTGCATATACGAATGGGGTAGCCTGTGGCTGCCCCATTTTTCTTGGAGTATCATGGCCGCACTTTAATCCCGCTGGATAGTTTTCCATGAAAAAGACTCCTCTGACAGTTCGCAAGGCCGTGCTCCCGGTAGCCGGTCTGGGTACCCGTATGCTGCCAGCCACCAAGGCCATCCCGAAAGAGATGCTGCCGGTGGTCGACAAACCGCTGATCCAGTACGTAGTGCGCGAAGCCATCGCCGCCGGTATCAAAGAGATCGTGCTGGTCACCCACTCGAGCAAGAACTCCATCGAAAACCACTTCGACAAGAGTTTCGAGCTGGAAGCGACCCTCGAGAAGCGAGTCAAGCGTCAGCTGCTGGAAGAGGTGCAACAGATCTGCCCGAAAGACGTCACCATTATGCACGTCCGCCAAGGGGAGGCCAAAGGGCTGGGCCACGCTGTCCTCTGTGCCCGCCCGCTGATCGGTGACAACCCCTTCGCCGTGCTGCTGCCTGATGTGCTGATTGATGAAGTGGCCAGCGACCCGAAAAAAGACAACTTGGCCGAGATGGTACACATGTTCGAAGAGAACCAGATCAGCCAGATCATGGTGGAAGCGGTTCCCGAGAGTGAAGTGGACAAGTACGGCATCGCCGATATCAAGGGCGAGGCCCTGAGCGAGGGGATGTCCCTGCCTATGCAGGCCATTGTCGAGAAGCCGCCCCGTGACGAAGCCCCCTCCAATCTGGCGGTGGTGGGTCGTTACGTCCTCTCCTCCAATATCTGGCCGCTGCTGGAGAAAACCCCGGCCGGTGCCGGTGACGAGATCCAGCTGACTGACGCCATCGCCATGCTGATGGAGCAGGAGCAGGTCAACGCCTACTTCATGAAGGGCAAGAGCCACGACTGCGGCAGCAAGCTCGGTTACATGAAAGCCAATGTGGAATATGGTGTGCGCCATCACGAGCTGAATGGTGAATTCATCGGCTGGCTGAAGCAGTTCGTCAAGCAGTTGTAATCGCTGATAAATCTGTTTTTTATAGACGTATTCAAGGGGCATCAAATGATGCTCCTTTTTCATTTTTGCAACAAAAAATCAATCAATAGTAAATAAACTCTCAGCAAATCATAATGTTGTAATTTATTCACGCATGTTCTATAAGGGTTGAGGCGTGTTTCTCGCCCTTGCATAAAAAACTCAAAAAAATATAAGACACAGGTGGAAGTTCCAATGAATAACCCGTCAAAAGGGACCTTTTTAGGTCACCCTAAAGGGCTTTTTTTGCTCTTTAGTACCGAACTGTGGGAGAGATTCTCCTATTACGGCATGCGTGCCGTGCTGGTGCTCTATCTGACCGACCTGACTGCCAACGGCGGTCTGGGCTGGAGTCAGGCAGATGCCCTCAAACTCTACGGTATCTATACCGGTCTGGTTTATATCACTCCGCTGATCGGCGGCTGGCTGGCTGACACCTTCCTGGGTCAACGTCGCGCCATCCTGATCGGTGCCGTGCTGATGGCCGCAGGTCAGTTCACTCTGGCACTGCCCCACGCCATGTTCCCGGATATGGTCAACACCATGTTCTACGCGGGCCTCGCGTTGCTGATCGTGGGTAACGGCCTGTTCAAACCGAACATCTCCACCATGGTGGGTGACCTCTATGAAGAGGGCGATCACCGCCGTGATGGTGCTTTCACCATCTTCTACATGGGTATCAACCTTGGTTCCCTGCTGGCAGGCGTGATCTGTGGTGCTGCTGCCACCGCCTACGGCTGGCAAGCCGCCTTCGTCGGCGCCGGTATCGGCATGCTGCTCTCTCTGGTGATCCAGGCCACCATGGCCCAGCGTTTCCTGGGTGACATCGGTCGCGTCACTGCCGCCCAGCGCGCAGCCGCCCTGCGTACTACCGAGCAGAAAGCACCGCTGACCAAGCAGGAAGTGGATCGCATCAAGGTTATCCTGGTACTGGGTCTGTTCACTATCATCTTCTGGGCCGGTTTCGAGCAGGCCGGTGGTCTGATGAACCTCTACACCCAGGAGTATACCGACCGCATGATCGGCAGCTTCGAAGTGCCGACCGCCTGGTTCCAGTCCCTGAACCCCTTCTTCATTATCACCCTGGCGCCGGTCGTTGCGGCCATCTGGATCAAGCTCGGCAAGAAAGAGCCGAACTCTCCGGTGAAATTCGCCATGGGTCTGCTGTTCTTGGCTATCGGCTTCCTGTTCATGGTGGGTGCCGTGCTGCAGCAGGGTGGTGACAACACCGTCAAGACCTCCATGTTCTGGCTGGTTGGTGCTTACCTGTTCCACACCCTGGGCGAGCTCTGCCTCTCCCCGATCGGCCTCTCCATGGTGACCAAGCTGGCTCCGCTGCGTCTGGCTTCCCTCATGATGGGTGCCTGGATGGGCTTTATCGCCATCGCCAACTATGCTGCGGGCTTTATCGGCTCCATTGTTGGTGAAGCCGGCCCGATCGCCATCTTCGGTGGCATCGCCCTGGCTGCGGTGCTGAGCGCCCTGTTGCTGCTGACCATGGCTAATCGTCTGGTTTACTGGATGCACGGTGCCGAAGGCCCGGCCAAAGAGCCGCAAGCTCAAGAGAAGAAACTACACTCCGCCACCGTCTAAACTGTCAGGATTGTAGACAACAGACAGGGCGCCCATCGGGCGCCTTGTCTGTTTTGGTCTCTAGTCAAGCAGCCTCAGTGATGACGCACCTGCACATTGAGCGCACTACCGCTGTCGCTGCGAAACTGCAGATCGAATGGTTCATGCCAGCTGCGTTTGTGCAGAGCGTAGTGGCTGTTGCGCATCAGACCAAGCGGTAATCCACCCGAGCGCATCAACCAGTGGGGGGAAGTGAGCCCGGCATTGGCAAATACCAGCCCATCGTGCTGATCAAACAGCAGAGCAGCCATGGCAAAAGCGTGGCGCAACCCGGACTCCATCAACTGATGGTTTAGGTAGTCGAGCAACCGGTGCGGTTGGCTCAGCAAACGGCTCTCGTTCTGCTGAAACTGGCGATAGGGCACGTTCATCAGAGAGCGCACCAGCGCCCCGCAAAATGCTGCATCCGTCCCCATGATGGGCAGCTCCATCACCAGCACCAGCAGCTTGTCTTCCACCTTGAAGGTATCGGGAATGAAGAGGTGCCCAAGCCCCTTGAACGTGACCTGCCAGGGGCCCCACTCCTGCAATCCCGGTGGCTTCAGCCCGGCGAGCAAACGGCTGGCAGCCCGATCATGCGCACTGAAGTAATCCATATGCGCCATCAATTCGAGCTGCTGAGCTCGCGTGGAACTCCCATTCAGGCACTGGTCGATACTGCGATCGACCAGTGCGAAGTTCTCGAGGGGCTTGAGCAGGTAGTCCCGAGCACCGGCACGCAAGGCACTGGCGACCGCCTCCATGGAGCTCTGGGCCGAAATGACGATAACCGGAATATGGGGATAGCGCGCAGAGAGACAGGCGATTACCTCGCGGCCATCCATATTGGGCATATTGAGATCGCACAGTACCACGTCGGGATGATAAATCGCTGCAGCTGACAACCCTTCAATTCCATCCTCAGCCTGAAACACCGTTGCCCCGTCCCGCGCGAGGTAACTCACTAACGAATGGCGAAAAACTGCTTCGTCTTCCACCACCAGGATCCGCAGTCCGGGTTTTGGCATGTTGACAAAAACCTTATGAGTCAATTGTTTATTTAAGTAATAAGACTAGTCTAAATCAGCAGAAATGCCGCGTGCCTTGCGTCACAAATAGCCGGATTGGCTAATCTGCATACCAAAATAGTGCAAGCTGCTGGATTATCGACACAATCCCGCTCTCCCTGCTCAACGCTCCGCGGTACGCTCAATTTTCACCACCCGACCATGCAGGGCACTCACTTGCAGTGTGACGAATTGTGCAGGAGAGCACCATAGGGGATAATGCCCCCCACTCCAGCTCGTGAAGAAGACCATGACCCCAGCCGAATACAGCGCCCTTGCCCACCCCAGATTGTCCCATCCGGCTCGCAGCCTCTATACCCTGCAGCTGCGCCGACTGGTGCTGGAAAATCAGGCGGCCCGGCTCAACTATCCCGAGCTGGGTCGGGCACTGGCAGTGGTCGATCCGGGTGATCCCTGCGGCTTCTCGTTTCAGGTCAATGCCCGTCAGCTCACCGAGCTGTTCGATGAACTGATGGAGGCGGGCCTGCTGCAGGTCGAGGCTCAGCCCGAGAGTGAGCACTACCATCAGTGCCCGTTCCAATTGCCACTGCTGACCCAGAAATTGCGCAGCCCGCTGCCGGAGCGCCCCTTCCAGATGCATCTGCAATGGCGACCGGACGAGGAGCTGCCCGCCCTCGCCCGTCTGTGCGGGGTGATCGATGCCAGCTATAGCGAAGAAGATCTGGGGGAGTTTATCGCCTACTGGCTGGGGCGCCCCGAGGTGTTCGACTCCCAGCATCAATGGATGCTCAAGTTCATTCGCGCCCTCAAGACCCGCCGCTATACCCGTCGCAAGCCGATGGAGGTGCAGGGCTACCAGCAGGTGACGCCGGCCCCGGCAGAGGCGGGCCCCAGCAAACGGGCCCAACAGATGATTGAAGAGGCCAAGCGACTGGCCCAACAGCAGACGCAAGAACCCGCAGCGCAGCAGGAGCCGGATAATGATTGATAGCGGCCCCCGCCTGCAGGCAGAATCAACCCCTTGTCTACCCATCCCTGATCGAGCAGAAGGAGCATTCCATGACTGACCCGCAAGATCCCCTGCGCCAGGAGCTGGAAGAGATCGAAGCCAAGCGCCAGAAGATCGCCAAGGCCAAGCAGGATCACCGCATTCACGACCCGGAATTGAGCCGCCATGTGGGTGGCCTGCTGGAGCGCATTCGTCGCCTGCAACAAGAGACCGGTGGCGGCCAGTATGACTACGAGACCCTGCGCAAGGAGTACGACGCCAAGGCCAACGCCGAGGTGCGCGAGCTGCAGAAGGCGGCCCGTCAGGAGCGGATCCAGAAGCTGATCGCCCAAGCCGACCTCAACCCCGACTGGGTATTTGACAAGATGGATGCCACAGATCCGGCGCTGCAATACCCCATCGAAACCGCCCGTTACTTTATCAGCGGTTTCGAGCACTGGGAGAAGAGCGGTGGCGGCTGCATGCTGATCTACGGCGACTACGGCACCGGCAAGTCGACCCTGGCGGGAGCGGTAGCGCATGAGCTGATCGCCCGTCACCAGAAATCGGTGATCTTCCAGCAGTGGGCCTCCATCGTCGATCGACTGTTCTTCAACGTCATCCCCGATCAGGACGAGCGCAACCAGTACCGCCGCGCGCTGGAAGAGGTGGACCTGCTGATCATCGATGAGGTATCAGCCAACCGCGCCAAAATGGCGGAGAGCCAGTCCAGCTTCCTCGGCCACCTGCTGCGCCGCCGTCGCAACCTGTCAAAGAGCGTCATCATCATCACCAACCACACACCACAGACCCTGCATCAGGCGATCGGTGATTTCAGCTATGAGGCGATCAAGGCGTTCAATCCGGTGGATATCCACCTGAGCGGCCCCAGCCGTCGCCCCAGCATCGGCAACTACAACGGCTGATGCTTCTCAAAGAGTGCGAGTCGCTGACGGCTCGCACCTTCTCCTCCTTGCTGACTCACAAATAGAAACAACTCTCATTTACAGCATACGAACAAGCCACTAGGCTAGCCCCTTTTGCCAAGGGAGCTCATCTATGCCAACCACACTGATTTTCGGAGCCAGCCGCGGGCTGGGCCGCGCCTTTACTCACCACGCCCTGAGCCAGGGTCACCGGGTCGTTGCGCTGGTACGCAGCCCCGAGATGGCCACCGAACTGAGTGCGCTGGGAGTTGAGGTGATCGAAGGGGATGCGCTGGAGCCGGCTGCGGTGCAGCAGGCATGTGCCCGGGCGGGGTTAGATGCACAGGTCGTATCTACACTGGGCAGCTTCCGTCAGGCCGCGCCGGTGGACTATCAGGGCAACCGTCATGTGATCGATGCCATGGAGCAGGCAGGCCTGAAACGGCTGCTGCTGGTCACCTCCCTCGGCTGTGGCGACAGCTGGCAGTATCTGCCGGAGCGGGCACGCGCCGCCTTCGGTCACGAGGTACGTCTCAAGAGTCTGGCGGAGAGCTGGCTGCAGACCAGCGCCCTCGCATGGATCATTCTGCGCCCGGCGGGCCTTCAGGATGGCGACGCCACCGGCCGTGCCGAGCTGAGTCAGGGCAAGGAGGTACACGGACTGGTACGCCGCGCCGATGTGGCCGCCCAAGGGCTGCGTCTGCTGGCGGATGAGACTGCTGTGGGGCAGATCTACGCCATCGGGGATCCCACGCTCCAGCGTGGCTAAAGCAGCAGTAAAACCGCTTAACCCCACCACATAACAAAACGGTCAGCCCAAGGGCTGACCGTTTTCACTTTACCGCACACGCTATCTCTCGGGCGCTTGCCCTATCCCGTTTAACCGGCGGTCGTTTCACCCTGCACGACTGACGGGCGAGCAACCGGCAACGACTGCTGCCGCCAGCGCAGCAACAGGCACGCCAGCACGCCGTAGAGCAGCGCCAGTCCCCACAGCTGCCACCAGTAACGGGAAACCTGGGCGAAGTCGGCCCCCATCTGGTTAAGGCGCAGAAAACCCTCAATGGCTGGGATAGTGGGCACCCACTGAGCCAGCCAGTTGAGGGGGGCCGGGATCAGCTCCAGTGGCCAGATAAAGCCCGCCAGAAAGACCAGCGGCAGGGAGGAGATCAGAACCACCTGAGTAGGCAGATCACGCCGGGTAAAGAGGGCACCCAACACAATCCCGAACCAACATGTGGCCAGCAGGAACGGCAGGGCAAACAGCCAAAGCTGCACCGGATCTGCATGACGAGCGATATTGTAGTGATCGAAGCAGAAGCCGAGGAAGTAGCTCACCGGCAGCAGGAACAACCCAGCCAGCACAAGAGTTCTGGCCAGCAGCAGCGGCAACACCGGCGCGCTTTGCCAGTAACCATGCTCACCGCGACAACTGCGCTGGTTCTGGGTCGCCCCCAGGATCCCCGCCCCCATCAGCAACACCTGATGGAGGATCAGCACGAACACCGCCGGCACCACGTAGTTCACATAACCCATGGTGGGGTTGAACACCGGCACCACGTTGAGGGCCACCGCATTCCAGCCCATGGCCGCTTGTGGCAGCGCCTCGCCGTGGCTCAGCAGCCGCGCCACCTTCACCTGCGCGGCGAGAGTGCCACCGGCCTGCGCCAGTCCTTCGGCAATGGTGCCGTAGACCAGAAAGTAGGAGGCATCACCGGCATAGCTCAGGGTGACGCTCTTGCCCAGCATCAGGTCCCGATAGAAGTGGTTGGGGATGTGCAGGATCCCGCTCACCTCCCCGGCCATCATCAGCTGGCGCGCCTCGGCCAGCGAATTGGCCCGCGCAACCAGCTTCACCTGCGGCGTGGCATCGGCCATAAACTCCAGCTGACGGGACAACTGACTGCCATCGTCGTTGACCACCACTACCGCCTCTTCCCGTGGCAGCTGATGCAGATAGGGCTGGGGATAGAGAAACGAGTAGAAGATCACCCCGCCAAACAGGGTCAGCATGATGGCTCGATCCGCCAGCAGGGTGCGTAGCTCGAGGCGCAACAGATCGACAAATCCCAGCATCACTCAGGCTCCTTTTCAGCGACTGCCACTGCGGCTGATTGACGTGCCAGCTCGGCCTGCTGCTTGTAACGGCGCACCACCAGCAGCAAGGGGAGCAGGAACAGCAGCAGAGCCCCCAGTTGCGGCAGCGCCGATGCGAGGGGCAGACCGTAGTTGCTCTGACCAATCTGCAGCTCGACATAGTGAGAGACCGGCAGCAGGCTGCGCCAGAAGCGGGCGAAATCCCCCATGGCACTCACCGGAAAGGTGACTCCCATAAAGGCAAAACCGGGCGCAGTGTAAGCCCCCGCCAGCGACAGAGCGCGGGCCGGATCCCGGATAATGCCGTAGAAAAAAGCCCCCATGGTGACGCAGGCGGCCGAGGCGAGCCCCAGCCCCACCAGCAATACCAACCAGCTACCGTGCATGGGATAGGAGAAGCCCTTGAACAGCAGCAGCGTCCAGACAATCCCCCACCCCCAGCCAATCAGCACGTGGGGCAGCAGGGTGCGCCAGAGGCCGAACCAGACACCGCACGTGGTCCAGTCCAGCCCCAGCCGATCGGTACGGGCCAGCGCATTGAGGCCGAACAGCACCACCAGGATCTGCCACACCGCGGGCAGAATGGCACTCAACAGAAATTGGGCGTAGCTGGAGTTGAGGTTATAGAGCGCAGTCACCTGACTGCTGATGGGCACCGACTGCCCGAGAGCGCCGGGCAGCGCCTTGCCATCGGCCATCGCCTCCAGCACGCCGACCTGACCGTTAAGGGTGCCTACCACCTGCGCCAGCGCCGAGTTGACCAGCTTGGCGATGAGGATAAACTGGCCGTTGTTGAACACCGTCACCTGCGGCTGGGTGCCCTGACGGGCATCCCGCTCCAGATGGTTGGGGATCACCACCAGCGCATAGATATCGCCACCGCGCAGGGCTCGGGCACCGGCATCGATGGAGTCAAACTGTTGCGCCACCTTGAGCCCGGCCGAGCCATCCAGCGAGAAGGCGAGCTGGCGCGAGAGCACGCTGTGGTCGAGATCCACCAGCCCTACCTTGAGGTCGCGAGCCAGCCCTGCCGAGAAGATCCAGCAGAGGATCCCCATCAGCAGCAGCGGCACCCAGCTCATCAGGGCACGGCTGAAGGGATCCTGCCACAGCAGCCGAAATTCACGTCCCATCAGAGTTCAACCAGCACACTCATGCCAACCCGCAGCCCCTCAACCGGTTGCAGCGGGCGAGCCTCCACCTGGAAGCTCTTCATATCGAAGCCCTGACGGGTATCGGTGGCACGCCAGGTGGCGAAATCCCCCATCACGGCCACATGGGTCACCTTGAAGCGTACCATCTGATCGCCAAGGCCCGGGATGCGGGCATCAAACTCGGTACCGACCGGGAAGCGGGGCAGCAGATCCTCGCGAACGTGGAACTGGGCCCAGGCATCGTTCATGTCGATCAGAGTCACCACGGGGAAGCCTTGCGGCGCCAGCTCGCCGCTACGCAGCAGTACCTGACTCACTTCACCATTGTGGGGGCTGGTGATGCGGGTATCGGCCAGATAGGCCTCAACCTCGGCAACAGAACCCGCCGCCATCTTGGCCTTCTCGCGAGCGGCGATCTTGGTCTCTTCCCGCGCCCCTTCCAACGCCATCTGATATTGCTGCCACGCCATCCCTTCGCTGTAGCGGGCAGCTTGCCAGGCGGTCCAGGCTTCGTCTCGCTTTTGCAGCGGCATTACACCGTCGCGGTGCAGGCTGGCAACCCGCTCATAGGTCTTGCCACGCAGTTGGGCGGCAGCCTTGGCTTTTTGCCACTGATCCTTGGCGGCAGCGATCTGTTGGGCTCGGGCCCCTTTCTCTGCCTCTTGCGCCAGCGCCCCCGCAGCGGCCTCACCGGCCTTGGCCTGGCTCAGCTTGGCTTCGATCTCGGGGCTCGCCAGGGTAAAGACCAGCTGATCCTTGGTCAGCTGATCACCCTTTTTCACCAACACTTCGTCGATACGACCCGGCACCTTGGAGGAGACCGAATATTGCTGCGCTTCAATCTGCCCTTGCAGATGCACCGGCTCCGGCTGATAAGCGAGCCAGAAGCGCCAACCCAGCCAGACCACCAGGATCACCAGCACCAGCGGCAACAACAGCGGTTTACCCTGGCTCATCTTCTTTTTGATGGGGGGATGGCTCATCACTTCACCTCGACAAACGGGCGACCCTTGGCGGTCGAAACAGAAATAGAAAAAGGAACGGGCTGGAGTGCGATCATGAGTTCACCTCGATCACCTGACCGTGCTGATATTGATTGAAACTGTTCATCTGGCCGGAGAGCGCCAGCAGGCGGGCCAGCGACACCACATATTGATAGGCCGCCGCTGCGCGCTGGGTCTTGACCCCCGCCAGCTGGTTTTGGGCATCCACCACATCAAGGGAGGTAGAGAGCCCCTGCCCAAAGGCCTTGTCCCGCAGCAGCACGTTCTCCTCTGCCAGCGCCTGGGTGGAAGAGAGGGATTGATACTCCTCCAGCCCCTGCGCCGCTTCGCGCCAGGTCTTTTCCACCAGCAGCTTCAGATCATCGCGAGTCTTGGCCTGCAGCAGATTGACCTGCAGCTCGGCACTCTTGGCTGCCTGCACCGTCTCGGAACGGCCATCGCGACTCACCAGCGGCATGCTGACACCCACCCCCACCAGCCAGTCCGGCGCTGTCTTGGAGGCGAGAGAATCATCTTCATAGAGGTTGTAGTTGCCGAACAGGAACACCTCGGGGGCATATTTGCCCTGCTCGACCCGGATCAGCCCCTTGGCCTGCTCCTTCTTGGCGCTGAGCAGCTTGAGACCGGGGTGCACCTCCAGGGTCTGGCTCACCAACCCCTCGAGGCGCGGCAGATCCTTGTTGACGAACAGGCCGCTGCCCGGCTGGGCATCTGGCAACTTCAGCATGCGGCCGAGGGCCAGTTCGGCGATCTCGAGGCTGCGGCGCGCCTTCTGGGTATCGATGCGCGCTCTGTCATAGGCCGACTGGGCAGAGAGGCGCTCCACCCTGGCGATCTGGCCCTGTGCTTCCAGCTTCTTGGCATGATCCAGATGGTGGGCGAGCCCCTCTTCGATCTCCTGCTTGGTCTGCACCACCTGAGCAGCCAGCACCACGCCGAAATAGGTCTGGGAGAGGCTCTCGAAGGTGGATTGCTGCTTGAGCACCAGCAACTGCTGCGCCTCGCTCACCTGCGCCTGACGGATATCCTGCGCCGCATCGATGCGGCCACCGGCAAACAGCGGCCAGAGCATCTTGACCGAGCTGGTCACCACATTCTGTTTGGTCAGGGGGGTGACAAATGCGTTGGCCCCGACCCCGAACAGGCTGCCGAGCGCTAGGATCAGATCTTTCTGCTTGGCCAGCGGATTGAGATCGAGGGCATCAAGTTCAATCGGCTGATCAAGATGGGTATAGCTGGCCCCCAGATCCACCTTGGGCAGATACATGTCCTTGGCCGCCTCGCGCAACTGCTTGGCCCGATCGACCCCGGCCTGCTCGGCAGCCAGCCCTTCATCCTGCTGGATGACCCGGGTCCAGGCTTCGCCAAAACTGATGGTTTGCGCCTGCGCCGACCCCAGCACGGCCCCCATCAGACACGGCCAGAGTGATTTAATGAACCTTGACGTCATAGATCCCCAATCCGCTTTTGTTGCATAAATGTTTGGAGCATTTGCTCGACTTAAGCCCGCTATCATAACGCAAAGCGGGCCTGCGAGTGGACTGACAATTATGCAGGCGTCCGACCCGAATGGTACAGCGATCAGTCTCCGGCAATCTGGCCGTTTTTCAATAACTCCAGAATTTGCAAGCCTTGGCGCGACGTTTTTTTCAGAAAAAAATGGCTGACGCTCAAATACTAACCTTTTCTCCTGCCTAAAAAATGCGTAATATACGCCGCCCTAAGCCGATGGTAACCGTGGAATGCAGATAGGTCCCCACACGCTTGAAACTCCCTTGATTGTGGCTCCCATGGCCGGTGTAACTGACCGACCATTCCGTGAACTTTGTTTGCGATTGGGGGCTGGCATGGCCGTTTCCGAGATGCTGCTGGCCAACCCGGATGTCTGGGATACCCAGAAAACCCGGATGAGGATGGATCACTCTGCAGAAGGCGGATTGCGATCGGTCCAGATTGCCGGAGCCGACCCCGAGATGATGGCGTTTGCTGCCCGCTACAACGTGGAGCAGGGCGCACAGATCGTCGACATCAACATGGGATGTCCGGCAAAAAAAGTGAATAAGAAGTTGGCAGGTTCTGCCCTGCTGCGCGCCCCCGATCAGGTCAAAGCAATTTGCCGGGCCGTGGTGGATGCAGTGGAGGTGCCTGTCACCTTGAAGATCCGCACAGGATGGGATCCGGATAACCGCAATGGCGTGGAGATCGCCCGAATCGCCGAAGATTGCGGTATCGCGGCCCTTGCCGTGCATGGTCGTACCCGTGCCTGCCTCTACAAGGGCGAAGCGGAGTACGACACGATCAGGGCGATTAAGCAGGCCGTATCGATTCCTGTTGTCGCCAATGGTGACATCAACAGCCCGGAGAAAGCCCGGTATGTCCTCGACTATACCGGTGTCGACGCCGTGATGATCGGCCGAGCTGCGCAAGGACGACCCTGGATTTTCCGGGAAATCCGTCATTTTCTTGAGACGGGCACCAAGCTGCCGCCTCCCGAGAGGGAAGAGGTTCGCACCCTGATGAACGAGCATGTAACCAACCTGCACCGGTTTTATGGTGCATATCTGGGAGCGCGCATAGCCCGTAAACACGTGGGCTGGTATCTGGATGAAGAAGAGACGGGCCGAGAATTCCGTAAGCACTTCAATGCCCTGGATTGCGCAGACGCGCAACTTGAGGCACTCGAAGCGTATTTCGATGGATTAGGTTAACAAGATAACTAAAGAGCCGACCGAATATGTTCGAACAAACCCTGACTTCTGATGCATTGGTAACAACTACTCACAATCACGCTGCCGAGCCGACCCAGCGCCCCCTGCGTGACTCTGTGCAACAGGCCCTGCGTAACTACCTGGCCCAGTTGAACGGTCAGGAAGTGATTGATCTGTACGATATGGTTCTCTCCGAAGTCGAAGCGCCGATGCTGGACGTGATCATGCAGTACACCCGTGGTAACCAGACTCGCGCTGCCGTGATGATGGGTATCAACCGTGGCACCCTGCGCAAGAAGCTCAAGCGTTACGGCATGAACTGATTGCTGGCCGCGAGCCGCGACGGCGGTTCAAGGCAGATGCGAAAGGCGCCAGGTAGCAATACCTGGCGCCTTTCCTTTATGCTCTCCCCTCCATTTCACCATGACGACCCCGATGAACCGCACTCCCCTGCTGCTGATGGTACTGGTCACCCTGCTGGCCGCTGCTGGCTGGCTCTTCTCGAAAGAGGCGATCCGCGAACTGCCCCCTGCCGCCTTTATCGGCAGCCGCTTCCTGCTGGCGGCGCTGCTGTTGCTCCCCTTGGCCTGGTTGCGTGAACCGCCGCCGACTCGCGCCCAACTGGTGCGCGCTGCCGGTTGCGGCACATTGCTCGGTGCCAGCCTGCTGCTGTGGGTCACCGCCATCAGCCAGAGCGATGCGCTGGGCAGCGGCGCCTTTATCATGAGCGTCGCCACCCTGATGGCCCCGCTGGCCGCATGGGGAGCCTTTCGGGCCAAGCCCGGCCGCCACTACTGGCTCACCCTGCCCATCGCCATCGCCGGTTTGCTGCTGCTCTCCAGCAGTACCCACTGGGGCGTGTCGCTCTCGCTGTTCTGGTTTCTGGCGGCGGCCACCACCCTCGGTATCCAGCTTGCCGTCCATCGCCACTTCGCCCAATCCATTGCCCCCACCTGGCTCACCTGCATCCAGCTGGCGATGACCGGCCTGCTCGGCACCCTGCTCTCCCTGCTGACCGAGCAGTGGCCAGAGGCTGGAGTCAGCCACGGCATCTGGGGGTGGTTTGCGGCGAGCGTCTTGATCGCCACCACATTGCGCTACTGGCTGCTCACTCATGCGTTGAGCAAGATGACTACTGCTCACGCAGCCCTGATGATGCTGCTGGAACCGGTCTGGACCCTGATCCTGAGCACCCTCTTCTACAACGAACCCCTCGGCGGCGCCAAACTGGCCGGAGCCGGACTGGTGCTCGGCGCCCTTGTGCTCTACCAACTGCCCCTGCTGCTGCGCAGTGCACGGCTCAAAACGCCAGCCTGATACGCGTCACCGCCCTGCGGGGCGGTGTCACCATTTCCCTCCTGTTTGCTTATCTTGTCCTGCCAATGCTGACGTTCTGTTAACGACATTTAACCCTTGGTATCCAGAGGGTTAAAGGGCATACCCCATGAAAAAATGCCATATGGCCAGCTTGATGAAGGTCACATTCCTGCCCCTCTTCGCTCCCTATGATGCCCCCATCATCGGTCTGGACAACCCTGACGATGGCCACACATGGGAATAACAAGAGAAAAGACTATGCAGCAAACCAGCCCCCTCAAGACGGTCACGGTCAGCATATTGGCAACCGCCATGCTGATCTTTGTGGCCCAGTACCTGATAGGTAAACAGGAGATCAAGATAGGCATCGCCATCATCCCGATCCTGCCGATGCTCTTTGCCGTCATCATCGGCATGATTGTCTCCGCCAAACCGGTCAAGGATCGTATCCCCGGCTGGAAGCAGCTCTTCACCGAAAAAGAAGAGGGCTTCTGCGGCAAGATGGTGGGCTTCAGCCTGCTGATCCTGGGCACCCAGTATGCGGGGATGATCATCCCCAACCTGAAGATGATCCTGAGCGTCGGCGTGCCGCTGTTCCTGCAGGAGATTGGCAACCTGCTGCCAATCCTGATCGCCATTCCGCTGGCGGTGAAGTTCGGCTTTGGCCGTCGCGCCATCGGAGCCTGCTCCTCCATCAGCCGTGAGCCGTCCGTCGCGGTCATTCAGGGCAAGTTCGGCACCGGCTCCCAGGAGTACATCGGCGTGCTGGCCATCTACCTGTGCGGCTCCGTCATCGGCACCCTCTGGTTCAGCGTGCTGGGTAGTATCGCCCCGCTCACCGGTCTGCACCCGCTGGCGCTGGCCGCCGGCTCCGGTGTGGGCTCAGGCTCCATGCTGAGTGCCGCCTCAGGCGCCCTGATCAACGGTCTCGACGAAGCACTGGCTCAGCAGGTGCTGAGCATCGCGGCAGCCTCGAACCTGCTCTCCTCGGCTCTTGGCGCGCTTTCCCTCACCTATCTGGGTCTGCCGCTCGCTGAAAAAATCTATGCCCTGACTGCCAAAGGAGAGAAAGCATGAAAAGCATCGTAATGGATATGCGGTTCGTCTTTCTGGCGATCCTGCTGGCCATGTTTACCCAGACCCTGACCACCGGCACTCCGCTCTGGCTGATGAGTGACAGCTTTATCGCCATGTCACTGGTGGTGTTCGCCTCGCTGATTGCCAAGCGCTACCTGCCCTCCTCCCTGCCGGCATTTGCCTATGCCACCATCATCGGCATTCTGATCTGCCTGCCGGAGACCCCGGTGCGCGGTCTCTTTATCGACGCCGTTGCCAAGATCTCCTTCCTCTCCTGCTGCGTACCGCTGCTGGCCTTCGCCGGTCTCTCGGTGGGCGGTCAGCTGGAAGAGCTGAAGAAGATGTCCTGGAAAGTGATCCTGATCTTCATGATCGTCTCCACCTGCTGCTTCTTCGGCGCCTCGCTGGTGGCCCAACTCGGCTTCTCCATTCAAGGGATCATCTGATGAACAACATCCACATTGAACCGGCCCTGCTGGCCCTGCGCGACTTCAGCCACGAAGTACGCCACCATCTGCACACCATTCCGGAGGCCTCCGGTGTCGAGTTCAAGACCTCGGCCTACTGCCGCGAGCTGATGGCAAACTTCGGCTACCGTCTCACCGACTACCCGGGCTTCACCGGTTTCCACGGCGATCTGGTGGTTGACCCGGTACTGCCGACCATCGCCTTCCGTGCCGACATGGATGGCCTCGAGATGCACGACATGAGCGACGTTGCGTTCAAGTCAACCCACGAGGGAATGGCTCACAACTGCGGTCACGACTCCCATATGGCGATCGCCTTGACCGCAGCCAAGTTTCTGGCCGCCAACCGCGATCGCCTGCATTACAACGTCCGCTTTATCTTCCAGATGGCGGAAGAGGACATGCGGGTGCCGGGCGCCGAGAAGATGGTCGAACTGGGCTGTATGAAGGGGGTGGACGAGGTCTATGCCCTCCATAACGACGGCGCCATGGAGACCGGCACCATCAAGTTCAACCACGGTGTCATGTCCTCTTGGGGCTCCGCCTGGACACTGGATGTGCACGGTATCTCCGCCCACGGCTCGACCCCCCACAAGGGGCTGGATGCCATCCGTGAAGCGGTGCGGATCATCGAGGACATGGACTACATCGTCGCCAAGCGCACCAGTCCGTTCAGTCCGGCGGTGTTTGGCTGCGGCATGATCAACGGCGGCACCATTCCCAATGCCATCGCCGACCATGTGCAGGCGCGCGGCACCATCCGCGCCATGGATGCCGAGACCGACCAGATCCTGAAGAACAGCTTCAAGGAGATTGTGGCCCAGAGCGAACTGCGCGGCTTCAAGACCAAGATGGTCTATGCCGGTTATCCGGCGGTCGAGAACCACGCCGATGCCTGCGCCCGTCTGCTGCAAGCGGCCGCCGACGTATTGCCCTCTGAGGGGATCAACGCTCAGGGTCAGCCGATGACCGGCAGCGAGGATTTCAGCTATATGGTCAACGCCTGCCGTGGCCGCAAGGGTGCCATGTTCTTCCTCGGCAGCGGCTGTCAGGCCAAGGGGATCTGCAACTATCTGCATGCAAACCCCTACTATCTGGATGACGACTGCCTGCTGGTCGGAGCCCAGATCTTTATCAATCTGGCGACCCGCAGCGCTTAATCCCGCATCCCGATAAAACCAGAAGAGAGGCCGTGGCCTCTCTTTTTTTGTCTCTGTATTTTTGCTCTGTGCGCGGCAAACAACTCGCAGCTAGAGCCACGGCAGCTCCGCCATATTGGCGGCGGGCGGCTGGTTGATAAGGTACAACTGCACCGTCTCCCGGCTGATATGGGGGGCGTAGAGGTGGATAAAGTCGTACATGTAGTCACGCAAATGGGCATGCTTGCGCAGGCAGATGTGGGTGGCGCTCGAGGCGATCAGGTGGTCGATGTTGAGGCTCACCAGATCCTCCCTGTCCCCCTCGTCGAAGGCCACGCTGGCAATCACCCCGACCCCCATCCCGAGCCGGACGTAGTGCTTGATCACGTCGGTATCGGTGGCAGTCAGCACGGTTTTCGGCGACAGACCGTGGCGGCTGAAGGCTTTGTCCATCTTGGATCGGCCGGTAAAACCGAACACATAGGTGATGAGGGGATAGCGAGCCAGATCGGCCATCGACAGCGGCTGGCAGTCGATCAGCGGATGAGCGTGCGGCACCACCACGCTGCGCCCCCAGCGATAACAGGGGACGGCGGCCAGCTCGTCGAACAGATACATGGACTCGGTGGCGATCGCCATATCCACATCGCCGCTTTGCACCATCTGGGCCAGTTGGGCTGGCGCCCCCTGATGGAGCTGGATCGCCACGTCAGGGTAGCGACGACTGAACTCGGTGATCACCGCTGGCAGCTTGTAGCGGGCCTGGGTGTGGGTGGTGGCGATACGCAGCACCCCGCTGGTGGCCAGCTGCTCCCCGAGCGACAGCTGATTGATCTGCTCCACCTGTGCCACCACCCCCTTGGCCAACTCCATCACCTGCTCGCCTGCGCTGGTCAAGCCGACCAGATTCTTTCCCTTGCGGGTAAAGAGGGCGAGTCCCAGCTCATCTTCCAGCATCTTCATCTGCTTGCTGAGGGTGGGCTGGGAGGTGTAGAGCTTCTCCGCCGTCGCCGAGATGTTGAAGTTGTTCTTCACAATCTCGGTAAAGTTCTTGAGCCGGGCGATGTTCATCTGGGCAAGGGATCTCGCTGCTGCGGCCAGCAATGCTGGCGTTTATAAGAGAGCGCGGGAGAGACCCCGCAGCTAACCGACGACCATACCACAGCGCGCTGCACCATAATCTGCCTCAGGTCAGAAAGCGGCGAGCTAGTCGCTGGCGAGCTTGATCCCGAGTCCGACAAACAGGGTGCCAATGCCCCGGTTGAGCCAGCGACCGAGGCGCTGCGACAACCGTACCCTGTGGCTGGCATAGACGGTGGTAAAGACCAGCAGGTGACACCAGATGATGCCGCCCAGATTGAAGATGCAACCGAGCAGGATAAAGGCGAGCGCCTTGTCGGGGGCATCCGGTGCGATGAACTGGGGCACGAAGGCGAGGAAAAAGAGCGCGACCTTGGGGTTGAGCACATTGGTCAGCACACCCTGCCGGTAAATCTGGCCATAGGAGAGGGCGGGCAGGGTGGCCCCTCCCTCCATTGCACCCGTTGCCTGCTGACGCAGCAGGGAGAACCCCAGATAGATGAGGTAGATGGCGCCAGCCAGCTTGATAAGGGCAAACAACTCGGCCGAGGCACTGAGCAGGGCCGACAGACCGAGGGCCGCCGCCAACACATGCACCATGACACCGGTGCCGATGCCCAACGTCGCGACCGAACCGGCACGCCACCCTTGCGAACCGCTGCGCAGCATGACCAGCAAGGAGTCGGGCCCCGGCATGATATTGAGCAGCAGCCCCGAGACCATAAACAGTGCAAGATCATGAATACCGAACATCCCTCCCCCCATCGTAAAGAAAAACCAAACAAAAAGGGCTCCGCAGAGCCCTCTTTCCTTTCACTCTGCGGCAGCTGACGCATCATCAGCAGTCCCGCCAGCCATCAGGGCCGCAGCGCCTTGTCCGCCCGGGAGATACCGCAGACGCCGGAGCGCACCACTTCGATGATCTCGTTGGTCTGGGCGGCTGTTTTGATAAAGGCATCCAGCTTCTCGCTGGTACCCACCAGCTGCACCGTGTACTGCTCAGGAGTGACGTCGACGATCTGGCCGCGGAAGATATCTGCCAGCCGTTTCAGCTCGTCACGGGCACCACCGGCGGCGCGCGCCTTGACCAGCGCGATCTCCCGCTCGATATGCTCCCCTTCGCTCAAGTCGCACACCTTAAGCACATCCACCAGCTTGTGCAGCTGCTTCTGGATCTGCTCCAGCACCCGCTCGTCACCCATGGTGACGATGGTCATGCGCGACAGGGTGGGATCCTCGGTGGGCGCCACCGTCAGAGTCTCGATGTTGTAGCCGCGCTGGGAGAAGAGACCCACCACCCGGCTCAGGGCGCCAGATTCGTTCTCCAGCAGTACTGAAATGATGTGTCTCATCAGGTTCTCTCCGTCTTGCTCAGCCACATCTCATCCATGGCACCAAACTTGATCTGCATCGGATAGACGTGCTCATCCGGGTCGACCGAGATATCCATGAACACCAGCCGATCCTTCATGGCGAAGGCCTTCTCCATGGCGCTCTCCAGCTCGGCCGGATCACTCACCGCGATGCCGACATGGCCATAGGCTTCCGCCAGCTTGACGAAGTCCGGCAGGGACTCCATGTAAGAGTGGCTGTGACGACCGCCGTAGAACATCTTCTGCCACTGCTTGACCATGCCCAGCGCACGGTTGTTGATGGAGATGATCTTGATGGGCACCCCGTACTGCATGCAGGTGGAGAGCTCCTGAATGTTCATCTGCACCGAGCCATCACCGGTGACGCAGCAGACCACCGCATCAGGGTTGGCAAACTGGGCCCCCATGGCGGCCGGAATACCGAAGCCCATGGTGCCGAGGCCCCCTGAGTTGATCCACTGGCGCGGTTTGGCAAACGGGTAGTAGAGGGCAGCAAACATCTGGTGCTGGCCGACGTCGGAGGCGACGAACGCCTGACCCTGAGTCACTTTGTAAAGGGTCTCGATAACCTGTTGCGGCTTGATCTGGGTAGCCGACTTTTCGTAGGCCAGACAGTGACGGGAGCGCCACTGGTTGATCTGGCTCCACCAGTCCGCCAGCGCCTCCTTGTCGTTATCGAAGCCACACTCGCGGATCACTTCCAGCATCTGCTCCAGCACGGTTTCCACCGAGCCGACGATAGGCACATGGGCCTGCACCGTCTTGGAGATGGAGGTCGGGTCGATATCGATATGAACCACGGTCGCATTGGGGCAGAACTTGGCCACGTTGTTGGTGACGCGGTCATCGAAGCGGGCACCGACGGCGAAGATGAGATCCGCGTTGTGCATGGTCTTGTTGGCTTCGAAGGTGCCGTGCATCCCCAGCATGCCGATAAATTGCGGATGGACACCGGAGAAGGCCCCCAGCCCCATCAGGGTGGTGGTCACCGGCAGATTCAGCAGCTCCGCCAGCTTGGTCACCAGATGGTCCGCATTGGCGTTGATGGCTCCACCGCCCACGTACATCACCGGGCGCTGGGCTTCTACCAGCAGCTTGGCAGCCCGCTTGATCTGCCCTTTATGGCCAGACTTGGTCGGGTTGTAGGAGCGCAGGGAGACCGTCTCGGGATACTGGTAGGGGAATTTTTCTTTCGGGTTCTGCACATCTTTGGGCAGATCCACCACCACCGGCCCCGGGCGGCCGCTGGCGGCAATGTAGTAGGCCTTCTTGATGGCCTCAGGGATATCGCTCGCCTTCTTGCACAGGAAGCTGTGCTTCACCACCGGGCGGGAGATACCGATCATGTCGGTCTCCTGGAACGCATCCTCACCGATCATGCTGGTCGGCACCTGGCCGGAGAGGATCACCAGCGGAATGGAATCCATATAGGCGGTGGCAATACCGGTAATGCAGTTGGTCGCTCCCGGGCCTGACGTTACCAGCACAGTCCCCACCTTGCCGGTGGAACGGGCGTAACCGTCAGCCATGTGAACCGCGGCTTGCTCGTGCCGCACCAAGACATGCTCCATCTTGCCGTTTTCGAAGAGAGCGTCATAGATGTCGAGCACTGAGCCACCAGGGTAGCCGAAGACGTGCTCAACTCCCTGATCTTCCAGCGCTCTAACCACCATCTGGGCGCCTGATAACATCTCCATGATAAAGCCCTCCAGGCTTTGCTCCGTTTAGCGAATCCCGCCGACGATGCCGTGCTTCCCGGCACGGCCCGATCCGTTTCTTGTTGTTATCTGAAGGCAGATCGGTCCAATTCAGCCCCGTCGACAGTAGAAAAAAAGGATTTTTCCGTCATTCACCCGAAAATAGGGTGAAAAACCAACTTAACCCGCTTCATAACGCTTGTCCACGGCTTTATCTGACCAGAACAGTCATACATTTCAACCGGCTATTAACATTCAATGACTTGCCGCAGCGAGCATGAGACAAAAGGGAAGGAAGTCGGGGAATGGCCAGCGGATCATTCCGCAGAGGGGAAAAACAGCCACAAAAAAGCCCACCGCTCAGCGATGGGCTTGATGCCGAATGATGACTCAGTTCTCCTGATCCGGCTCCGCCAACCAGATCTGCTGATCCGGATCGGTCTCTTCACTGACCGAAATGCTGACACCCATATCGAGCAACTCGTGCAGGGTGAGATTATCAGCCAGGTTCATGACTTCGCCGTTTTCATTGGTAAAGCGCATTTGCTCCGTCCTCTCCTTGGTGGGATCGCCTTTCAGTCTAGTCAACAACGCTCACTTGCGATAACCAGCAACTGGATAAACAGTCGCCCCCATCCAGCTCGCTCAGGCGATCACTCACCTCCTCCGGAAACAGGGTGCGCGCCCAGAGCCGCCGTGACAGAGAGGCCACGCTCTCGTCCGCGCCCGCCGCCAGCCAGCGGGCCAGCTCCCCCGCTACATCGGGGTAACAGACAGCCCCCGGCGAGGCGCTGTCGAGCCAGGTACGCACCAGATTGGCATCAAGCACATCCATCAGGGTTGCCAACCCCATCATCTCGAGGGTCTTGCCGTTGGTCAGCTGCTCGAACTGGCCGCCGAGGGGTTTGACCAGCAGCTTCTTGCCAAGGGTGAGCGCCTCGGAAGCCAGCTCGAAACCAGCGTTGGAGATGACGCCGCGACAACCGGCCAACACGGCGATAAACCCGTGCCGCGATGGTGGTTCGAAGCGCAGGTTGCGCCATTGGCTGGGGGTGCGAATGGCGGGGTGAAAGCAGACGAAGCGCTGCTGGCCAAAGCGCGACAACAAGGCGGCGATCGCCTCGGTCTGCTCGAACGGCAAATAGACCAGGATCTCGCCGTTATCCGGTGCGGCGGCGATGGGGTCGATCACCGGTGGCAGCAAGGGGTGACCGAAGTGAAACCAGTGCAGCCCGAGCGGCTGATCCACAGGAGCAAAGTGGCGCATCAGCTGGCGGCTGACCCCATCCTCCCCCCAGCGCGGGATGGGCCAGTTGAAGCTGGCCTGATGACTGATGGTAAGGCTCGGCTTGCCATAGCGGCGGGCGGCATGGGCGGTCAACGGCTCAAAATCGCTCACCACCAGATCGTATTCGCTGCAATCGAGAGACCGCAGATCCCGCCAGAAGGTGAGCGGCGAGGCGGCTTGCAGGGTGCGCCACGGAGAAACTCGCCCCTCGTGACTCACAAAAGTGAGGCCGGGAAAGGCACGGTAGGCGCCAAACTCCTCCATGTCGAAATAGCGGTCGGCGGGGCGACCGCTAAAGAGATAATCCACCTCGACCCCTGCTGTGCGCAGCGCCCGCGCCAGGGTGCGACTGCGACTGATATGGCCGTTGCCGGTGCCTTGCACCCCAAACAGTATCCTCATGAGTGGCTCCAGCCGAGCGCCAGCACGGCGCAACCGCCACCCAGCAGGGCACCGGCAACCAGATCGCTCAGGTAGTGTACCCCGAGCAGCAACCGGGATGCCCCCACCAGCGCCGCCCAGCCAAACAGCAGGGGCGCCCAGAGCGGAAAGCCGGTGGCCAGTATGGTGGCCATCAGAAAAGCGGCGGCGGTGTGGCCGGAGGGGAGACTGTAACGATCGGAGGGGGTGATAAAGACCGGCAAGCCGACCGGCCGTTGCCGTTTCAGGCTGTTTTTCAGCAGCAGATAGAGGGGCAGTTCGATGGCGAAGGCGAGCAGCGCCAGTCGCACCAGCTCCCGCTCTGCCTCCCCCTGCCACCAGAGCAGGGCGGCCAGCACGGCGTAAAGCGGGCCATCGCCGGTGCGGGAAATGAGACGACTCACCCTCGCCTGCTGCCGGTTGTAGCCGTGAAGCAGGCAGACCCGGCACACCTGCAGGTCCCATTGCTGGATCTTGTTCATATCCCCTCCTTCCCTGAATTCTGCTTGCAGAGTAAGAAAGCGGGATGACGTTACGTTGAACAAGGGATAACAGATTTATGAAAAAAGGGCCGAATGGCCCTTTTTAATCTCGATGTTACGGCAAAATCAGTGGCTGCCGCGCAGGCCGGTCTCCATCAGACGGCAATTGTGGTCCGCCAGACGGGCCATGAAGTGCTCATCCACTTTCAGGCCAAACACCTGCTCGTAGAGATCTTTCATCACGAATGGCTGCCACATCATGCTGAGGAAGGAGATCTTCAGCATGTCGGGATCCAAGTTGTCACCCAGCTCACCGTTGGACTTCATGGTTTCCAGCAGGGCATCGAACTGCGGCAGCTGACGTTCCAGCAGGCGGTTCAGCACAAAATCCCGGCCCGGGCTCTTCTCGGTCGACAATGCGCTGGAGATGGCAGAGGTCAGCTCGCTGTTGGGCGCCATCACCTGATAGTAGGTGTTGAGCAGCTCGTTGAGGCTGTGATTGCTGTGTTCATCTTGCCAGGCATGGTCGAGGGGCTCGGCCACATCGCCCAGCACCGCTTTGTAAAGACCCTCTTTACTGCCGAAGTAGTAGTGGATCATTGCCAGATTGGAGCCAGCAAGCTCCGCGATTTCGCGTGTAGTCACCTTGCTATAGGGAGTATTGAGAAAACGCTCACGGGCGGCAGCAAGCAACTTGTCACGAATGTCAGAACGTCCGACCGGACGACCAGGTCTACGTTTTTCCATTTAACACCTCAGATAATTCAGCCAATGCTGATAAGTCGATCTGGTTGTGCAGAGAATAGAGCACAGCAGGAATGACCAGATAATCGGTCATGGGCCGAATATGGGACAAGGAAATTTGCAATCCTTTACAATCCGATTAAATACGTCAGCAGATTGCCCCTGACCTTCCGTGTTGACACAGCATAAAAATCTCGATATTGGTAAAAGCGTTATCGACTGGAAGGAATAACAACGTCATGCGTATTGCCACCCCGCTACTACTAATCTCCCTAATCGCGTTAACTCGCGCGGGATCCTTGTAGCCGGGCTAAGGCATAGCCGGAATTTACAAAAACCCGTGCACCCTGCACGGGTTTTTTTATGCCGCCGCAGGATGCACGTTACCGAACTTAGGAAGAGGGAAGTCACATGTCAGATCGGGTCATCATATTCGACACCACCTTGCGTGATGGTGAGCAGGCCCTGGCGGCCAGTTTGACAGTCAAGGAGAAGCTGCAGATCGCCCAGGCACTGGAGCGGCTCGGTGTCGACGTCATGGAGGTGGGCTTCCCGGTCTCCTCTCCCGGCGATTTTCAATCGGTGCAGACCATCGCCCGCCACATCAAAAACAGCCGGGTCTGCGCCCTCGCCCGCGCCCTGCCCAAGGATATCGACGCCGCCGGCGAAGCCTTGCGGGTCGCCGAGGCGTTTCGCATCCACACCTTTATCTCCACCTCCTCCATCCATGTGGAGAGCAAGCTGAAAAAGAGCTTCGAGGATGTGCTGGAGATGGGGGTCGGCGCCATCAAGCACGCCTTGCGCTACACCGATGATGTGGAGTTCTCCTGCGAGGATGCCGGCCGCACCCCGATAGACAACCTGTGCCGCATGGTGGAAGCCGCCATCAAGGCGGGGGCCCGCACCATCAATATCCCGGATACCGTGGGCTACACGGTGCCGACCGAGTTCTCCGGCATCATCCACACCCTGTTCAACCGGGTCCCCAATATCGACAAGGCGATCATCTCGGTCCACTGTCACGACGATCTGGGGCTCTCGGTGGCCAACTCCATCGGCGCGGTGCAGATGGGAGCCCGCCAGATCGAGTGCACCATCAATGGCATCGGCGAACGGGCGGGCAACTGCTCGCTGGAAGAGGTGGCGATGATCCTCAAAACCCGCGCCGACCTGCTCGGGGTGCAAACCAATATCCGCCACAACGAAATTCATCGCACCAGCACCCTCGTCAGCCAGCTGTGCAACATGCCGGTGCAGCCCAACAAGGCGATCGTCGGGGCCAACGCTTTCTCCCATAGCTCCGGCATCCATCAGGATGGGGTGCTCAAGGCGAAAAATACCTACGAAATCATCACTCCCGAGAGCATCGGCCTGACCCAGAACAACCTCAACATGACCTCCCGCTCCGGCCGCCACGTCATCAAGCACCGGATGGAGTCCATGGGCTACGCCGAGAGCAGCTACGACCTCGACCACCTCTACGGCAAGTTCCTGACCCTGGCCGACAAGAAGGGGCAGGTATTCGACTACGACCTCGAAGCGCTGGCCTTCTTCAGCCAGATCCACGAAGAGCCGGAGCACTTCAAGCTGGAGTACCTCGGGGTCCAGAGCGGCAGCTCGGTGCTGGCCACCGCCTCGGTCAAATTGAAGGTGGGACAGGATCTGATCTGTGAAGCGGCCACCGGCAATGGCCCGGTGGATGCGGTCTACCAGTGCATCAACCGCATCACCGGCTATGAGATCCGCATCGACAAATATGCCCTCAAGAGCAAGGGCGAAGGGGAAGATGCCCTCGGTCAGGTCGATATCGTCGCCGAGTACAAGGGGCGCAAATTTCACGGCATGGGGCTGGCCACCGACATCATCGAATCCTCGGCCCACGCCCTGCTCCATGTGATCAACAGCATCTGGCGCGCCGATCAGGTGGCCGAGCAGATGGAACGCAATAACAGCATCAAATCAGAAACCGTCTGAACAGGGCTCAGAACCAAACAGACGGAATGGAATGACAGCATCACATCGGAAACCGTCTGAGCAGGACTCACAGCCACACAGACGGCATGGAATGACAACATCAGGACGGGGAACGTCTGAACCGGTAACCGCGCGCAGCGTCGGGGAAACCGGACAGAGGGATCTCAAAGACAATATCAGGATGGAGAGTGTATGAGCAGTTATCGGATCGCAGTATTGCCGGGGGACGGCATTGGCCCTGAAGTGATGGCCGAGGCCATCAAGGTGCTGGAGAAGGTGCAGGCCAGGTTCGGCCTCGCCTTCGAGTATGATCGCCATGACGTGGGCGGTATTGCCATCGACAACCACGGCACCCCGCTGCCGCAAAGCACGATCAAAGGTTGTGAAGCGGCCGATGCCGTGCTGTTTGGCTCGGTGGGCGGCCCGAAATGGGAACATCTGCCCCCCAACGATCAACCGGAACGTGGCGCCCTGCTGCCCCTGCGCGCCCACTTCAAGCTGTTCTGCAACCTGCGTCCGGCCCGTATCTACACCGGCCTCGAGCAGTTCTCCCCGCTGCGCGCCGATATCTCCGATCGCGGTTTTGACATCGCCTGCGTGCGCGAGCTGACCGGTGGCATCTACTTCGGCCAACCCAAGGGGCGCGAAGGCGAAGGCGCTACCGAGAAGGCGTTCGACACCGAGGTCTACCATCGCTTCGAGATTGAGCGCATCGCCAAGATAGCGTTCGAATCTGCGCGGGTGCGCCGTAGCAAGGTCACCTCCATCGACAAGGCCAACGTGCTCGCCTCCTCCATTCTGTGGCGCGAAGTGGTGACCGAGGTAGCCAAGTCCTATCCGGACGTGACGCTGAACCATATGTATATCGACAACGCCACCATGCAGCTCATCAAGGACCCGTCCCAGTTCGATGTGCTGCTCTGCTCCAACCTGTTTGGCGACATTCTCTCCGACGAGTGCGCCATGATCACCGGCTCCATGGGACTGCTCCCCTCCGCCAGCCTCAACGAATCGGGTTTCGGCCTGTTCGAACCGGCCGGTGGTTCGGCCCCCGATATCGCCGGCAAAGGAATTGCCAACCCCATCGCCCAGATCCTCTCCGCCGCCCTGATGCTGCGTTACAGCCTGGGCCAGGAAGCCGCAGCTCAAGCCATCGAGCAGGCCGTGGCCCAGACCCTGGCCGAGGGTTACTTCACCGCCGACCTGCATCAGGCCAGCGCCCGCCATCCGGTGCAGAGCACGTCCGAGATGGGTAGCCAGATCGCCGCCCGGATCTGAGCCGCATAACAGAGAACAAGGAAGAGAGAAGCAATGGCCAAGACCCTCTATCAGAAAGTATTCGACGCCCACGTGGTACGGGAAGTGGAAGGGGAGACCCCCCTCATCTACATCGACCGTCATCTGGTGCATGAAGTGACCAGCCCGCAGGCATTCGACGGCCTGCGCGCCATGAATCGCCAGCTGCGTCGCCCGGACCTGACCTGGGCCACCATGGATCACAACGTCTCCACCACCACCAAGGACATCGCCGCCTCCGGCGAGATGGCTCGCATCCAGATGGAAACGCTGGCCGACAACTGCAAAGAGTTCGGGGTTCGCCTCTACGATCTCAACCACAAATATCAGGGGATCGTCCATGTGATGGGCCCCGAGCTCGGCATTACCCTGCCCGGCACCACCATCGTCTGCGGCGACTCTCACACCGCCACCCACGGCGCCTTCGGCTCGCTGGCGTTTGGCATCGGCACTTCCGAAGTGGAACATGTGATGGCGACCCAGACCCTGAAACAGGGCCGCGCCAAGACCATGCGCATTTCGGTCAACGGCAAGCTGGCCGAGGGCATCAGTGCCAAGGACGTGGTGCTGGCCATTATCGGCAAGGTCGGCCATGCCGGTGGTACCGGCTATGTGGTGGAATTCGCTGGCGAGGCCATTGCGGGCCTCTCCATGGAAGGGCGGATGACGGTGTGCAACATGGCCATAGAGCTGGGTGCCAAGGCCGGCATGATCGCCCCCGACCAGACCACCATCGACTACATCCGTGGCAAGGAGTTTGCCCCCAAGGGCGAGGCGCTGGAGCAGGCCATCGCCTACTGGCAGAGCCTCAAGAGCGATGCCGATGCCAAGTTTGATGCTGAAGTGGTGCTGGACGCCGCTGATATCGCTCCCCAGGTCACCTGGGGGACCAACCCGGGCCAGGTGATCGCCGTCAATGAACCGATTCCGGCACCGGAATCCTTCAACGACCTGATGGAACAACAGTCCGCCCGCAAGGCGCTCGCCTACATGGATTTGCAACCGGGCCAGAAGCTCTCCGACGTTGCCATCGACAAGGTGTTTATCGGATCGTGCACTAACAGCCGCATTGAGGATCTGCGTGCTGCCGCCGCCATCGCCCGCGGTCGCAAGGTGGCCGCTGGCGTGCAGGCGCTGGTGGTGCCGGGCTCCGAGCAGGTGAAGGCGCAGGCCGAAGCCGAGGGGCTGGACAAGATCTTCATCGAGGCCGGTTTTGAGTGGCGCCTGCCCGGCTGCTCCATGTGTCTGGCCATGAACAACGACCGGCTGCAACCGGGAGAGCGCTGCGCCTCCACCAGCAACCGCAACTTCGAAGGGCGTCAGGGCCGCGCCGGCCGCACCCATCTGGTGAGCCCGGCCATGGCCGCCGCCGCCGCCGTCACCGGCCGCTTCGCCGACATTCGCGCACTGTAAGAGGACATTTCGATGACAGGATTCAAACAGCATAAAGGGATCGTCGTCCCCCTCGACAGCGCCAACGTCGACACCGACGCCATCATTCCCAAGCAGTTTTTGCAGAAGGTCAACCGCATCGGTTTTGGCAAGCACCTGTTCCACGACTGGCGCTTTCTGGACGATGCCGGCCAGCAGCCAAACCCCGAGTTCGTACTCAACCAGCCGCAATTCGCCGGTGCCAGCATCCTGCTGGCGCGGGAGAACTTCGGCTGCGGCTCGAGTCGCGAGCACGCCCCCTGGGCGCTGGCCGACTACGGCTTCAAGACCATCATAGCCCCGAGCTTTGCCGATATTTTCTACGGCAACGCTATCAACAACGGCATGGTGCCGGTGCGTCTGAAGGAGGAGGAGGTCGACGCCCTGTTCCAGCTGGTCGCCGCCCAGCCGGGCATCCAGATCGAAGTGGATCTGGAAGCGAATCAGGTACGTGCAGGTAGCCTCAGCTTCGGTTTCGAGATCGACGAATTCCGCCGTTATTGCCTGCTCAACGGCTTGGATGCCATCGGCCTGACCCTGCAGCACGAGGCCGCCATCAGCGCCTTTGAGGCAAAGCAGCCGAGCTGGATTTAATCAGCCAGTTGCAAAAAACGAGTAGAATCAACAGGGAGCTTCGGCTCCCTGTTTTACTGTCCGCGACGCTTCCCACTTTGGACCACCGGAACTGGCCCGTGCCACAGGAAAGGATGATGAAGAGACCGACGGCAATTCCTCTGCTCTGTGCCCTGCTGCTTGCCCTGCCTGCGGGGGCCAGCCAAACCAGCTTCAACAACAGCCTCGGCCAGATCAGCGTCGGCTGGCAGGATAGCGAAGGCAAATCCCAACAGCTCACCTACCGGCTCGAACAGGGCAAGTTACCGCCTCTCATCGCCTATCGCCCGGCCAGAATGCAGGAGGAGGTATTGCAGGTATTGCTGCGGGAGGTGCGCCAGAACTACCCCGAGGTGCAGTTCACCCTCTCCCGCCCCTCGCTGGAGCTGCATCTGAAAAGCCGCAATCAGGACAAGGCACGCGAGGCGATGGCCTTTCTGCAGTCCAAGCGGAGCAAAGAGGAGCAGGCGTGGCTGACCAAACACTACTTCCAGTACTTCAACACCCCCGACGGGCAGCTGGCGGTGAAGCAAGATCATGTGCGCATCGCGCTGGAGAGTCGCAGCGGGCTTGCTCCGCTGGCGGATCAGCTCAAACAGCAGGGCAGTACCGAAACAGAAGCGCGCCAGAAAACCGTGGCCCATATGCTCACCTTTATCCAGAGCATCCCCTATCAGCAGCTCGACAGCCTGAATGGAAGACAGGGCAAGGGCTTCCTCCCGCCCCGTCAGGTACTGGAACAGAACCGGGGTGATTGCGACAGCAAGGTAACCCTGATGGCCGCCATGCTGGCCCAGCTCTTTCCCGAGCTGAAACAGGCCATGGTGTTCGTCCCCGGCCATGCCCTGCTGGCTGTTGACCTGCCCGCCAAGCCGGGGGATGCGACCCTCAACTGGCAGGGGCAAAACTACCTGCTGCTCGAACCCACAGGCCCCACCACCTTGCCTGCGGGCCAAATAGCTTCGACCAGCAAAACGCTGGTCGATAGCAAGCAGTTGAGTGTGCAACCGGTTCAGGAAAAAGGCTAACCCCCTCCCTCTGCCGATGAGGAGAGAGGATTAACCCTGAGGCAGAAACTCCACCGCCAGCAGCAACCCGCTCTCCTCCTCCAGCACCCGGATAATACGGGCATGAGCTTCAAAGGGAGGCAACAGGTTGTTGTTGGTGGCAAGACTGATCCGGATGGGCTGATTGATGTCGAGCTGGTGTTCAGAGACCGCAATTCCCATGCCGTTGGCACTGAGATCCCGGCAGATCCCCTCCAGCACCAGCTGCTGCTGATAGACGGTGACCGGAGCATTGATGACCATGCGCGCAAAGGCACGCCTTTCCTTGGTATTGGTAAGCACGCGAACATCCTCTGTTGGGTGGGCGTCATCTCATGGGTATTGCACAATTGTGCTGGTCTACCCAAAAGAACGTTAATACAATGCGGTTCGTTTCTCAAACGGGGTGCGGTTTACCGCTGAGATTATACCCGTGTACCTGATCCAGATAATGCTGGCGGAGGAATTTGAGGCATGGCGCTCATTTTTTGCGCCCTCACCCGCTGGCACCTCGTTATTAACAAGTAATAGGGAATGCCACCCATGAAGACCCTGCTGCTGGTCACCACCGGCCTGCTGTCGGCCAATGTGTTCGCCGCCGATACTCTCACCGTCTACACCTACAGCTCCTTCACTGCCGAGTGGGGTCCGGGGCCCAAGATCAAACAGGCCTTCGAGAAAGCGTGCGACTGCACCCTCAATCTGGTTCCCCTCGAAGATGGGGTCGCCATCCTCAATCGGCTGCGACTGGAGGGCAACCACAGCAAGGCCGATCTGGTGCTGGGGCTCGACGATGCCCTCATCAGCGAAGCCAAGCAGAGCGGTCTGTTCGCCCCCCACCCCGCCAAGCTGGATGGCATCAAGGTGCCGGGGGGCTGGCAGGATGACACCTTCGTCCCCTACGACTACGGCTACTTTGCCTTTGTTTATGACAAAGACAAACTCAAGCAGCCGCCAAAAAGCCTGAAAGAGCTGGTGGAGCGTCCCGATCTCAAGGTGATCTATCAGGATCCCCGCACCTCTACCCCGGGGCAGGGGTTGATGCTGTGGATGAAGTCTGTCTACGGTGACAAGGCTCCTGAAGCCTGGGCCAAGCTGGCCAGGAAGACGGTCACCGTCACCAAGGGGTGGTCCGAGGCTTATGGCATGTTCCTCGATGGCGAAGCGGACATGGTGCTCTCCTACACAACCTCCCCCGCTTACCACCTGATTGCCGAGAACAAGCCTCAGTATCAGGCAGCGGCGTTTGAAGAGGGGCACTACCGTCAGGTGGAAGTGGCCGCCAAGCTGAAAAGTGCCAAACAGGAGAAGCTGGCTGATCAGTTCCTGCAGTTTATGGTGAGCCCCGCCTTCCAGAACGAGATCCCGACCGGCAACTGGATGTATCCGGTTATCGACACGCCGCTACCCAAGGGTTTCGAGCAGATGATCACCGTAGCCAAGCCGCTCGCCTTCAGTGCCGATGAGGTGGCTGCCAATCGCAAAGGGTGGATCCGCGAATGGCTGCAAGCCGTCGCCCAGTGAGTCAGCTCGCGCTGAAGCGACAGGATCGCCCCCTCTGGTGGCTGCCGGGCAGTGCAGCCACCCTGCTGATCCTGCTGTTGTCCCTCGGGCCGCTGGCGGCCCTGCTGTGGCAGGCCGGTTCACTGGCGCCGCGCACTTTGCTGGCAGACCCCTATCTGCGCCATGTGCTGGGCTTCAGCCTCTGGCAGGCGCTGCTCTCCACCCTGCTGAGCCTGGGGCTCGCCATTCCGGTGGCCCGCGCGCTGGCTCGGCGCCGCTTCATTGGCCGAACCCTGCTGATCAAGCTGTTCGGTCTCTCGCTGGTACTGCCGGTCATCATCGCCATCTTCGGCATCGTGGCGGTTCATGGCAAACAGGGGTGGCTGCCGCAACTGCTGCGCAGCTTGGGACTGGATCCCGGCAACTATCTCTACGGCCTGTTCGGCATTCTGCTGGCCCATGTCTTCTTCAACATGCCGCTGGCGGCACGTCTCATCCTGCAGAGCATCGAGAGTATCCCCGAATCTAGCTGGCGCCTCGCCAGCCAGCTTGGCATGCGCTCATCCCATATCTTCCGGCTGCTGGAGTGGCCGCTCATTCGCGGTATATTGCCGGGGCTTGCCAGCCTCATCTTTATGCTCTGCTTCACCAGCTTCACTACCGTGCTGGCGCTGGGCGGCGGCCCCAAATCGACCACCCTCGAGGTGGCCGTCTATCAGGCACTGCGCTTTGACTTCGATCTCGCCACCGCTGGCGGATTGGCGCTGGTGCAGCTCATCCTGACCGCCACCCTGCTGCTCCTGCAGCACAAGCTGCAGACTACCCCGGCCAGTCGGGTGACTCCCCGTCGTCCCTGTCTACGGCCGGATCGCCATCAACCGGGCACGGCCTTGGTGGATCTCTTCTCGCTCTGTATCGGCCTCGCCATCTTTCTGCCACCGCTGCTGGCCATCGTCGTCGCTGGCCTCCACCCCGGCCTGCTGACGGCGCTCACTTCCGCCAAGCTGTGGCAGGCGAGCGGCCAGTCGCTGTTGATTGCGTTGGCAGCCGGTGCATTGGCCACCTTGCTCGGCGGTGCACTGCTGCTGACCAGCCGTCATCTACGGATACGGGCTCGCAAGCGGCGGGCTGCCGCCCTGTGGGAGGCCAGCGGCTCGGTGATCCTGATGATCCCGGCAGTGGTGCTCTCTACCGGTCTCTTCATCCTGTTTATGCCCTTTGCCGATGTATTCGCACTCGGCCCCTGGCTGGTGGTGCTGGTCAACGCCCTGATGGCGCTACCCTACGTGCTGCGCACCCTCTCCGCCCCCATGCAGCTGGTGGTGCGCCAATACGACCGGCTGGCGGATAGCCTGGGGGTACGCGGCCTGCATCGCCTGCGACTGGTGGAGTGGCCGCTGCTGCGCCGCCCGCTAGCACTAGCGATGGCACTGTCGATGATCCTCTCGCTGGGGGATCTCGGCGCCATCGCCATGTTTGGCAGTCAGGAGCTCACCACCCTGCCCTGGCTGCTCTACCAACAGCTTGGCAGCTATCGATTGACCGAGGCAGCCGCCACCGCTCTGCTGCTGCTGACGCTCTGTTTCTCCCTGTTCTGGCTGGTGGAGCGGGGTCTTGGAGGAAAACATGCTGAACATTGATATGCTTGCGACCAGCTACCCCGACTGGCGCGTCAGCTTCAGCGCGACCCTGCCCAAGGGAGAGATCACCGCACTGATCGGCCCAAGCGGCGCAGGTAAATCAACCCTGCTCGGGATGATCGCCGGATTCGTGCCGGTGGAGTCGGGCCGCCTCAGCTTCGATGGCGAAGATCTGCTGCCACTGGGCCCGGCCGAGCGACCAGTCACCACCCTGTTTCAGGATCACAACCTGTTCCTCCATCTGTCGGTGTTCGACAATATCGCCATCGGCTTGCACCCGGGTCTGCGCCTGCGTGCCGCCCAGCGGGCACAGGTGCTCGATGCAGCCGCACGGGTTGGTCTTGGCGAGATGTTAAACCGCCAGCCTGAACAGCTCTCCGGCGGCCAGCAGCAGCGGGTCGGGCTGGCTCGCGCGCTGGTGCGCGGCAAACCGCTGCTGCTGCTGGATGAGCCCTTCTCTGCCCTCGATCCCGCCCTGCGCCGGGAGATGCTGGCCGAAGTGGCGCGCCTCGCCTGCGAACAGGGCATTACCGTACTGATGGTGTCCCACAATCCGGAAGATGCCCAGCTTATCGCCGATCAGGTGCTGTTTGTCGACGAGGGGCGCATCGCCCTGCAAGGCAAGCCGGATATTCTGCAAAACAGCGACCACCCGGGGCTGCTGCGCTATCTTGGCCAATAACCCTTGGGAATAAAGACTGCGCCATGATCAAAAAGGGAAGCCAAGTGGCTTCCCTTTTTCATATGAAGATAGTCAGCTAAATCAGAGATTTTCCTCGGCGAACGAAGCCAGTCGGCTGCGCACGACGCCATTGAGGAAGATGTTGGCACTGCCGTCAAAATCCTTGAAACGCTCGACGATGTAGGTGAGACCCGAGGTCACCGGGCTAAGGTAGTTGGAGTCGATCTGGGCCAGGTTACCAGAGCAGACGATCTTGGTGCCTTCGCCGCAACGGGTGATGATGGTCTTGATCTGGGAAGCGGTCAGGTTCTGGCACTCATCCAGCAGCACGAAGGTGTTCTGGATGCTGCGCCCGCGCATGAAGTTGACCGATTTGAACTGGATATTGGCCTTCTCCATGATGTAGCTGAGCGAGCCGCTCATGTTCTCGTCCTGCTTGTGCAGCACCTCCAGGGTGTCGGTCACCGCCGCCAACCAGGGCATCATCTTCTCCTCTTCGGTGCCGGGCAGGAAGCCGATGCTCTCGGCAATTTCCGGGGTATTCCGGGTGACGATCACCTTCTCGTAAATGCCCTTCTCAATCACCAACTCCAGCGCAGCAGCCATGGCCAGCAAGGTTTTGCCGCAACCGGCCGGGCCGGTCAGGATCACCAGATCGATGTGCGGATCGAGCAGTGCATCCAGCGCCATCCCCTGATAGACATTCTTGGGGTGTACACCCCACGCCTTGCGAGACATCAGTCGCTCGCGGCCCAGATCCTTGATGCGGATCTTGCTGCCATCGTGGCTGAGCACCCGGGCGGCGAAGAAATTCTCTTCATCCACCAGATACTGGTTTACGTGAACCCCTTCCAGCAGATTGGCATCGATCACATGGATGGTGTCGCGACCATGGGTCTCGCTCTCGCACTCGCCAACCCGCTCCCAGAAGCTGCCGGGCACCACCTGAAAGCCTTTGGCCAGCAGGCGGATATCATCGATCAGCTGGTCACTACGGTAATCTTCAACGTGAGCAAGCCCGGCTCCCTTGGCCTTGAGGCGCATGTTGATGTCTTTGGTGACCAGCACCACCTGGCGCTTCAACTCATGCTTTTGCAGATAGAGGGCCGCGTTGATGATACGGTTGTCGGCCTCCTTGTCGGTAAAGACCTCGGCATCCTGCGGCAGATGGTGATCGCTGAAGATGCAGATATTGCCGCTCGCTTCGCCAGCCAGCGGCACGCCCTGGGTGATCTGATCCGGGGTTGCATCGCGGAACACATCTTCCAGCGCACGAATGGCCACCCGCGCGTCGCGGCTGACATCCTTGTTGCGATCCTTGATGTTATCGAGCTCTTCCAGCACAGTCATGGGGATGAGCACGTCGTGCTCTTTGAAGGAGTAGATAGCGAGGGGTTCGTGAAGCAGAACGTTGGTATCCAGGATAAACAGCTTTCGGTCCGTATTGTCCATAAGCATCCTCCTTGGCACTGAAGGGCCACGTGTGTGAATCTCAGATGTCATTGAAACCACACGGCCGTGACAGTTTTATTACCCTCAACGCTACGCCCGATTTTACTATCGCGCAACAAATCACTTGGCCGCCTGATGTGATTGCGCATAAAAACAGCAATACAAAGACCGGCACTGTGGCCGGTCTCTTTTCTATCGTTCAACTACTTGGGCATGTTTGTCAGCCGCACTTGGAGTCGCCACAGTTGAGGCAGGTCATGCAGCCATCCTTCAGCACCTGCGCCTTGGTGTGGCACTTGTAGCAGAGCGCGGCATTGGCCGGAAAACCACTGCTCGCCTGCTGCTCTTCAGCCTCCTGAGCGGCTTTCAGCTCGGCCTGCTTCTCGGCCAGAAATGCCTGCTGATGCTCGTCCAACCCCGGTGCCTTGAGCATGCCGATCTCGGTGAGATGGCTCTCGATCACGTTGCCAATTTCGGCGATCAGCGACGGCACATACTTGCCCTTGTTCCAGTAGCCACCCTTGGGATCGAATACGGAACGCAGCTCCTCGACCAGGAAGGTGACATCCCCCCCCTTGCGGAATACCGCCGAGATAATGCGGGTCAGCGCCACGATCCACTGATAGTGCTCCAGGCTCTTGGAGTTGATGAAAATCTCGAACGGACGGCGAGTTTCGTGAACCGTGCCCTCGTTGAGAATGATGTCGTTGATGGTGATGAACAGCGAGTGCTCGGAGACATGCTCAGGCGTCTTCAACTTGTAGGTGGTGCCCATCAGCCGCTCTGGACGCAACACGGTTTCGTGCATATGCACTACGTCATCCTGCACAGAGAGATCTTCTTGCGGCTCATCCTTGGTACGCACCTTGTAGGCGACGATTTTCTTGTCGATCTTCTTGACCATAATGTCGTTCTCAGAATTTACCGTAATAGCCTTCTTTCAAGGCGTCGTAGAGGTTGGCGGCCGTATGCAGCTCGCCATCGTATTCGATCTCTTCGTTCCCCTTGACGGAGATGACGGAGCCATCCTCCAGGGTGAAATCGTACAGGGTGTTCTCCAGATCCTTCTCCTTCACCAGCACGCCCTGGAAGGCCTCCGGATTGAAGCGGAAGGTGGTGCAGCCCTTGAGGCCAGAGTCCGAGGCATACATGTAGATGTCCTTGAACTGCTCGAACGGGAAATCGGTCGGCACGTTGGCAGTCTTGGAGATGGAGGAGTCGATCCAGCGCTGGGCCGCAGCCTGAATGTCCACATGCTGGGCCGGGCTGATGTCATCGGCAGTAATGAAATAGTCCGGCAGACGGCTCGCCTCATCATCGGCATAGGGCATGGCGGCCGGATTCACCAGCTCGCGGTAGGCCAGCAGCTCGAAGGAGTAGACATCGACACTCTCCTTGCTCTTTTTGCCCGGCTTGATGACGTTGCGGCTGTAGTGGTGGGCAAAGCTCGGCTCGATGCCGTTGCTGGCGTTGTTGGCCAGTGACAGCGAGATGGTGCCGGTCGGTGCAATACTGCTGTGGTGAGTGAAACGCCCACCCACTTCCGCCAGCTCGGCGACCAGCGCAGGATCCACTTCGGCAACCTGCTGCATATAGCGGCTGTAGCGCGCATGCAGCACCTTGCCCTTCACCTTGTCACCCACCTTGATGCCATCAGCCGCCATTTCCGGGCGCAGACGCAGCATCTTGCCAGTCACTTCAAACTCCTGCTCCATGATGGGGGCAGAGCCTTTCTCCTTGGCCAGACGCAGGGACTCCTGCCAGCCGGTCATCGCCAGCTCCTGGGATACCTGCTCGGTAAAGGCTACGGATGCCGCAGATCCGTACTTGATCTGCAGCATGGTGAGGGTCGAACCAAGACCCAGGAAACCCATGCCATGCCGGCGCTTGGCTGTGATCTCCTCGCGCTGTTTGGCCAGTGGCAGTTGGTTGATCTCCACCACGTTGTCGAGCATGCGAGTAAAGATGGCCACCACCTTGCGAAACGCCTGCCAATCGAATGCCGCGTTTTCAGTAAAAGGGTCGCGCACAAACTTGGTCAGATTGACCGAGCCCAGCAGACAGGCACCGTAGGGCGGCAACGGCTGCTCACCACAGGGGTTGGTCGCGCGGATCTCTTCACAGAACCAGTTGTTGTTCATCTGGTTGACCTTGTCGATCAGGATGAAGCCGGGCTCTGCATAGTCATAGGTGGAGGTCATGATGACATTCCACAGCTTGCGTGCCGGCAGGGTCTTGTAGACCTTGCAGGCGACCTGCCCCAACTCGTTGAATACAACCCCTTCCTTGTTGGGCCAGTCGGCCCATAGCACCTGAGCGGGATCGTCCAGCGCAATGCCATCCTGCTCCACCTCTTTGGCGGTGTAGGGGAAGATCAGCGACCAGGGGGCATCCTCTTTCACCGCCTTGACGAAATCTTCGGTGATGAGCAGAGAGAGGTTGAACTGACGCAGGCGGCCATCTTCACGCTTGGCCTGAATAAACTCGATCACATCGGGATGGCGGATATCCATGGTGCCCATCTGGGCGCCGCGACGGCCACCGGCTGACGAGACGGTGAAACACATCTTGTCATAGATATCCATAAAGGAGAGCGGGCCGGAAGTGTAGGCACCGGCACCGGAGACAAAGGCACCGCGCGGGCGCAGGGTCGAGAAGTCATAGCCGATACCACAACCGGCTTTCAGGGTCAGACCGGCCTCGTGCACCTTGCCGAGGATATCGTCCATCGAATCTTCGATGGTGCCGGAAACAGTACAGTTGATGGTTGAAGTGGCAGGCTTGTGCTCAAACGCCCCGGCGTTGGAGGTGATGCGGCCCGCCGGAATGGCCCCATTGCGCAGCGCCCACAGGAACGGCTCATACCAGGCCTCCGGTTCCAGCTCCTGCTCTGCCAACGCACGGGCAACCCGCTGGTAAGTCTCATCGATAGAGCTGTCGATGGGAGTGCCATCCTTGCTCTTGAGGCGATACTTGCTATCCCAGATCTCGAGGGACGTTTCCTGCATGGGGATAAGGCGGGAGCCAAGCTCACTCTCCAGCACCGGGTTCGATTTAGCCATTTTCAATCAACCTTATGTGAATGCATCGACATCATGACAACAGCACAAAACACAACAAATAGTGCCATCTAAAATTAATGACACAACATATAGTACACCTGATGCCATGAAGGCGCCGATTCTAACCTAAAAAAATGCCCCGGCCAGCAGATTTCTGGGCCAGGGCACTTAACTGATTAATTTTCTGAGAGATTTAACACTCAGAGATAGATCAGGGCTTCTTGACGTAAACGGACGGCGTTTCACCCGCCATATTCAGATAGAACTCGTAGACGCCATCGGCATCCGGTGAGAACTTCATGTCCTCATACTTGGAACAGGGGTTGACCGGCACAGCCTCACCACCCAGTACGGCAACACCATCACTCGGGCTCTTGTAGCCAAAGTTGGTACCGCAGCTCCAGCCTGAATCAGCAAACTTGAACTTGTAGGGGGCCCACTCTTTCTTGAGGGTGCCTTTGGCCATGTAGAGCTTGTCGGCTACCTTGACTACCTTGCTTTCATCAGTCGCCATCCAGTCGTTCATCTCCCCGCGCAGGTAGATGGACTTGCCACCGAAGTCGCTGTTGTCTGCCGCTGCCTGCTCTGCACCACCATTGGATGCGCAACCGCCTAATACCAGGGTTCCCGCCGCCAGCATCATCGTTACTGTTCTTTTGAACATGGGTCTATTCCTTAAATTATTGTGATTCCTTGGTCCATCAATATGGACTGAAGAATTAAACCAGAGGAGGCATCACAAGAAAGGTAGAGGCATCACATTCTGTGTTTTTTATATCCAACCCATTGAACCAGCGAGCAAATATTGAACACGAAAGGAGATCCCTTTGGGGCTTCGTAGGGGGATTCAATGAATGACAAGAAGGGAAAAGCTTAATAAGCTGGCGACTTGCTGAATAGCAGGTAATAAAAAACCCCACTCGATGAGCGGGGTTTCCTGTATTGGGTGCCTGGCAGTGTCCTACTCTCGCATGGCGAATGCCACACTACCATCGGCGCTACCGCGTTTCACTTCTGA
>NZ_JAAKRF010000016.1:0-79786 GCF_049173005.1 Aeromonas sp. 602658 | reverse complement strand
TGCGTTGAAATACAGAACCCCCGATGCGGTACATAGAGGGTTCTGAGTAGAAAAATGCTAGTTGAAAATGTGTAAACCTATTTCAGGACTAGACAGTCACTTGTTGTGGCGTGGCATGACTGCGCACAGCCGACTTTCGCGTTATTTGGCCTGCAGGGTAAAGAAGGCGATGGTGGTCTTCTTCTGGCATTCGAAGTGAATGCTCTCTTCACCGGTCACCACCAGCGTCTCGTTGATGGCCACCTCTTTGCCCTGCACGGTCAGCTGGCCGCTCAGCAGGTGACAGAGGTAGGTCTTCCCTGGCTCGAGGGTCAGGGTCAGCGGGAAGGGGAGGTTCAGCACCCGCACGTTGGCGCTGATGCGAGCCGGATGGTAGATAAGCCCCAGATCGGTCACATCTTTTTTCAGCAACTCGCAGTGGGTCTCCTCGTCGCCGCTAAAGTGCGCCGCCTCGAAGGTGGCGTAGGGGTGGCCGTTGAGCACAAAGCCAGCCCCGCTTACCGGCAGCAAAATGCGCTGATAGCCGGGAAAGGGGGAGAAGGGGCCCGCGCTCTTGATGGGGGCCGAGCTCAGTCGATAGTCAAAGTCGAGTTTGGCAAGGCTGCTCCCCTTGGGGGAGATGAGGATCTGGCTGGTTGTGCCCTGCTGGTTTTTCCAGGGCATCTTCTGGTGGTCAGACTCTTTAATCAGGGTGATCACGGGCACTTCCTCACGATAAAAAACGCAGGGAGCCGGGGACATCAACCCCGGCTCCCTGATAGAGATTGGCGATGGTAAAGGCGATCAGCCCTGACCATCCAGTGCGGCCAGCCGCGCTTCCATGGCGGCGAGACGGCTCTTGAGATCGCTCACCTCCTGCTCCAGCTCGCTCAGGCGGTCGGCGGTAGGGGAGGCATAGGCAGCCGCAGGGGCAGCATCCATCATCGCCTGAATATCCACTTCGCCGCTAAACAGGTGGGCGTAGCGGGATTCGCGCTTGCCCGGCTCGCGTGGCAGCTTGACCACGTAGGGGCCACGCTCGATGAGCTGGGTCAGCACCGCATCCACTTCGGTGACATCATCGAAGCTGCAGAGGCGGTTGGTGCGCGAGCGCAGCTCCCCCGGGGTTTGCGGGCCGCGCAGCAGCAGTTCGCAGACGATGCCGAGCTCCTGGGCACTGAATTTCAGCTCGCCAAATTCGGTGTTACAGAATCTGTGCTGATAGCGGGGCACCCGGGCGTTGAAGCCTGCAGTGTTGACCACCAGCCGCTTGCGGATCAGCTCGTCCACCACGGCGCGGATATCGAGCTCGGAGAGCTCCAGCACCGGCTCGCGGTTGCTCTTCTGGTTGCAGGCGTTGACCAGTGCATTAAGGGAGAGGGGATATTGATCCGGGGTGCAGATCTCTTTTTCAATCAGACAGCCGATGACGCGGGCTTCCAGTGGGCCAAGTACTAACTCCATTTCCTACTCCCTTCCAAATCGAGACATCAAGAGCCCCTATCTTAGTCATGGTCCGCGCCGCGTCTAGCGTTGCGCGCCATTTTTGCGAGCTGATCAGGGCGTTGGCGAAAGGCTCGCCAACGCCAGAGGTCTCCGCTTTTAGCGCTGCCCCTGATAGAAGCGCGCCTTGTCGGCATACATGGCGTCATCCGCCACCCGGCTCAGCTCCGCCAGCGGGGTCTGGTCGCTGCTGCTCCAGCCGATGGCAAAACGCAGCGGGAAGCTATGCTCCCCATGTTGCACGATGGCGTGCTGCTGGCTTGCTTCCAACCTGCCTGCCAGCTGCTGGCAGGCGAGGTGATCCGCCTCTGCCAGCAGCACGAATTCGTCTCCTCCCATTCTGAATATGCTCTCATTCTGTCGGCACAGCGTGCGCAGTAGTCGTGCCATCTGGATCAGCAGGGCGTCGCCCGCTTCGTGCCCATACTGGTCGTTGGTGCGCTTGAGGCCGTTTAGGTCGAGCATGAAGAGGGCGAGGTGACGCTCCGGATGGCGCGCCAGCACAGCCTGATAGTGATGGAACATCTCTTCGAACGCCTGGCGGTTGGGCAGGCCGGTGAGGTTGTCGGTGCGGGCGACCCGTGCCAGTTCATCGGTAAAGAGTCGCCCCTCGATGCCCACTGCCAGTTGCTTGGCAAACAGCCGCAAGATAGCCCTGTCCTCCGACTCCAGCCCTTCGGCGCTCACCATCAGATAGCCAAACAGCACGCCACTCTGGCTGCCGGGCAGGGTCATGATCTTCCAGAGTGCGTTATCCCACTGGCATTCGGAGTGTTTGACCTCCTCATCCATCAGTTGGGTCAGCTTCTCCTGCAGGGCATCCCGCAAGGGAGCATCGACCCCCTGGGTCAGGGAGTAGTGGGGCTGGCCATCGCGGCGGATCACCAGCCCCCAGCGGTGACCGGGATAGAGCTGGGAGAGCTGCAACAGGGCGGAGCTAGCCAGCTCGGCGATATCCACATCCAGCTGCTGGTGCAGACCGAACTGCAGCCAGGATTGCAGCACATGGCGGCTGCGCTCCTCCCGGCTCAGGGCCGAACGCAGGGCGGTCGTTTGGGATGCCACCTCTTGCTCCAGCTCGTCATTGAAGCCGAGCAGCCGCTGGTTGAAGGCCTCTTTCTCGCTGTTGGCCTGCTGCAGTTGTTCGTTCTGTTGATAGAGTGCCCGCACCTGGGCCGAGATGGTGTAGGCCATCTCCTGCAGCAGTTGGCGTACCTCGTCGTACTCCACAAAGCGCAGCGGTGCCTGCCGTTGCTGGTAGTTGCCCTTGCCATAGCTGCGCACCAGCGCGGCCAGCGAGCGCAGCGGTCGGGTGAGCCAGCGGGTAAGCCAGACACAGCCGATGGCCACCAGCAGCAACATGACGGCGATGCTGATGGTGAGCAGCTGCTGGGATTTGTTCAGCTCGCTAACCCTGTCATCGCTGTAGCTGTAGAGGGTGATGGTGGGGGTAATCATCTCTGCAAGTTGTGGCCAGCCGATGGTCAAGAGCTGCGCCATCTGGCTGGGGACCCGGTCATCCATGTCTCTGGTGTTGTCATGTGAGCCCTCGTAGAGAGGGGTATCTCCTTGTGAAATGACCAGATACTCGCTCCCCTTGAGATAGGGTTCCAGCAGCTGGGCCATCTGTCGCCAGGGGAGGATAGCCATCACGAAGCCGGAAGGGGTCTGCATCACGCCAGCACGCTGGTGATTGCGATAGATGGGGGCCACCAGCGCCAGTCCGTCGCTGCGGTCCTGCTCCATATCGCCGATCAGCAGGGGATCATCCACAGGCATCAGCAGATGTTTACCCTGTTTGGCTTCCCGCGTCTTGCTCCAGGCCATCAGCTGTGGCATCAGGTTGCTCGATTCAAGGTGGGAGGCCCGGCCGTTGATGTACTCCACTACCCGACCCTGATCATCGATCAGGTAGGCCGAGGTCAGTAAACTGTTGGACTTGATGAAGGTAGCCAGCGCCAGCCGGGCATGACTGGAGAAGAGAAAATTCTCGAGTGCCTGATTGAGCACCCGGTCGTTGCTGAGTTGCTGAAGCTGGGTGCCGATCAGCTCGCTGCGAAAGCGAGCCTCACGGGTCATGCTGGTGAGGGCCCGTTCCAGCTGGGATTGTTCGCTCTGGGCAATGATCTGGTGCTGACGAGCCAGCAATATGCCGCTCACCAGCAGCGCAGGCAGCAGGGCTACGGTGAACAGGATGACGATGAGCGTGGGGCCGAGACGAAAGGTACGGTGGCTCATTTTGACTTGACCTGCCGGTATTGCTGATCAGCCAGTTGCTGCATGTAACGGGCCGCATCAGCAGCACTGCTTCCCTCCTTGAAACGCTCGAACCCCTTGTCCATCGCCTGCCAGACAATGGACATGGCGCTGTCGGAAGGCATGGGAGTACTGAGGGTAAACTGTTCCAGCAGCATCTTTTCGTGCGGGGCGGGGTGTTGGTTGATGGCGGCAAAAGCCCGCTGATTGATTGGCAACAGCGCTCCCTGCCGATAGATCAATTGCTGATTATCGTCCCGCTGGATGAAGGCCATCAGGGCTTTGATGACGGCCTGCCGCTCTTCATCTGCCATTGCCCAACGAGAAACACTGAGAACGTAGGCTCCGCTCATGGAGTGCATCGGGCGCTCTTCCCAGTGAGGCAGCAGGGCCACCCCAAGCCGTTCACCCATGTTTTTCACCAGGTCATTGAACGCCCAGTCCCCATTGATGAGGTAGGCGCTCTTGCCCTCATTGAAGCGGGCGAGAGCGGTGTCATAGTCGCACTCGGGATCGACCCACTGTTCGCTGGCGACGGTGCGATAGGCCTCCAGCGCCTGCACCATGGCCGGGTTGTCGAGGGTGATGCGCCCTTCGGTCACCGGCGAGCCGCCAAAGGTGTGTAAAAAGGCGGCGAAGTAGTACATGTCGTGATAGGGCCAGCTGACGGGGTAGACCCCCTTGGCCTTGAGGGCCGGGGTGATAGCTGTCAGTTGCTGCCATTGGGTCACAGGAGTCGAGACCAGCGCCTTGTTGTAAAACAGCATCAGATGGTTGCCCTGTATCATGGGCATGCCCCAGCGTTGCCGATCCAGGGTGACATAACGCAAGGCGCTGGCCATCATCGCGGGGGAAAACCACTCGGCCGGGAGGGGAGCGAGGGTCATCTGGCGATAGAGGCCGATAAAATCGGAGGGGATCAGCATCAGATCGGGCAGCCCCCTGGCCTGAGCTGCCAGCAGGAGATCCGCCTTGATCTTGCCCGGCTCAATCTGGGTGACCCGCACTCTGTGGTTCCCCTCCTGATTGAAGCGGGCGATCACGTCGTCGATCACGTAACCGGCCTGCTGGGAGTGCCACAGCTCCAGTTCAGGCTCCTGAGCCTGCAGGGGGTGGCTCAATGCAAACAGGCAAAGCAGCAAGAGATGATAAAAAGATCGTTTTCTGCTCATGTTATCATCACCGTTATTCCCTGAATTCCAAGGGAAAAATGTAACAAACTACCGGCAAGATCGGTAGGCTCGGGTGTCAACTAATTGACTGAAAAAACAAAAAGCCCGGCGCGTGGGCCGGGCTGGGGGATAAATTGCTTATCCGCATATTCTTCGAGGCATCTATTGTGGATGTTGTTTGAGGATGTCGTATATCTCCTCTTTCAGTTTGAGTTTCTGTTTTTTCAGATCTCTCACCTCGGCGCTATAGTCGCTGGCGTGATGCTTTTCCAACTTTCTAATCTCCGCATCCAGGTCGTTGTGCAAGTCAAACTTCTTCTGGAAATGGACATCACTGCTCTTCAGTTTCGAGATGAGTTCTCTGTACTCTGGGAACATGTAATGGAGCCTCCTTGGTTTCGTTTGATTGTGCCTGTAAGACCAAAGCTACCCCTTAGTGCCGGGGATAAATGTGATCCTGATCGGATTTGGGGGCAATGATTTGGAGTATTCGGCGGGATATTTATAACTTGTTGAATCAAAACAAGATAAGTGATTTATCAATCTGAATGGTGAGCCAAACTGTGCGACAAGTCACAACAGGGGCAGTGTTGGCGTGAGGGTGCAGGATCAAAAAAGGGGCCGAGTGGCCCCTGTTTATGGATGCAGGCAACATTACTCGTTCTCTTCGTCCGCCTGCTCTTTTTTCTTTTTCTTCTCGGGCAGCGGCTTGCCGTCGCGATGGATCACCTTGCCCGCTTCAAAGCCAATCTGGGCGGCCAGCTCCTCCAGATCCGCCGACTTGGCCTGATCCCCGATGGCGTATCGATAGTTGGCGATGGAGAGCTTGTCTGCCACCGGCGTGCCCGGGACGATAGGCTCGCGCCAGCCCTGGCCGATGTGAGCCACCAGGGTGCCATTCATCAGCAGCTCGCCAACAATCTCCTGGGTCGGGTTGCCCTTGCCGTAGGTGAGACCCTGTGCGTGCTTCTTGCCGACCAGTGGTTCGTTGCTGGCGGGGATCAGCTTGGTGCGGATCAGCCACTTGGGCTTCTTGGTGTTGCCCACCGCCTTGCCGGTCTGGTACTCGTTGATCTTGATGGTCTTGATCATCTGGGCCATGAAATCCTTGGTCAGCGCCTTCTGGGCTTCGCTGGTTTCATCGATGGCGATGGGGGCCACATACCAGGTCTGGGTGGCTTGAGCCTTGGGAGCGGCAGGGGCAGTTTGCGCCATGGCCAGGGGGCTGAGCAGGATGGCAGCCAGCAAGAGTCCTATCTTCTTCATTGTGATTCCGCTTTTGTTTCAACAAGAATTTTGTTTTGCCAGCGACGACTGCGCCAGCGCCAGAACATGGCCAGACCGCGCACCCACTCGTCGCAGGCCAGCGCCAGCCAGATACCGACCAGTCCATAACCCTGCATGATACCGAGGAAATAGGAGAGTGGCACGGCAATTCCCCACATGGAGAGCAACGCCATGTAGAGGGGGAAACGGGCATCCCCGGTGGCCCGCAGGGCGTTGATCACCACCAGATTGAAGGTGCGGCCGGGCTCGAGGATAAGGCTGATAAGAAACAGTTGCGCCACCTGGGTGATGATGTCGGCATCATCGGTAAAGAGGCTGATGATGGTGCGGCCATTGAGGGCCGCCGCCACGGCGATGACGCAGGTGACCGCCAGCCCCAGCTTGAGGCTTTTGAGCAGCTGCTGATAGGCGCGATCGAACTGTCTTGCTCCCGCCAGATGGCCGATGATGATCTCGTTGCCAAGGCCGATGGAGAGGCCAAACAGCAGGATAAACAGGCAGATCTGGAAGAAGTAGGACTGGGTTGCCAGCGCCTTGTCTCCCAGCAGTCCGACAAAGGCTGTCACCACCATAAACTGCAGCATCCAGGAGAGGTTCTCCCCTGCCGCCGGCAGGCCGATATGGAGCACCTTGCCCAGCATCTCCCGGCTGGGGTGGACGATATCGCGCACCACCAGTCGAATGCCGGTCTTGCGTGATACCAGCCACACCAGCAGCACCACGCCGACCAGTCGGCCCGCGACCGTGCTGATGGCGACACCGGCGACCCCCAGCTGGGGCAAGCCGAACCAGCCGTAGAGCAGCAGCAGGTTGCCGACGAAGGTGATGAGGTTGACGATCAGGGTAACATACATCGCCTGGCGGGTGTGGCCGTGAGCGCGCAGGGTGGCTGCCAGACAGAGGGCTGCCGCTTCCGGTAACAGGCAGAGACCGATGATCTGCAAGTAAAGCGTCCCGTCGCTCATCAGGTTGGCAGGCAGGTTCATCAGCGCCAGCATGGTGCTGGCGCCTGCCATCACGCCGATGGCGGCCACCAGACCGATCAGCAGGTTGAAGCCGATGGCGGTGTGGATCACCACCCGACTCTTCTCCCGATCGCCCGCCCCCAGATACTGGGTGATCACCACGCTGGTACCGATACTGACGAAGCTGAACAATGTGATGGCGAGATCGAACACCTGATTGCCGACCGCCAGCGCCGCCACTCCCTGATAGGAGACATGACCCACCATGAAGGTATTGAGGGCGCCGGTCAGAAAGTGCAGGGCGAGATCGATAAAGAGCGGCCAGGTCAGCGCAAATAGCGTGCCCGGGCCTGCGTGGGATTGAGATTGCATGGCATGTCCAACAGCTGGGAGGGCACGGGGGAGTGCCCTCTGGGGGCGCATTTAACACCAAGGCCAAGGCCGGTGCAATCCTTGTGCAGGATTGCACCGGCCAGGGGAGCAGGCCAAGGGATCAGGCAGGCGTGGCGCCCGCCTCCTGTTCGCTTGGCAGGGTGAGGCGCGCCGAGTCGGGCAGGGCATCATCCTGCGGCCAGTTGGAGCGGATGGCATCGGTGGTGCTCTCCACCACCGCATCATCCTTGAACACCGGCTCGCGATAGCAGCGGGTCAGGCGCAGCGCCTGATACATGTCGGGGCAGAGGATGATCCCTTCATCGCCCACCCGCACGCCCGCCTGCTTTAGCCAGTGGGTCATCTGGCCGTGGCGACCCGCCATCACCATATGGATGCCGCGCCGTTTCAGCTCCTTGTGCAGCTCTCCCACCATGCTCATCACGCTGATGTCCTGATGGGTGAAGCAGGCGACCGCATCGATCACCAGGCACTTGGGGGCTCGGGGATCCTGCACCAGCAGGGCCAGCACCCGCCGCTTGAAATAGGGGGCATTGAAGTAGGTGAGCGGCGAGTTGAAGCGATAGACCAGAATACCCGGGATCGCCTTGGCCTGTTCGTTGTCCCCCAGGGTACGTACTACCCCCTCGTCATCCATGCCGAGCAGTTGATCGGTGGGACGCATCACATTGCGCAGGAACTGGAACAGCCCCAGCAACACGGCAAGGGTGATCCCCGGGATCACCCCCATGGTGAGCACGCTGATAAAGGTGACCAGCGCCAGCCAGAAAGCGGAACGATCGGAGTTACGCAGCGCCCACAGTCCGCGAAAATCGGTGAGCGACAGGGAGGCCATTACCAGCACCACCCCGAGGGCGGCGGTGGGAATATATTTGAGCGGCGCCGTCAGATAGAAGGTGATGAGGGCGATCACCGCCGCAGCGATGATGGAGACCAGTTGGCTCTTGCCGCCGTTGGCGTCGTTGACCGCGGTGCGTGAATCCGCGCCGCTGATGGCAAAACCCTGGGAGACTGCGGAGGCGAGGTTCGCCATACCGAGGGCCCGAAACTCTTTGTCTGCGTCTATCTCGTAACCGTTTTTGGCGGCAAAGCTGCGGGCGGTCAGCATCATGGAGACGAAGCTCACCATGGCGAGGTTAAGGGCAGGCAGCACCAGCTCCCGCATCAGACCGGGGGGAAATTCCGGCATCTGGAAGGCGGGCAGACCGGAGCCCACCGTCCCCAAGGTGGCGATATCAAACTGGCCGAGATTAAAGCCCCACACCAGCGCAGCGGTCACCACCATGGCCACCATGGAGGAGGGCCATGCCGGTTTGTAGCGTTTGGCCAGCAGCAGGGTAAGCAGAGCCACCAGACTCATGGCCAGGGTCGGCAGATGGGTCTGGGTAATATAGGTGGCCCCGCTGGCGATCCGCTCGATGAGGTAACGTTCGCTAAAGGTGAAGCCGAAGATCTTGGAGAGCTGGCCCACCATGATGGTGATGGCTACCCCGTTGAGCAGCCCCATCAGGATCGGGCGGGAGAGAAAGTCCGCCAGCACTCCCAGCTTGAAGCGGCTGGCAATCAGGCACCAGAAGCCGGTCATGGCGGTCATGGTCATCACCAGTTGCCAGTGACGGGTGGGGTCGCCTGCGGCCAGCGGCGTCACCACGGCGGCAATGACCGCACAGGTGGCGGCATCAGGGCCGACAATCAACTGGCGGGAGGTGCCAAACAGGGCGTAGACCAGCATGGGCAGGATGCAGGAGTAGAGGCCGACGATGGCACCCACCCCGGCAAGCTCGGCATAGGCGATGGCGACGGGCAGCGCCACTGCCGCCACCGAGAGTCCGGCGCGAAGATCTGGCATCAACCAGGCGCGCTGGTAATGCAGCAGGGCGGCGAGGCCCGGTAGCCAGCGTTCGAGAGAGAAGAAGTCGCGCATTATTTAACCCATTGAGTTACAACCAGCTTTTCCCCTAGTGTGCCCAAGGTTATCGAAAGATTGCAATCAGGTTATGGCCAGTTTACCTGAAGGTCAGGCCAGATAGCCTGCCAGCGTTTCTCCTTGATGCGCTGGGTAAAAATCTGTTTGTCCTGGCGACATCTGGGGTTGGCACTCACTTGCAGCGACCAGTTGATGGCAAAGCCGTAGGGGGCAAGCCACTCGAACTCACCATCTCGGGTGAGACGCACGCCGATGCAGGTGGGCACTTCGACCCAGTGGCTCAGCGCCTCAAGGCTGCTGGCAAATGGCGCCACCAGCTGGCGAGTGTGCATGCGGGCCTGATTGCGCACCTCCCACTGCTGGCTGGGCAGGCGTTTGGCGAGCCAAGCTTCGTGCTCCGCTTCGGCCAGCCCTTGCGGATCGGTTTTATCGAGATAGATAAGGTCGATATCGTTGAGCGGGGTGGGCACCGCCTTGTGGTGAAGGTGATCCCAGATGAGGTTGCGGATAAAACCGGCCCCCAGCGCCCAGTCGGGCAGATTGAGCTCGGCCGCGGCTTGCAGGCAGGCCATCCGCTGCGGATCGGCCCGCAGCAGGGCTTCTGTTTTGGCTTGGAATTGCTGTTCGAGGGCGGAGTTCAGAGGTTCAGTTGTTGGCATTGCGGCGTAACCAGACATCAATGTAGCGGCAGCTCGGCACTATAGTGAGCCCCTCCGCCTGAGTCCAGTTGAAGAAGGCGCGTGCCAGCTGATCGGCAATCCCCTGCACCCGCAGCTCGGGGGGTACGAAGGTGCTGTAGGCATCGATGGTCTTGGCATCGAGCCGTCGGTAGCGCAGTCTCGACTCTTTCCCCTCCACCATACAGATGAACTGCTGCTGGTTGGCCTGATGGATGATGTCGCTCATGGTGGGCACCTCTGGCATAAAGTTGGGTCTCTCGGCACAACATAACTGTTAGCCAAGGTATAGAACAGATAATGAGAGCCCGTGGTCAATATCATCCCCCTTTGACAGAGGGCGCATCAATATCGCGATGCAGATCAAGGTGCCCGATGGTGAGTCGGGCACCGCGTTAGTGTCAGCACAAGAGTGTTGGCAAAGGGGAGGGATCAGACCCAGGCCCGCTCCAGCAGGGTAAGTAACTGCTCACGGTCGGCGTCCTTGCGATTGAACAGCAGGGCACCGTCGTTGACTGCCAGATCGCGGATCTCGGTCAGTAGCGAGCGATCGCTTACCCCAGCCTCGCTCATGGTGCGCGGCAGCTTGACCGCTTGCCACAAGGTGTCGCGCAGGGTGCGAATGGCTGTGATGGTCGCCTCCGCCCGCTGATGGGCCGGGGTGGCAGCAAAGCGCTCTGCCCCCACCAGCGGCAACAGCAGCCGGGCCAACTCGCTATCCACCTCGGGGCGGTTGTAGTCGAGCACGGTCGGCAAAAAGAGGTTCATGCACAGCCCGTGGGGCAGATGGCAGCGGGCTCCCAGACTGTGGCCGAGGGCGTGCACCAGCCCCACCATGGAGTTGGAAAAAGCCATGCCAGCCAGCGTGGAGCCTTCCGCCAGTTGCAGCCGCAGCTGTTTGTTTTGCGGGTCGTGGATGATTTGCGGCAGGGCGCTGGCGATCTTCTCCACTGCCATCAGTGCCAGCGCATCGCTCACTGGATTTTTCGCTGTGCCGATAAAGGCTTCGATGGCGTGGGTCATGGCGTCCATGGCGGTAGCGGCGGTGATATTGAGGGGCAGCCCCTGGGTCAGGCGCGGGTCGAGCACCGCCAGCTGGGGCAGCAGGAAGGGTGAGGTGAAGGGCACCTTGCGCCCGCTCGTCTCATCCTTGATCACTGCAACCAATGTCACTTCTGATCCTGTGCCCGCCGTGGTGGGTACCACCGCCAGCGGCTTGAGGGGACGGGTCAGGCAACCGGCGCCCGAGTAGTCGAGCAGATGATCCCCCCCCATGGAAGTGAGAATGTTGACTGCCTTGGCGGTGTCGATGACCGAGCCGCCCCCCAGCGCCACCAGACTGTCGCAGTCGAGCTCGCGATAGCGTTTGGCGATCCGCTCCACCACGGCGGTGGAAGAGTCGGCCGGGATCTCGTCCCAGATGGCGGCGACCGGCAGCTCCCCTTCGGCCAGCACATTGGCCAGCAGGGTGGCAAGGCCGGTAGCATTGACCCCCTTGTCGGTCAGCAGCAGCGGGCGACGGGCACCCAGACTGGCCAGCTCGCTGGCCAGTTGCTCCAGCGCCTGTTCACCGGCCAGCAGTTTGACCGGGCAGAAGAAATCGTAATAGCGGCTCATTTCAAGGCTCCTTGCGCGTTAGCCGGTCACCAGACCCAGATAGATGTTGCAGGCCCGGCCGATCTTGTTGGTCGGGGCGGGATAGTGGCGCAGCAGCGGCCGCGCGATAAAGGCGGGCAGGATCAGGGACTGCAACTGCTCAAGCCCCCGCACCAGATGCATGGCGACGGTCAGATCTCCTTCCACCAGCAGCCGGTTTTCGCCAAATGCCTGATTGACCCCGAGCCGAAAACTCAGGGCGCGAAAGGCGATATTGGGGTGTTTGAAGCGTACCCGCAGCGGATGGATGGTGGCATGAGGGGCGGCTGGCGCACCGGGATACCAGCGCCCACCCTGCTTGTGCATGTTCATGGCGTAGCCGATGCCGCCCACTTCGAGGCGGATTGCCAACCCGTCCGGCAACGGCGCCAATTCGCGGCGTACCGCCTCATCGGTGCGGGCGGCGCGGCAGAGGGTGCGACCCACCACCCAGAGCAGAGTGGTGATCCAGAGGCGGCGACCAAGGGCGGCCGCAGGTTCAAACGTCCATGTTGGTATGGAAAGGCGCATGAGGATTGGCTCCTGAGATGGCTGACCAGAAGAGGGCAAAGGCACTGGCTTGCCAGTAGTCGTCCTGTCCCAGCTCCGGTTGATCGACAAACAGTGATGCGCAGGCGAGGAACTGGCCCTGACACACCTCCAGCAACAGTGGTGCGGGAGCCTGCATCAGCTCGCCGCTGGCCTGCCCCTTTGCCAGCAGGGCAGGCAGAAAGCGCAGGGCATCGTTCAGGATCTGGCTGCGGGCCGGTCTGGCCAGCAGCGGAGAGTGAAAGAAGCCCAGCACGAATTTGAGCTCATTGGGATGCGCGAGCATCCACCCCATCGCCAGCTGCCAGTAGTGGCGGGTCTGGTCGTACAGCGACAGGGTGGGATCTGCTTCATGGATGGCGCTCCCCATCCGGGTTTTCACATCCTGATAGAGGGCGAGGATCAGCGCCTCCTTGCTCGGAAAGTGGTGGAACAGAGTGCCGTTGGCCACCCCGGCCGCCTTGGCGATGCGGGCGGTGGCGGCCCCCTGCAGGCCATCTTCGGCGCAGAGGGCGAGGGCGGCATCCAGGATCTGGCGGCGCTTGTCGGTCATGGTTTGTGGCTGCGGGATAGCCTGGTTCATGGTCATCTCCATCAGCGCAGGAAGAAGGCCATCATCAGCTTCTGGATCCAGCTGTGGTAGGGCGGATGGATCAGGGAGCCGGTGGTGAACTTGCCGCGGGTCAGCACGGTTTTCGCCTTGGAGAAGGTAAGAAACCCCTCGTGGCCGTGGTAGTGGCCCATGCCGGAGGCGCCGATGCCGCCAAACGGCACATCATCGGCAGCCACCTGAAACAGGCTCTCGTTGATCGCCATGCCGCCGGAGTGGGTCTCCCGGGTCACCCGTGCCTGCAACTCGGGATCGAAGCTCATCAGATAGAGGGCCAGCGGGCGGGGCCGTTCAGCCACATAGGCGAGCGCCTCCTCCAGGGTGTCGTAGGTAATGAGCGGCAGCAGCGGGCCAAAGATCTCCTGCTGCATCACCTGACACTGACTCGGCACCCCGGTCAGCAGGTGGGGCACCAGCAGGCGACGCTGGTCGTCGCGGGCCGGGTTGCCACAGGGGTGGAGCTGGGCACCCGCCTGCTCGGCTTCATCCAGCCAGCTGACGAGACGTTGATACTGGCGGTCGTTGATGATGGCGCCGTAGTCGGCGCTATTGAGCCCCTGCGGGTAGAGCTTGCTGAAGTGGCGGCGATAGGCGGCGATAAAGTTATCCACCTCGCTGCGGGGCAGCAGCACATAGTCGGGGGCGACGCAGATCTGGCCAGCGTTGAGGCTCTTGCCGAAGATCATCCGCTCGACCGCGGTGGCGACCGGCATGTCGGGGGCGATGAGACAAGGGCTCTTGCCGCCCAGCTCAAGGGTGAGGGGGGTGAGCTGGGGCGCGGCAGCGGCCATCACCAGCTTGCCCACCATGGTGGAGCCGGTAAAGAGCAGGTGATCGAACGGCAGTGAGCTGAACGCCGCCGCCATCTGGGCATCCCCCTCGATGATGGCGATCTCGTTTTCGTCAAATACGCTGGTGAGCATGGTGCGCAGCACGGCATTGGTATGGGGAGTGAACTCGGAGAGTTTCAGCATCGCCCGGTTGCCCGCCGCGATGGCGGTGATGAGGGGGCCAAGGCTCAGCATCACCGGAAAGTTCCACGGCACGATAATGCCGACCACCCCGAGCGGCTGGAAGTGCACCTCTACTTTGGCGGGCGCCAGCAGCAGGCCGGTGTGGCGGCGGTGAGGCTGCATCCAGCGCTTGAGCCGCTTCTGGGTGTAGTTGATCTGCATGATGCAGGGCAGCACATCGGCGATCAGGCTGTCGTAGTGGCTGCGCTGGCCATAATCTGCTGCCAGCGCCTTGCACAGCTGCCCTTTGTGGGCGAGCAGCGCATGCTTGAGTTTGGTCAGCTGCGCCCGGCGCTCGGCCAGGGTGGGCATGGGATGAGCCAGACTCGCCCGCTTGAGCCGTGCCAGCTGATCCGGCAGGGACAATTTGATGGCGAGGATATCCTCAGGAGTGTGTTGAAGCTGCGCCGCACCCATGTTGTTCTCCGCATGAATAATGACCGACTGATTAGTCGGTCTAAATCTAGCTGTTTGTTACCGGAATGTAAAGCTGGCAAGCTGTCTGCCGTTCACCACGAGCCAGACGCAAGAGAGAACTGTGTGTCTCCCCACACTTTTGTGGTTTGCTCGTTGGTGGCTTATCTAATAAGGGGTAGTTTTTGGCTATTAACCTACACGGAGAGAGCACTATGACCAGGGAACTGAACAGCTTGTTGGCCCGGCTTGAAGATGTGGTTGAGCGGATGCCGGATTGCTTCAACACCTACGAATTCGCCCAGAAGCTGGCACTGCAATATCAGCCGGAATTCTTTGCCGCGGGCCACTCTCTGGCCGAGCACGAGGGCAAGGTACTGCGGGTGCTGCACCAGAAGATAGCCGAAGCGCTGGCAGGCAGCGAGATGGTGATTGAAGGGGCTCTGCTCCCCTGTGTGACCCCCTGGGGAGAGAAATCCACCTCACCGCGCTGGCATCGCAAGCACTGAGGGGCGTAGTCAGGCAGATCGGTGCCAGACAGCAGATAACGAACAACGATAAAGAGCGCGGTGCTGGCAACAGGGTCGCGCCGTTTTTTGTGCAGATTGTCGCCAGCAGCGCCCCCGCTGCCGGGAGCAAAGGCTCGCTCTGTGATCCCATGCCGGGATATGGGGCCGTCAGCCGGGTAGACTCTCCCTTTTGTCGCAGGGTTTGTCACCGTAGGAATTTCTCATGACCCATAAAATCATTCTGGATACCGACCCGGGTATCGACGATGCCATGGCCATCCTGTTTGCCGAGGCCCACCCCGCCATCGAGCTGCTCGCCATCACCACAGTTTTTGGTAACGCCACCATCGACAATGGCACCCGCAATGCCCTCTGGCTCAAGCAGAAGTACGGCATGAAGGCGGATGTGGTCAAAGGCGCTGCCGCCCCGCTGCTGCGCGAGCCGGTCGGCCCCACCACCATAGTCCACGGCCCGAGCGGCTTTGGCGACATGGAGGCGGGGGAGGTGACCATAGCCCCGGATCCTCGCCCCGCCTGGCAATATATTGTCGAGGCGGTGAAAGCCGCGCCGGGGGAGATCACCCTCGTCACTATCGGCCCGCTCACCAATCTGGCGCTGGCGCTGCAACAGGCGCCCGAGATTGTCTCGCTGGTGAAACAGGTAGTGGTGATGGGGGGCGCGTTTGGCGTCAACGGCCATCGCGGCAACGTCACTCCCTATGCTGAGGCCAATATTCACGACGATCCCGATGCCGCCGATCGGGTCTTTACCGCCGACTGGCCGGTGGTGATCATCGGGCTGGACGTGACCCAGCAGAGCTTCTTCAGCAGCGCCTATCTTGATGAGCTCAAGGACAAGGCGGGAGAGCCGGGCCGTTTCCTGTGGGATGTGAGCCGCTTCTACCTGCGCTTCTACTCCGAGAAACTGGGGCTCTCCGGTTGCCACGTCCACGATCCGTCCGCCATCGCCTATGTGATTGATCCGACCCTCTTTACCCTGCGCGAGGGGCCGGTACGGGTTATCACCAGCGGTCCGGCCATCGGCCACACCCTGCAAAAGTTCGATGGCAAGCGCCACCCCCACGATGACTGGGCAGCCTATCGTCCGCAGCAGGTCGGGGTGGCGGTGCGTGATGAGGCGCTGCTCGCTCTCTATCGCGAGACGCTGGTGGGTTGGGGCAAGGATTGCTGAGCAAAGGGGCGCTATAGCGCTGAGGCGGGGCTGTGATCGGCGCCAAACAATCGGGGCGCATGGCCGCTTATACTGCCTGATATCAAGACCTTGGGAGGGATGAAGATGGCCTGGATTTCCTTGATCGTAGCGATTGTGCTGATCTGGTGGTTGATGAAGCTGGGGCGTGGCGCCCTGTTCGAGATCCGCCTTGCTCCCGGCAAGGTGGTGGTCAAGCAGGGCAAGGTCTCACCCGCTTTTATTGACCATGCCAAACAGATCCTGCGCCACGATACGGTACGCGGTCGCATTGTGGGGCAGCGCGATGGCGATGGTGTGAAGTTGATCTTCTCCCGCTCTATCCCCGAGCCGGTGGCCCAGCGGTTTCGCAATATCTTCCCCTATGGCGATTACCGCCAGCCAACGGCGCCACTGCCGGGGCCAAAATCCCGCAAGGGATAAGTACCGGAACCTGGTTCATCAATAGCAAACGGGCCTCCAGTGGAGGCCCGTTTTCTTATGACACTTGGTCAAGAGAGAGCTGACCGCCCTTACTCCTTGCCGTGCAGCTCGCGCTGGGCCTTGACCGCCGCCGCCTTGACGGCGGTGCCTTCATTGCCCCAGGAAGCGCGCAGGGTGTTGACCAGCTCGGCGAGCCGCTCGTCATCCATGGTCCAGCCATAGCCCGGCATGTGGTAACCCAGATGGTCGTGGGTGACCGGTGTTTCGGCGCCGTGCAGCAGCACATTGATCAGGCTCGACGGATCGCTCGCCAGCACGGTGCGGTTGTTGACCAGCGAGGGGATGACGTGGTCATTGCCCTGGCCGTTGACCCCGTGACAGGTGGAGCAGTACATGGCGTAGTCCGCCTTGCCGCTGGCACTGGCGTAGGCGCGGGCCCCTTTCTCCGCCACCGGTTCATCTTTCAGGTCGGTCAGATAGGTGGCGATGCTGGCCAGATCGGCGTCGCTGAAATACTGGCTGCTGTGAGTGATCACTTCCCCCATGGGGCCCGCGACCGCTTCATGCTGGCTGCGGCCGGTTTTCAGCAGGTCGATCAGCGCCTGCTTGCTGTAACGGCTGCCGCGAATATCGGGGGCATACCAGCCATCCAGCGCCGCACCGCTCAGGTAGACAGGGTCCGCCTCGGTCAGCGCTTTCTCCTGCATGCCAAGCCCGCGCGGAGTGTGGCAGCTGCCGCAGTGACCGGCACCCTGCACCAGATAGGCGCCACGGTTCCACTCTTCGCTTTTGCCTGCGACCGGGGTGAAGCGGCTGTCATCGTGGTAGACCCAGTTCCAGCCCATCAGCGGCCAGCGCATGTTGAGGGGCCAGGGGATGTCGCTCTCCTTGTTGGCGATGGCCAGCGGCTGCACCTCCTTCATCAGATAGTGATAGAGATCTTCGAGATCCTTATCGCTCATCTTGGCGTAGGCGGTGTAGGGCATGGCTGGATAGAGGCGATGGCCATCGCGGGCCACCCCTTCACGCATCACCTTGATGAACTCCGGCAGGCTGTAGTTGCCGATACCGTGTATCTTGTCGGGGGTAATGTTGGTGGCAAATACGGTACCGATGGGGGTCGGGAACCCTTTGCCGCCCGCCAGCGGCTTGCTGGTTTCGCTGGTGTGACAGGCAGCGCAATCGCCGAGCTTGGCCACGTATTCCCCCGCCGACATGGCGGGGGCTGCGTTGGCGGCAAGGGCGGGCAGGGCCAGCAGCAGGGCGCTGGCGGTCAGTGACAGGGCGCGGCTCATTGGGCACCTCCCTTGCTCATGGCTACCAGCTCGTTAACGGCGCGCCACGCTTCGTCGATGGCGGCGTGGGCGTAGGGGCTCCAGCCTGCATCCGAGTTGGCGATGGTGATGTTGCCGATCGGCTGGCGACCCAGTTCAATCCATTTTTCGCACTGCGCTTCGTCATCAAACAGGGTGTTGGTGACATAGGAGTAGCCGTGAGACCAGCGGTTGACCGTGATGGCGAGGATATCCTGCTCATGGTTGAAACCGGCGCTGCCGAGCATCCCCTGCAGCTGTTCGCGGATCATCTGTTCATGCTGCTCGAACGGCATGCCGAGGATCATGGCGCGCCCCTTGCGGGACTGTTCGCGGGCCGAGAGGCCGCTGCCCGGCAGGGTCGGGACATAGACCATGTGCAGGCACATCGGCTGATCCGGGCTTTTGGGATGCTCATAGCCACCCATGCTTACCGGATAGTCCAGCTTGACCCGGCTGTAGGGGGCGGCGGGGGAGTAGACCTCGTGTACCCCCAGCTTGACGAAGGCTTGCCAGTTCTTGATCACCACCTTGGTGTAGACCAGCGGCGCCTTGGCATTCTGGCGCAGCGCCTCCTTCTGGGGCTCCGGCATCTCGGGCACCATGTAGGGGATCATCATGTTGTAGCCAGCCATGATCGACTGCTTGGCCCGCACCCGGTGCAGTTTCCCCTCCTTGATGTAGGTGACATCCACCGCCTGCTTGCCATCGGCGAGGCGCACGTTTTTGGCCTGCAACGCCGTGCTGCCAAGGCGTAGTTGCACCTTGTGCTCAGGCAGGTCGAGTTTGCTGTAGTCAAACTTGGCCAGCACCACATCCTGCATGGTGTGACCCGGCGCCACCTGCGGAATGAGCTTGCGTACCATCAGGCGGGTGAGACCGGCGTTGCCATCGGGGAAGTGGAAGATGTAGGGATCGTCCAGCTCCGCCTGCTCCTCGGCATCCAGCGGCGTCAGATTGAGGCCGTCGAACCCCGGCAATGCGCAGAGGCGCGCATCGGCACAGGCGGTGGCGTCGATGCCGACCGCCTGGAAATCGTTGGTGCGCTGCTGGAAGTAAGTGATCGCCCGCTCGCTGAGACCCACTTTATCGCGCAGGAAGGTGGTGTAGCTGTTGCGAGTCACCCACTCATCCTGCTGCTCGCGGGTCATGCCGCTCAGGTAGTCGATCTTCGATTCGTGCAGGGCCAACAGGGCGGCCTTGTCGGCATCATCGAGGGGGAAGTCACCGATAAACTCTGCCAGCGGACGGCCGTTCAGGCGATCGCGCGGGATATCGTCCGCCACGTTGTGGCCCGGATCCCCGTTCACTATCTTGTTGACGCCAAAGTGCTTCTCGTCGAAATAGACGCCGCGGCTCAGCCCCAGATCCGGATAGAAGGTCTGCTGGAAACCGGCGGCCAGCTCGTCGATGTTGACCTCCAGCGCCTTGAGCAGACCGAGCGCCACCGGGCTGTAGACCGAACGCGGTGATTGCAGGGACTCACTGCCGCCGTAACCCAGACGCAGGCCATCGGGGGTGGTGAACTCGTTGCGCTTGGCGTGGCCGCCAAAGTCGTCATGGTTGTCGAGCAGCAGGATCTTTTTATCCGCGCCGAGCAGTTGCTGGTAGAAGCAGGCGGCGGCCAGACCGCTGATCCCGGCGCCGACGATCACCAGATCGTACTCTCCCTCTAGGGGAATATTGGCAAAATCATACTGCTTGCCGTCACGGGCGATGCTGTGGGCCGGTTCGAAGGAGCCCGGGTGGTTGCCGCGCAGCCCGGTGAGGGCGGGCGGGTAGGCCAGGGTTTTATCCGCCAGCGTGCTGCCGCCTTCGGCAGCCTTGAGCAGATTGATGGGAGCGACGCCTGCCGCAATGGTGATGGCAACGCCGTTGAGAAAATCTCTGCGTGTAATACTCATGGCAATACCTGCTGTATGAAAAATGGAAAAGTACAGAGTGGGGTAGCTGGCCAGCAGCAAGAGGACGCAACCTACCGCCATATTTTTATGGCGTCTATATGGGTTGATAATAACTTATTAAACAGATTGATCAAACGAGTATGGAGTGACATATCTGTTTGGGTTCGAATTGTTAAAAAACAATCCAGCTAAAAAATATCGTGCTGTGTTCTGTTCGTCGCGTTTAATTACGTAAATGATGATGAGTTCAAATTGTCGCAGATCATCAAAGTCGACAGGTGTTTATTATTCATGCTGGAGGATTGATTTTTCGTCATATATACCCATATGCTATGTAAGGTTAGTTGGCGAGATAATGCTCCCTGTCCAATTATAAATTGAGAAGAGAGTGTCATTGATTAATTATGGGGAAAGGCGCCATTAATAGTGATACGGATGCAAAATTAACATTTTTCACATGCTGAGGCCAAGTTTGGCACAATCTTAAGATTAATTTTCCATGTTGTTTACATGTTCCAGTTCTGATCACAATGTTGCCCGTTTTTACAACTTTAGCCTTGCGACCATAAGGACACTGCATGAGACCTTTTGAATTAAAGAGGGGCTTGGGTGCTTTGCTGTTGCTCGCATCGGCCAGCTTGCTGACCGGCTGCGACATGGCCTTGATGAATCCCAAAGGGCAGATTGGTCTGGAACAGAAATCACTGATATTAACCGCCTTGGGGCTGATGTTAATTGTGGTGATCCCTGTGATTATTATGGCGGTGGTCTTTGCTCGTAAATACCGGGCATCAAATACCAATGCCAAATATACTCCGGATTGGTCTCACTCCAATAAAATTGAGGCGGTTGTCTGGACCGTACCAGTTATTATCATCGTCATTCTGGCAACCATTACCTGGAAAACTTCCCACGAACTGGATCCCTACAAGCCGCTGGAGTCTATAGTGAAGCCGATCCAGATTGATGTTATTTCCCTCGACTGGAAATGGCTGTTTGTCTACCCAGAATTAGGGATTGCCTCGGTCAATGAATTAGCATTCCCGGTCAATACCCCCGTCAATTTCCGGGTGACTTCAGACACTGTCATGAACTCCTTCTTCATTCCCAAGCTGGGCGGGCAAATTTATGCTATGGCCGGTATGCAGACCAAGTTGCATCTCATTGCCAATGAAGCAGGCGCGTATGACGGTATCTCCAGCAGTTATAGCGGAGCCGGTTTCTCGGGCATGAAGTTCAAGGCGATTGCTACGCAGGATCAGGCCGGTTTTGATGCCTGGGTTGCCAAAGTCAAGGCCTCTCCCAAGATGCTGACCACCATGGATGAGTTCAATGCGCTGGCCAAGAAGAGCGAAAACCACCCGGTAGAGTATTTCTCAAGTGCCGATCCGGCCCTTTTCGTCAAGCTGATCAACAAGTTTATGGGTGACATGGGGCATGGCGAGCACAAGGGGATGACCCATAAAGCCCCCTCAGAGCATGGCGCCGCCATGAATCACGATGACATGGCACATATGCAGATGGACCATGCCGCTATGGCGCATGACGGGCAGAAGGAGCATGCCGGACATATGAACGCGCCGTTGGATAACAAGGCTGTGCAAGCAGGATCCGAGGAATAACCGATGTTTGGAAAATTAACACTCGATGCCATTCCGTTCCATGAACCCATCATCATGGTGACGGTAGCCGGTATCATTTTGGGGGGGCTGGCCGTTGCCGGCCTGATCACCTATTTCGGCAAGTGGCAATATCTGTGGAAAGAGTGGCTTACCTCGGTCGACCACAAGCGTCTTGGGGTCATGTATCTGATCCTGGGTATGGTCATGATGCTGCGCGGCTTCGCCGACGCTGTGATGATGCGTACCCAGCAGGTGATGGCTTCGGCTGGTGGTGACGGCATTTTACCGCCCCACCACTACGACCAGATCTTCACCGCCCACGGGGTCATCATGATCTTCTTCGTGGCGATGCCACTGGTGATCGGTCTGATGAATATCGTCGTGCCGCTCCAGATCGGTGCCCGTGATGTGGCTTTTCCCTTCCTCAACAACATCAGCTTCTGGTTCACCGCCGCTGCCGTGGTGTTGATCAACATCTCCCTCGGGGTCGGTGAATTCGCCCAGACCGGCTGGCTGGCCTATCCGCCCCTCTCTGGGCTGGAGTACAGCCCGGGGGTCGGGGTTGATTACTGGATCTGGAGTCTGCAGATATCGGGTCTGGGCACCTTGCTGACTGGCGTCAACTTCTTCGCTACCATCATCAAGATGCGCGCTCCTGGCATGACCATGATGCGTCTGCCGGTGTTCACCTGGACGGCTTTGTGCTCCAACGTGCTGATCATCGCCTCCTTCCCGATCCTGACCGTTACCATCGCCCTGCTCACCGCAGACCGCTATCTGGGTACCCATTTCTTTACCAATGACATGGGTGGCAACATGATGATGTACATCAACCTGATCTGGGCCTGGGGCCACCCCGAGGTTTATATCCTGGTGTTGCCGGTATTCGGGATCTTCTCCGAAGTAGTGGCCACCTTCAGCAAGAAGCGGTTGTTCGGCTACACCTCGCTGGTATGGGCGACCATTGCCATTACCGTGCTCTCCTTCATTGTCTGGTTGCACCACTTCTTCACCATGGGCTCGGGCGCAAACGTGAATGCCTTCTTCGGCATTACCACCATGATCATCTCCATCCCGACCGGGGTGAAGATCTTCAACTGGTTGTTCACCATGTACCGTGGTCGCATCGAGTTCACCTCACCCATGCTGTGGACCGTCGGTTTCATCATCACCTTCACCATAGGTGGCATGACAGGGGTACTGCTCTCGGTGCCGGCGGCCAACTTCGTGTTGCACAACAGCCTGTTCCTCATCGCTCACTTCCATAACGTCATCATTGGTGCCGTGGTATTTGGCTGCTTTGCCGGTATCACCTACTGGTTCCCCAAGGCGTTCGGCTTCACCCTGAACGAAACCTGGGGCAAGCGTGCTTTCTGGTGCTGGATTATCGGCTTCTTTGTTGCCTTCATGCCGCTTTACGTACTGGGTTTCATGGGGATGACCCGTCGCATCAGCCAACAGCTGGATCCGGCCTTCCACCCCTGGCTGGTGGTAGCCGCCTGTGGTGCCGGCCTGATTGCCCTTGGTGTCTTGTGCCAGGTGATCCAGCTGGTGGTCAGCATCCGTGACCGCGAGCAGAACCGTGATGTGAGTGGTGACCCCTGGGGTGGCCGGACGCTGGAGTGGGCGACCTCTTCACCGCCGCCCTTCTACAACTTCGCCATCGAGCCGAAGATCACCGGTCTGGATGCCTTCTGGGAGGCCAAGCAAAACGGTTCAGCCTATCAGCAGCCCAAGCAGTATGCGCCGATTCACATGCCCAAGAACACCGGGGCAGGGGTGATCATCGCGGGCTTCAGCGCCATCTTTGGCTTTGCCATGATCTGGCATATCTGGTGGATGGCCATCCTTGCCTTTGCCGCCATGATTGGCAGCTGGGTCATCCACAGCTTCAACGATGACGTGGACTACTACGTCCAGGTTGACGAGATCACGCGCATCGAAGATCAGCATTTTGCCAACATCAACAAGGGGGCTTAGTGCTATGACCACTGGCGTTTCATATCACATTCACGTCTACGGTGCCCGGAGGGTATGGGCACCCGAAGGTCAGCATTTTGCCAACATTAACAAGGGGGCGTGACGCTATGGCGACCGACGTTCTACATCACACTCACGAGAGTGCCCATGACCATGGGCACCATGATGCCGGTGCCAACAAGGTGTTTGGTTTCTGGATCTACCTGATGAGTGACTGCATTCTGTTTGCATGTCTGTTTGCAACCTATGCGGTCCTGGTCAACGGCACTGCCGGCGGTCCGAGCGGCAAGGATATCTTCGAACTGCCGTTCGTATTTGCCGAAACCATGCTGCTGCTGTTGAGCTCCATCACCTTCGGTTTTGCCATGTTGGCGATGAACAAGAACCGGGTGTCTACCGTCAATGGCTGGTTGCTGGTGACCTTTGTGCTGGGTGCCGGTTTTATCGCGATGGAGATCTACGAGTTCCATCACCTGATCGCAGAAGGTTACGGCCCGGATCGCAGCGCCTTCCTCTCCGCCTTCTTCACCCTGGTCGGTACCCACGGTATCCACGTCACCAGCGGCCTTATCTGGATCATCGTGATGATGGTGCTGGTGGCCAAGAAGGGGCTGACCGATCGCAACCGCTCCCGCCTGATGTGCCTGAGCCTGTTCTGGCACTTCCTCGACGTGGTGTGGATCTGCGTCTTTACCGTGGTCTATCTGATGGGGGCAATGTAAATGAGTCATTCCGTTGATAATCACGGCGCCAGCCACGGCAGCGCCAAGAGCTACCTGATCGGCTTCGTGCTGTCACTGATCCTGACTGCCGTACCGTTCTGGATGGTGATAGACGGCTCCGCCTCCCACACCACCGTGCTGGCCACCGTGGTTGGCATGGCGGTGGTGCAGATCTTTGTCCATCTGGTCTACTTCCTGCACATGAACACCTCGTCCGAGGAGCGCTGGAACCTGGTGGCACTGGTCTTTACCGTGCTCATCATTGCCATCGTGGTCGTGGGTTCCCTGTGGATCATGTACAACCTCAACATCAACATGATGGTCCACTGAGCAGGCTGGCAATGATGAAGCAATACCTGCAAGTGACCAAGCCGGGCATCATCTTCGGCAACCTCATCTCGGTGATCGGGGGATTTCTGCTGGCTTCAAAAGGAAGCCTGGACCTGCCCCTGTTCATGCTGACCATGGTGGGTGTTTCGCTGGTGGTGGCCTCCGGTTGCGTGTTCAACAACTACATCGACCGGGATATCGACTGCATCATGGAGCGCACTAAGAACCGTGCTCTGGTGAAGGGGCTGATCGCCCCCGGCGTATCGCTCTGGTATGCCACCGCGCTTGGCATGGCGGGCATTGCACTGCTCTATTGGGCGGCCAATCCGTTGGCTGCTCTGCTGGCGGTGCTGGGCTTCATTGTCTATGTGGGGGTCTACAGCCTCTACATGAAGCGTCACTCGGTCTACGGCACCCTGGTGGGCAGCCTCTCCGGCGCCGCGCCGCCGGTCATCGGCTACTGTGCGGTGAGCGGTCAGTTCGACTCGGGGGCCTTGATCCTGCTGGCGATCTTCAGCCTGTGGCAGATGCCGCACTCCTATGCGATCGCCATTTTCCGCTTCAAGGATTATCAGGCGGCCAACATTCCGGTGTTGCCGGTGGTGAAGGGAATTTCGGTGGCCAAGCACCACATTACCCTCTACATCCTGGCCTTTATGGTGCCGACCCTGATGCTGTTCCTCGGCGGTTACGCCGGCTACAAGTATCTGGTGGTGGCCACTGCGGTGAGTGTCTGGTGGCTGGGGATGGCGCTGTCGGGTTACAAACAGCTGGTTGATGATGCTCTCTGGGCGCGCAAGCTGTTTATGTTTTCCATCGTCACCATTACCTGTCTGAGTGTCATGATGTCGGTAGACTTCCAGCCAGAGGCCGAGCCTGTGGCGCTGGTGAGCATGTTGCTCCGATAGTGTGCGTTGCTTCCGATTGCATGAGATCCAGAGCCGGGAACCTCCCCGGCTCTGTTATTATGGGGCCGCCCATCGGGTACTTTTCCCCTCTGTCGGGTGTGGCATGGCGCGTGTCGGCCACCCCTTGAGTCTTCCTTTTCCCTGACCTATCGAGGCCATCATGAATGATTTCACCATGACGAGGGGCGAGCGCCGTGCCACCTGGGCGCTCGGCTCCGTCTTCTCGTTGCGCATGCTCGGCATGTTTATGGTGCTGCCGGTGCTGACCACCTACGGCATGTCGCTGGCGGGGGCCTCCGAAGCGCTCATCGGCCTGGCCATCGGCATCTACGGCATGACCCAGGCGCTGTTCCAGATCCCGTTCGGTCTGCTCTCCGACAAGGTGGGCCGCAAGCCCCTCATCGTCGGCGGCCTGCTGATGTTTGCCCTCGGCAGCGTGATCGCGGCGCTGACCCACTCCATCTGGGGCGTCATCGCCGGCCGCGCCCTGCAGGGCAGCGGCGCCATCTCGGCCGCCGTGATGGCGCTCTTGTCGGATCTCACCCGCGAGCAGAACCGCACCAAGGCGATGGCCTTCATCGGGGTGAGCTTTGGCATCACCTTCGCCATCGCCATGGTGACCGGCCCCCTCATCACTCATGCGCTGGGACTCTCCGGCCTGTTCTGGCTCATCGCCCTGCTGGCGCTGGGGGGCATTGCCGTCACCCTCTGGCTGGTGCCGACACCGACAACTCATCTGCTCAATCGCGAGTCCGGCATGGTCAGGGGCGGGATGCGCACTGTGCTGACCAATCCGCGCCTGCTCAAACTCAATCTCGGCATTTTGTGCGTGCATACCCTGTTGATGTCGAGCTTCGTGGCGTTGCCGCCGCTGCTGGAGCAAGCGGGTCTGCCTCGGGACAGCCAGTGGCAGGCTTATCTGGTCACCATGCTGATTGCCTTCGTCAGCGTTGTACCCTTCATCATCTATGCCGAGACGCGCAGAAAGATGAAGTTGGTGTTCCAGATCTGCGTGCTGGTGATGCTCAGCGCCGAAGTGGTGCTGTGGCAGGCTGGCCTGCAGCTGTGGGGCCTGCTCGCCGGCCTGCAGCTCTTCTTCATCGGCTTCAACGTGATGGAGGCGTTGCTGCCATCCCTGATCAGCAAGGAGTCGCCACCGGGTTACAAGGGTACGGCCATGGGGATCTACTCCACCAGCCAGTTTATCGGAGTGGCTATCGGTGGCAGCCTGGGGGGCCTGCTCTACAGTCTGGGTGGTGGCGCCCTGGTGTTTGGCGGCTGCTCTGCGCTGGCCCTTGTCTGGCTCGGGGTCAGCCTCACCATGCAGGAGCCCCCCTATGTGAGCAGTCTGCGCATCCTGTTACCGGAAGGGGTGGAGGCGAGCCCTGCACTGGAGCAGAAACTCCGAGCCTGCGACGGGGTGAACGATGTACTGCTGGCACGGAAGGAACGTTCGCTCTATGTGAAGGTGGACAGCAAGCGGGTCAGTCGCCAGGATCTGGAGCTGCTGGTGATCGACGCCGGACACTGATCGCGCTAAGCTCGGTTCGGATCTGCAACTACTTGTTTTTGAAAACAGTCTGGAGGCGCAATGAACTGGTATATCTCGGTCCTCAAGCAATATGCGGTATTCAGCGGGCGGGCCCGTCGCACCGAATACTGGATGTTCGTGCTGTGCAACGTCATCGTCATGCTGCTGCTCGGCATGGTGGACAAGCTGATTGGCGGCGACAAGGAGTTCATCAGTGGCATCTACTCGCTGGCCGTGCTGCTGCCATCGCTGGCGGTGGCGGCCCGTCGCCTGCACGATACCGATCGCAGCGCTTGGTGGCTGCTGCTCGGGCTTATCCCCATTATCGGCACCCTGGTGCTTATCTACTTTATGGTCTGCAATGGCCAGCAGGGGCCAAACCGCTTCGGCGATGATCCCAAAGCGGCCCCCTCACAGGGCTTTATCGTCAGCTAACGAGCGAGGCTTGGCCAATCATCGGTCAATAAAAGAGAGGGAGGCATCACGCCTCCCTCTCTTTTTCGTTTTGATGGCCGATCAACGCTCAATCAGCGGGGCGGAGCGGTAGCTCCACATGCCGTAGGTGCGCAGGGCGTCGCGGTAGATGCCGAGCAGCTCGCTCTCGCTCGGGGTGGCCAGCTCCTCGAGGGGCTTGTCGGGGTAGCTGACGCTCGCCACCTTGATGTTGGCCGGGCCAATCTGGTCGCAGGCGATTTCCAGCACCGTTTGACCGCGGCGTACATGGCTGGCGGAGCTTACCAGCACCGCATAGTCAATCTGGTGGCGGGCGAGGGCATAGGCGCTGTAGAGGGCGTTATCCACCGTGCTGGTGGCGTAGTTCTCTTCAATCAGGCGGCTGCGATCGATGCCGTGGTTGGCCAGCCAGTCGGCCATCAGCTTGCCCTCGGTCTGGCGGTTCTGGGGCATGCCTCCAGTCAGGATGATCAGCGCTTCCGGGTCGGCTTTGGCCAGCTCAAGGGTGGTTTGCAGACGGCCCAGCAGGATCTTGTCCATGCTGCCGTCGGGATTGAGGGCGTAGCCCAGAGTGACGATGGCGCGTTTGCCCTCCCTGCTGGCCTTGACCTGATCCTCGGTTAGTTCGGTCTGCAGCGGGGCGGCGGTGATCCGCTGCACCCGGGCGATGATCTCCTCCAGATCGGCAGCGCGGCCACTGTTGCGATCCGCCACTTTCGCCAGATAGCTGCGGGAAGCCTCCTTGTTACCCTTCACCAGCTGCCAGATGGCGAGATAGCTGTTGATGTCGAGATCATCGGGGGCGACGGCCTGCGCCTGCTCCAGCAAGGTGATGGCGCGGCTCAGGTTGCCGTTGTAGATCTGGGCGTTGGCCGCCGAGATGAGCAGGTCGGTGCGGTAGGGTTCAAGCTGGTAGGCGGCCAGCAGCCGCTCGGTCACCAGCTCCATATTGCTCGGCATCTTGGCGGTAAAACCGGCGTGGGAGATCTTGGCTGGCGACTTGTAGATCTGCAGCGCTTCGCCGAGCAACATGTCCACCGCCTGGCGTTTGCTGACCAGGGTATTGAGGTCGTGCTCCATCTGCATCGAGCTCTCGGCCGCTTGCAGGGCGAGGGGCGAGAGCGCCAGCAGGCCGCCGAGGGTGAGGGCAAGAAGGGTCTGTTTCATCAAAAGGTCCTCTGTCGGGCTGAATTGCGCCGTGGTGCGCCAGCGTGTGGGCCGATGGGATAAGGCAAATATGCGTCAATTCAGTCTGTTAGTGCCAAAGAGAGGGCAATATACCAGTTAACGGTGCGGCAAACTGTGAGTCGGGGCGGGTCGTCGGGTGATGCCACTCCTGTGGCCGCAAAAGTGGCCGCAACGGGTCAGCTGCCATCTGAAAAGGGACAGGGAGAGCGTGACTCCCCCTGCTGGGAGGGGCGTTGGCCCCTCCCTCTATCGCGATGCAAGAGAGATGGGGTGTCAATCCATCTGTTGGCGAGTGTTCGCAGTCAGTTCCACATCGGGGAGATGCGGGCTTCCAGCGTCTCTTGCTGCTCTTCGGGCATATCGCTGAAGAAGTTGAGCTGGGTCTGCTCCTCCACCTCACGTACCGAGACCCGGTAGTCGGCGATCTGGCTGATGGGCACCTCTTCCTGCGGCATGATAAAGGCGATGGCCTGCAGTCTGGCCGGGTCCATCACGATCTTGTAGTAGGCGCTCGGGATCGCCACACCCTGACCGATGGACTCTTCAGAGCCCGTAAAGATGGGGCCGGTGATCACCTGCACATCCTTGCGGGAGACCGCCCACTTGTTCACCTTGTCCTCCAGCACGCGCCACGCCTTCTGGTTGAGCACCCCGATCTGCGGTGTCATGTTGCTCAGCAGGAAGCTCTCTTTCATGGTGTTCTTGTTCGATTTCATGTCCCCCGCCGGGGCCTGATGGCCACGGTCGTAGCCCGAGCCCTTGTAGTCGGAGAGGGTGGCGCGGTAGGCAACCGGGATCTCCCTGTCCTCGGCGAAGGCATCCTTGCGGGGCACTGTGCCCTGTGCGCTCTGGGCGGTCATCCAGTAGGAGACCCAGTCCGCCACCTTGTAGTCGTAGTTGTAGCCGACCGCATACCCTTCACGGCAGAGCTTCTGATCCGATTCGGAGGGCAGACCAAAGCGCACGTGGTCGCCACACGTCCAGTGGGCTGCCAGCAAGGGGGTGGCAGTGAGGGTGAGGGTAACAGCCAGAACCAATTTATTGATTTTTATCATTTTTGTGATGCTCCAGTTTAGTAGGCGGAGCCATTTGACATGAGATCTGACCAGCGCTTCAATTGCTGTTTTTTTACACGTCACCGTTCTGTGACGGCTCGCCAAGATCCGTGATGTGACTGGTTAATATGTTTTAAATCAGTGGCTTGGTCGGTGGGATGATATGCGGTTGCTCGGCATGCAATGAAAAGGGGCCCGTGATGGGCCCCTTGTACTGGTTGGTCTGACTGCTATCAGGCGGCATTTGCCTTGTTGCCCTGAGTGCGGGCCAGCAGTGCTTCCGGATTGTGGATCGCCTCCTTGGTCTTCACGTCGATGACTTCGATATCGGTGAAGCGTTCACGGTATTTGATGGCCACATCGTGGGCGAAGATGACGCAGCGGGCGTTGGCGACATCCTTGGCGGTGATGCGGTTGATGATGCCGTTGGCGCCCTGGGTCTCGACCTTGATCTTGATCCCCTGCTTGGCGGCGGCCTTCTGCAGGCTCTTGGCGGCCAGGAAGGTATGGGCAACGCCAGACGGGCAAGCAGTGATGGCCAGTACGTCTGCTTCCCCTTCCGCTTCAATGACTTCGAAGCTGGTTTGGGTGGCGGTCACGTCATCTTCTTCGCTCACCGGCTTCTTCAGCAGGTTGACGATGATGGCGGTGGTCAGGGCGCCGAGGATGGTACCCAGGATGTAGCCCATCTTGCCTTCCACCACCGGCAGGACAATCCAGCCACCCCAGGGGGCGTGGTTGATACTGTGCATCATAAAGCCGGTGATGTTGCCGACGATACCGCCTGCGACGATGGCTGGGATGACACGCATGGGGTCCGCGGCGGCAAACGGGATTGCACCTTCGCTGATACCGATCATGCCCATGATGGCGGCCGCTTTGCCGGATTCACGCTCCTCTTTCTTGTAACGCTTCGGAGACATCAGGGTAGCCAGTGCCATACCGAGCGGCGGCACACAGATGGCGATGCCGACGCCGCCCATCAGCCAGGGCTGGGTGTTGACCTGAGTCTGGGCAAACAGGGTAGCAACCTTGTTGACCGGGCCGCCCATATCGAAGGCGGTCATACCACCCAGAATGGCACCCAGCATCACTTTACCTGAGCCCGCCATGCTGGAGAGCCAGTGGTTCATCCCTTCCATCATGGCGGCGATCGGGGCACCGATCCCCCACATCACGATGCCGCACACCAGAAAGGTACCGATCAGCGGATAGATGAAGATGGAACCGAGGGAGGTCATGGAGTCAGGCAGCTTGATCCGTTTGAGCTGATTGACCACGAAACCGGCGATAAAGCCCACCAGAATGGCGCCGAGGAAACCGGTTTGATAGTGCTGAACGGCAATCCAGGAGCCGATCATGCCCGGGGCCAGGCCCGGCTTGTCAGCCAGCGAGTAGGCGATATAGCCACCCAGCACGGCGGTAAACAGGGTCAGACCGGCGATCCCCATGGTTGCCATGTCTTTGAGGAAGCCCGCTTCCGGCACGGCGCCCTTGCCGCTCATCATCACCGACAGTGACAGCAGCACACCGCCCGCCACGATGAAAGGGATCATGTGGGAAGTACCAAACAGCAGGTGCTGCTTCATGGTATTGAGGCGATCCTTGAAGGTGCGCTCTTCGGGTTCAGCCGGTGCAGTGGCAGCCGGTTTGGCGGCTGGGGCCGGTTTTTGCACTTTCGGGCCTTGCTTGAGCAGGGTCAGCGCTTGCTCGACGGTGGTGGCGGCTTTCATCTGCTCGATAAAGCCCGGTTCCAGCAGACGGGTGGAGAGCTCGGCCAGCACTTCGATGTGGTGGTTGGCGCCGCCATCCGGGGAGGCGATCATGAAGATAAGCTGGGTCGGTTTGCCATCTTCGGCGCCGTACTCGATACCCTGACGGCTGACACCGATGGCTATGGCCGGACGGCTGACCGCCTTGCTCTTGGCGTGGGGCAGGGCGACACCCTGCTCGAAGCCGGTGCAGTCCAGCTGCTCGCGGGCCCAGATATCCTTGACGAATTGCTGTTGATCAGACACGGCGCCATCGCGCGCCAGCATCTGTGCCATCTCGTCGAACAGAGCCTCCTTGCTGGTGGCCTTCAACTCCAGGCAGATGAGTCTGCCGTTGGTCATGGTGGGTAACATCTCACTCTCCTTCCCTGTAAGGGCTAAGTCATGCGTTGCGAATTGGGCTCATTATTGCCCTCACGGGTAGGGTTGGACAGGCGATGAATGTAGCAATAACTGGATTTTTGTTGCATGGTTTTGCTGGTGTGATCCAGCTCGCAAAGTGTTGATCTTTAACTCAATAGTGGTTTTTGTTTAATTAATGGCAGGATGTGACAGCGGTCAAGGTATGACAGAAAAACCCTTGTAATGGGATTTACAGCCATTTTTTGCGGTTTATTGCCCGATTTAAGGCATATTTGAGAAAAACGGCTTAATGGCTGAACCTGGGTTTCCCACTGGAAAATAAAATGGCCCAGCGCTGATTGGATTTTATCAATCCATCTGGCGTGGGCCGTCGGGTATCACAAAGTGACATTTTCGGATTGCGTGCTGAATGTCACTTCAATGCTATCGATCGTTACTTTTGTGGCGGGGTATCGCCCATCACGAAGTGGAGGTTGCCCCCCGGTACAAACTCCTTGTGCTCGAAGAAGAGACCATCCTTGAGCGGTTTGCCATTGATGGTGACCGACTGGACATAGCGGTTCTTGGCGCTGTTGTTATCGGCGATGATGGTGAAGGTTCCCCCCTTGACCGGGATGGTCGCTTTGGCAAATAGCGGGCGGCCAATAGTGTAAACGGGGTCTGCCGCATTCACCTGATAGAAGCCAAGTGCTGACATCACATACCAGGCAGACATGGAGCCCACATCCTCGTTGCCTATGATGCCTGCCGGGGTGTTCGAGTACATGGTGTCGAGGATGTAGTCGACCGTCTCCTGAGTTTTCCAGGGCTCCGATGTCCAGTTGTAGAGGTAGGGAATATGGTGGGAGGGTTCATTGCCGAAGGCCACCTGACCCATCATCCCGGTCATGTCAGCGGTCTCCGACCCCTGACTCTCGGCAGCAAAGGTGGCGTCCAGATTCTGCTTGAAGGCCTCTTCTCCGCCCATCGCGGTTTTCAGACCCTTGATGTCATGGGGCACAAACCAGGTCCACTGCCAGGCGTTGCCCTCGGTATAGTTGCCGGTCTCATGTTCGGTGCCATAGGGATCAAACGGCGTCATGAAGGCGCCATCGATCATCACCGGACGCATGAAACCGGTCACCCCGTACTGGGCGTATTCGGCCGCATTGTGGTCGAAGTAGCGCTGATAGCCGTTAGAACGGGCCAGATAGCGCGCTTCGGCCGCCGGGTTGCCGGCCGCCTTGGCGATCCGGGCGATGGCCCAGTCATAGAAGGCGTTCTCCAGACCGTAGGAGACCGACTCGAGGGTGTAGTCAGCGAAGACGGGCTGACCGTCGATCCGCTGCACTGCCGGGGCAAAGCCGTTCTTTTCGATGTAATCGATGTGGTTGGTCAGGGTCTTGTCCAGCACCGCCTTGTCCCACTCGGTCGCCAGCATGGGGTAGTTGGTATAGGTGGAGGAGTCGATGGCGGCCGTGAGCGCCAGATTTTTCTCCTGCGCAGTGAAGGCATCGGGGTATTTGGTGATGGCGTCGGCAATCACCACCACCGCCGGATAGCCCACCATGGTGCCTGTCTCATCCCCCAGATGCTCCCACTTGGGCAGCAGGCCGCTCTCCAGATACTTCTGGAGCAGGTTCTTGGCATACTGCACGGCGCGGGTGGGTTCGGTGATGGTTTTAAGCGGGTGCAGCGCTCGCTGGGTGTCCCACAGTGAGTAGACCGAGAAGTTGGGCTGATCTTCGCTTGCCTGGCCATAGTGGATGGAGTAGCTGCCTTCCCCCTTGGCCTGCGCCCCTTTGCCCATGCCGCGGTAGTTGCCATCCACATCCTGATGGACGATGGGGGCGATCTTGGTGTGGTAGAGGGCGGTGTAGAAGATCTCGTTTTGCTCCTTGCTGCCCCCCTCGATGGTGAAATTGAGGGCGTTGGCCCACTTCTCGCGGGCGTTGGCGCGGGCCTCGTCAAACGAAACATCCCCTTCGGCCTGGTAGTTGTTCCATGCGCCGGTGGCATCGACCGCCGATAGGGCAACTTTGGCGTTCAGTTGGGCTGAGCCGCCCTCTTCAAATTCGACGTAAGCGGTGACATCCGCTTTGGATTTGGCCTTGTGCTCGGCGCTCAAGCCCTCTACCGGCACACCACCAGCGAGGATGTAGACCCCTTTGATCTTCTTGTCGAAGGTCGCATGGAAGAAGATCTTCTGGTTTTTCGCCCAGCCGGAGAAGTGAGTCGCATCTCGCTCGCCGGTGATGGTGTAGCCATCTTCGCTGACGGTGAGTTTGTTGCGCAGCGAACTCGATCCCCAGTCGCTGTTGAGGATCGAGTTCAAATCGATCTTCAGCCGTTGGGGTTGCCCCTGCGGATAGGTGTAGCGGTGAAAGCCCACCCGCTCGGAGGCGGTCAGCTCGGCCTTGATGCCATTCTCGGCGATGCGCACCGCATAGTAGCCAGGCTCGGCCTGCTCGGATTTTTTGTCCATTTTGACCGAGATGGCTTTGCGGTAATCATCGCTTTGCTCGATGTATTTGGATTTATCTTCGGTAAAGGGCAGGAACAGAATATCCCCCAGCCCCCCCATGCCGGTGCCTGAGAGGTGGGTGTGGGAAAATCCGAACAGGGTATCTTTGTCAAAGTGATAGCCGGAGGAGGAGTGCCAGCCGATCAACTCGGTATCCGGCGAGAGTTGCACCATGCCCTCCGGTACCACAGGGCCGGGAAAGGTGTGACCGTTAAAGCCAGTGCCAACGAATGGGTTCACATATTGCAACACATTGGTTGGCGTTGGCTTTTGATCGTCGTTATTGTCGCTGCTGTTATCTGAATCGCAGCCGGATAACATGGCTACCGTGCTGGTCAGGGCAATGGCCAGAATATTTTTCTTGAACATATTGAGCGGCTCCATCGGGTAGAGGGTGAGCAGTCATGATCTATTTTTATGAGACCGGAGCGATCCCTGAGCAATATTGGTGCTCGATGGCATTGATCCCGGCGAGCACTATTATTCCCATGCCATCTGTTTCATCGACAGAGTAAAAAAGTGTCATTCACTAGACTTTTGTGGCAAGGCGCGCTGTTTGTGATCCGGGTATCATGTAATTGCGTGCGGTATATTTTTGAACATTTTTGTTAGTGAACAAAAAAGAGGCCCAAAGGAAGCTTTGGGCCTGAACATATATTGATAGTGCATGATGGTTATTTATTATCTGAGCGGATCGGTTTTTGCGCCGTCATGATAAATTTCAGTTCACCACCGGCACGAATATCGCTGTGATTGAACGTCAGGTTTTCCCCCAATGGTTTGCCATTGATGGTGACGGATTCCACATAGATATTTTGGGTGCCATTGTTTTCGGCGATCACGGTGAATTTTCCGCCATCGATATCCATGATCACCTTGTCAAACAGTGGCCGACCTATGGTGTAGACCGGGAGCCCCGGCGTGACCTGATAGAAGCCCAGCGCACTCATGATGTACCAGGCGGACATTTGCCCCACATCCTCATTGCCAATCAGCCCTGTGGTGGTCGGGTGGAAGAAGCTGCGCACCGCCTGATCCACATACTCCTGGGTTTTCCACGGCTCCTTGGTCCAGTTATAGAGGTAGGGAACATGGTGATCCGGTTCGTTCCCCATCACGAACTGCCCGATATAGCCGGTCATATCCCCTTGCGAGGTATCAGCGTTGGAGTTGGCGGTGAAGAGGGCATCCAGATTCTTCCGGAATCCCTCCTCGCCCCCCATCACCTCTTTGAGCCCCTCGATATCGTGGGGAACAAACCAGCTCCACTGCCAGGTGTTGCCTTCGGTAAAGTCCTGCCCCCTGTGCTCGGCCCGATAGGGCCAGAAGATGTCATAACGGCTGCTGTCGTTGGTGTCACAGTTTTGTGGTGGTGTAACGGGATTGCCGTTTTTATCGATGGCGCAGGAGGGGTAATTGTTGACCCAGCTGCCATCGTAATTTTTGGGGCGCATAAAGCCGGTCGCGCCATATTTGCCATATTGCGCCGGGTTGTAGTCAAAATAGGCGCGCCAGGTAGTCGCCCGGGCCAGATAGCGGTTCTCGGCGGATTTGTCGCCAGCCAGTCGGGCCAGCTGGGCGATGCACCAGTCATAGTAGGCATTCTCGACACCGTACGAGACGGACTCGTTGACCAGTTCATCGTACTTGTCCTGCGCCATGCCGCCCTCTTCCGGCTTGAGTTTGACGTTGGCGGGGACATAGCCGTGCTGCTCGGCATACTGGCCGTGACGGGTCATCACGGTGAAGCGCTTGTCGCCGTTCCAGGGATCCTGATAGGGCACCCAGCTTTTGGTCAGCGCGAGGTCAAAGTTGGCGGAGACATTGGCCGCCTGCAGCGCCAGCTTTATCTCTTCCTGTGTGAATGCATCCGGGTATTTGACGATGACGTCGGCGATGATGGAGACCGCCGGGTAGCCGACCATCTCGCCGGTATAGTCGGAGTGCAGCTCCCATTTGGGCATGATGCCGCCGGTTTTATATTTGTTAAGCAGATCGTGCACATAGTCGATGGATCGCTCTTTTTCGATGATGGTCTTCAATGGGTGAGCGGCGCGGAAGGTGTCCCACATGGAGTAGACCGAATAGTTGGTAAAGCCCGGCTTGGCCTGATGCACCTTGCCATCCATTCCGCGATATTGACCATCCACATCCTGATAGACGAAGGGGGCGATGTAGGTGCGATAGAGCGAGGTATAAAACATCGTCTTGTCGGCATCGCTGCCACCCTCCAGGGTGAACTTATTGAGCACTTTCGCCCATGCCTGCTTGTTCTCCTGCACCACCTGATCGAAGCGGTAGTCATGTTCATCGGCGCGCAGGTTGGCCATGGCCCCCTCAATGCCGGTGCCCGAGATGGCCATCTTCATGGTGATGGGCCGTTCCCCTTTGGCAAAGTTGAGCTGGGTCACCACATCCCGTACCCGGGGTCTGGTTTCGCCATACCCGATGTAATCGGCCAACCCCACCTCGGTGTCGTTGCTCAATTTGCCATCGACATAGAGGATCTGATCCACAAACGGCTCGGAAAACTCGGCGTAGAAAAAGACCGTCTGCCACTGCCCCCACTCGTTGCTGGTTCTGGCTCCGGCAATGGCGTTGTCGCTCACCCGCTTGAAGTAAATATTGCGGGAGTGGTTACCGTACTGCTCCAGCAGCTCGTGCTGCAGATCAAGCTGGACTTTGCGATCTTCACCCGCCGGATAGCTGTAACGGTGGAAGGCGACCCGCTGGGTGGCAGTGAGTTCGGCCTTGATGCCGGTCTCCACCAGATCCGCTTTGTAATAGCCTACTTCCGACTGTTCGCTCGTCTTGTTGATGGTGACCGGGTCGGTATTGCTGCCGATGAAGGGCAAGAAGGCGAAATCATTGAGATCCCCCTTGCCTGCCCCCGAGATATGGGTGCTGCTGAAGCCGGAAAGCTTGGCCAGATGGTGGTGATAGTCGGAAGGGGATCCCTTGCCATTCCAGTTGGCCGGATTCCAGTTGTCCGGGCCCGGCTGGATCATCCCTTCCGGCATGACCGGGGCCGGATTGACATTGCCCAGCCCATCGGTGCCGATCAGCGGATCGACATATTGCAGCACCTGCAGGGCATTATCGGGGCGGCCATTGTCAGTAGTCTCATCGTTTGTGTTGCAGCCATAGAGGCCAAGCAGGGCTGTCACCATGATGGCCAGCTTGTGGGGTTTGAACATTGTTGTTCCTCAAATTCCGGAGATGAAAAAGCGGCAAGCCGGGTGGCTTGCCGCTTGTAGAGTTACGGGGTCGGTTGCTGGTTGGTCATCACAAAACGCAGCTCACCACCGGGACGGATCTCGCTGTGGGCGAAGGTGTTGTACTGGTTGAGTGGCTTGCCATTGATGGTGACCTCTTTGACATAGAGGTTGTCCGGGCTGTTGTTCTGTGCGACCACGTTGAACTGACCGTCGGGCAGGTTGATGGTGACCTTGTCAAAGATGGGACGACCGATGGTGTAGGTCGGGTCGCCCGGGGAGATTTGATAGAAGCCCATGGCACTCATGATGTACCAGGCCGACATCTGGCCGACGTCTTCATTGCCGATCAGGCCATCCGGGGTGGTTTTGTAGAACTCCTTATAGACCCGGTCGAGGTACTCCTGCGCTTTCCAGGGCTGGGCGGTGCGATTGTAGAGATAGATGACGTGGTGTGAGGGCTCGTTGCCATGAATGTACTGCCCGATGTAACCGGTCATGTCCTGATGTGCTTCGCCCCCGTTGGGGTCGGCGTTGAACAGGTTGTCGAGCTTGTCGTTCAGTCCCTGCTGGCCACCCATGATCTCGGTCAGCTTGTCGAGATCCTGCATGAAGGACCACTGCCACTGCCAGGCATTGCCCTCGGTGTAGTAGAAGGCATCCGACTTGTAGGGATCGAAATCGGCCGCCGCGTATTTCAGGGCGCACGGGTCACCGTTTTTCAGCTCGGTCGGTACGAAGAAGCCTTTGCCATCGGCATTGCCAGCCTGGGGATCCCAATGTTTGAGCGAGTTGTAGGATCGTGCCTTGAACTCCTGATAGGTAGTCATGTCGCCCGCGGCTTTCGCCATCTCGGCGATGGTCCAGTCGTAGAAAGAGAACTCCAGCGAGTAGGAGACCGAGTTCCAGTTGGGATAACGGACGCACTGCTCTTTCTCGTGATAGCTGAGCTGACCGGCCATCAGCGAGCTCAGGATGTCGTCATGGATCTGCGGGTAATCGGCAGGCCGGTAGTGGGCCGATTTGACCGAGGCTTCCAGTGCCTCTTGCGCATCGATCAGCCCCTTGGTCACCGCATCGGCAAGGATGGCCGCCGAGGGGTAGCCAATCATGGTGCCGGTTTCCGAGCCGTGGCCTTCCCATTTGGGCAGCAGGCCGAACTCCACGTTGGATTTGCGGATCAGATCCTTGGCGTAGAGAGTCGCCTGTGGCGGGTCCATGATGGTCCACATGGGGTGAACGGCGCGGAAGGTATCCCAGGTCGAGTAGATGGAGTAGTTGGGGGTATCGCCAGGTTGCAGGGTGCGCAGGGTGCCCTGCATATCAAGATACTTGCCATCCACATCGTAGAGCTCGATAGGGGCGATCATCATGTGGTAGAGGGCGGTGTAGAAATTGGTCTTCTCGGTTTCCGTCCCCCCTTCGGTTTTGAGTGTTGCCAGCTTTTCGGCCCACGCGTATTCGGCGTCTGACTTCACCTTGGCGAAATCAAAGGTGGGGGCTTCCGCCTCCAGATTCTTCTGTGCTCCTTGCCAGCTCACCGCCGAGATACCGACCCGGATCTCGATCGGTTGGTCACCCTGGCCAAAATTGAGGTAGGCGGTCAGGTCATCCCCTTGATAGACGCTGTTGGGGCGCATCTCCCGGGTGGGCATCTTGTCCTGCTCGCCCAGCATGGCCCTGGCCACAGGTTGGTTGAATTTGGCGTAGAAGAAGATGTTCTGGCCCTGATGGTTCTGTCCCTGGAACCAGCCAGTGGAGGTTTTGCGGCCACGCAGGGTGTACTCATCCACCACTTCGATTTTGTTTTTCAGCGATTGACCGTTGTTGTTCAGCAGGGTATGACCCAGATCGAATTTCACATTCCGATCCGCTCCTTTGGCGAAGGTGTAACGGTGCAAACCGACTCGTTTGGTGGTGGTCAGTTCAACCTCAATCTCCCCCTTGTTCAGTCTGGTTTTGTAATAACCGGCGCTGGCGTGCTCATTGGTTTTGTCAAAGGCGTTTATCTGGGCGTCGGCCATCTCGGCGTAGGGCAGTACCAGAATGTCGCCCAGATCGGTGGCGCCGGTGCCGGAGAGATGGGTATGGGAGAAGCCGTAGAGCGGAACATCGGTTGCGACGATCTCGCCCGTGAGGTAATTGGAAGAGTCCCAGTAGCCGGAGGCTGAGTGCCAGGGGTTGAGTCCGCTCTCGTGATCGGTGTTGGAGCCAATAAAGGTATCCGGCGAGAGCTGCACCATGCCGGCAGGGCGGGTGGCACCGGGGAAGGTGTGGCCTGATGCGGCGGTGCCTATCATGGGGTCAACGTATTTCAGTACCGACAGATCGACAACCGGAGTTACCGGTTTCTCGATAGCGGTAGACTCGCTCTCACTGTTGCAACCGGCGATGCCACCGGTCAGTGCGGCAATCACCGCAAGAGAAAGAAGATTGCACTTGAACATGGTCATTCCATTTTTGAGTGGTGATGGGGGAGGAAGTCCTCCCCCGAACAGGTGATTAACGGGAACCGGCAGGCAGGTCGCCTTCGTGCAGGAAGGTGCCGATACCTTGCGCGGGCGGCAGATCTTCCGGCTGGCTGCCCCAATTCTGGTTGGGGCTATCGCCCATCACGAATTCAAGCTTGCCGCCACTGAGGATTTCCTCATGGGTGAGGTAGCTGCGATTGAACTCGCTGCCATTGAGGCGAGCGGACTGGATGTAGATGTTGTCGCGGCTGACATTCTGGGCCGTGACGGTGAACTGTTTGCCCGCACCCACATCGAGCGAGGCGGTTTCGAACATGGGGGTGCCAATCTCGTAGATGCCGGAGGAGGCATTGACCGGGAAGAAGCCCAGCGCCCGGAACACGAACCAGGCAGAGAGGGTGCCAAAGTCATCGTTGCCACAGATGCCGTCAGGGGTGTTCTTGTAGCAGACGTTGGTGGCTGCCACGATGGCGGCCTGTCCCTTCCAGGGCTGTCCTACGTAGTTGTAGAGGTAGGGCACATGGATATCGGGCTCGTTGCCCTGCACATGCTGTCCCACGTTGCCGGTGTTGAATACCGGGAACTGGTTGTCGCCAGCGTTGCGATCCGGATAGGTACTCCAATACTCGTCCAGCCGTTTGGCAAACAGTTCGCCCCGTTTGGCCTGAGGATTCTGGGTCTGGTCGAAGCGGGTCATCAGATCGACCAGGCCATGAATGTCATGTTGAACGCTGAAGGCGTATTGCCAGCCGTTGGACTCGGCGAATGACCAGTTGAACATGTCGGGGCGCCAATCCTTGCCCAGTGCCCGGCCGGTTTTCGGGTCTACCCAACCGGCATCAATGAAGTTGCCAGCGTAGTCGCGGGCCTTGAACCACCCCTTGTACTGCTTGCCGCCAAAGTCAAACTGCGCCTGCCAGTTCTTGGATCGATCGGCAAACTCCTGATAGCGGGGGTCACTTTCGCCAAATACTGCCTTGATCGATTGGGCGATCGCCCAGTCATTCATGGAGTACTCCAGCGAGTAGGATGAGGTCCAGGCATCCTTGAAGGGGGAGTGAGATTCCCAGTCATTGCCCGGCGGTGTGTCATGCAACTGGGCAGGTACATAGCCTTGCTGCTCGTACTCCTTGATCCAGGCGACCCCCTGGCTGGTGGCTGCGCGGGCGTCGATGATCATGGCGGTCACCAGTCGCTCCTTGATCTCCTGACGTTCCGCATCGCTGAAGCCCAGCGCGATCATCCGTCTGTCCAGCGAGCCTTTGGAGAGTACGTCGTGGATCACCGGCGTGGAGTGCATCCCCATCATCATGCCGGTCTCGTTACCCTTGAAGGTCCACTCCGGCAATCTGCCCTTGCGCAGGTTGCCCAGATCGTCCATCCACTCCTCCTCGGCGTAGGAGAGCATGGAGAGCACCACATCTGCGAGGCGATCCGGCTCCAGCAGTGACGAGAGGGGTTGTACTGCGCGGTAGGTGTCCCACAGGGAGAAGGTGTCGTAACGGGTAAAGTCCGCTTTGCCATCCCGGTTGGCATCGGCAGTGCGAACCGACTCCTTGAGGGTATCGATCTGCTCGCCCCACGGTGTGTTGCCATCCGGATAGGCGTTGCGCCCCTGATGCACCTGGCGGTAGCGCCCGTCCAGATCAGAGTGAATGGTCTGGCCCAGATAGGTGTGGTAGAGCGCGGTATAGAAGGTCTGTTTGTACTCCTCATCCCCACTGACCCGGATCTTGCCCAGCTCCTTTTCCCATTTTTGGGTCGCAGCCTGACGGACATCGTCAAACGACATATTGGCCACTTCGGTCATGTTGAGTGAGGCGCCAGCGTTGCCATCCCGGCCGATCTCGACGTTGGAGAGGGCTACCTTGGCCTCGACGACCAAGCCCGCCGCCGCGGTATCAAATTCCAAATAGGCACGCGCGTACTGATATTTGCCACGGGTCTCGTTGCCGATCTCGGTGGTGCCTTCCGGCAGGTCCAGATAGCGGTTCTGGTCTTTGTCAAAGTAGGCGAAGCGGATGTTTTTGATGGGCTGGTCGAACTCCATCACGAAGAACTCTTTCTGGCTGGGGGCCCAGCCGTCAGAGAAGCGATGGCCCTCGATCCGGTTGTGGGTTTTGTCCCATTTCAGATAGGAGTCGGAGGTGTAGTCCCAGTTGACCTTGAAGCCGAGGTTGACCACGATTTCCGATTTTTTATCTTGCGGGAAGGTGTAGCGATGAACCCCCACCCGATCCGAGGCGGTCAGCTCGGCCTTGATCCCGTAATCCTTCAGATTGACCTTGTAGTAGCCCGCCGTTGCCTCTTCATCCTTGTGGCTGTAGCGGGAGGCCTCCAGATTCAGTGAGGCCGACCCCTCGTTCAGCATGAAATTGGAGCGTGAGTTGATCGGCATCACCAGAATATCGTTGAGATCTCCAGCTCCGGCGCCCGAGAGGTGAGTGTGGGAAAACCCGGCGAGGCGGTTGTCGTGGTAGTAATAGCCGGAGATATATTCCCAGCCATTGGCCCCATTATTGGGCGACAGCTGCACCATGCCATGCGGGGTCGTGGCGCCGGGATAGGTGTTGCCCAAATTACCTGTGCCGATGAACGGATTGACGTAACGGGAGACGTTAGTCTCTTTATTGTTATCGACAGCGGTATCCGAGTCATTTTGACAACCGGATATACCAACCAGGCCAGCCAGTACGGCACACGCGAGCAGGGAACGTTTCAGTTTCATATTTGTCGCCACAGGTTAATGAAAGTAGGGTATCGAACGTATAAAAACAGATAATGCAGAGCGCCGGGCCAGCCAATGAATATCTGCCGGATGAGAGAGCCATCTGCATGTATTACCCCGACTGTCACTGGATATAGAGGGTGACGGGGGGAATATCAGCCAGATAAAATGGATCGTGAAAACGATCTGGCCATACAGGCGGAAAAATAAATGCGCAGGAAAAATAACAGGCACCTATAGCCTGATTTAAAAAATCGCCCCTTACACTTATGAAATAAGTGGCTGAGCTGTGTTACATCTGGAATATATAAATGCTCTTAAATGTTTTTCCTGCTGCCTGTAAATTAACGGTTTCTATTATTTCGTTGATTAATATCCTGGGACAGAGGAAAAAAATGGCATTAACTGGATTTTTATGACGTGTGGGGAAGGGTGTGAGCTGGCTCGCATAACTGCAGGGTGGCGTGACCAGGGAGGCTAAATGATATTAATCATTATAATTCAGCGTGTTATTCTTCGATGTTGAGTTAAATGACCGATTTTGTGAGTCGTACCGGGCTCCACATGGTCAGATGAGCTGAAAAAAAGGGCCCTGCTGGGCCCTTTGAACAGAGGGTGATGAGCCGATGGCCCACCAGGATCAGCGGTTGCTGGCGCGGGCAAAACGCCCTTCAGCCGTCACGCGATAATCGCTGGTGCTGGCGGGTACAAATGCAGATTGCCCTATGGTCAGTGTCAGACGCTCACCATCCTGGCCAATGAGGGTGATGGGCCCATCGATGGCGAACAGGATCTCGGCATTGCCGGTGGTGAGGGCATGTTCGCCTGCGCCATATACGCTGAAGGTGAAATCCGGTACCGGCACGTCGAAGTGCTGTACTGTGCCTTCCATGCGAGGGGTGAGCAGGATCTGGTCGTCCGGTTTGGCGACACAGCGGGTGCAGGCCAGCAGCTCCGGCACATCCATGTATTTGGGGGTCAGACCGGCACGCAGCACGTTGTCGGAGTTGGCCATGATCTCGAGGCCAGTGCCGTGGATGTAGGCGTGGGGGGTCTGGGCATCGAGGAACATCGCCTGACCCGGCTCAAGTGTTACCACGTTGAGCAGCAACGGCGAGAAGAGCCCCACATCCCCCGGGTACTGGTTGGCCAGCTTGCTGATGGTGGCGAAAGTCTCTTCATCCTGATGGGCGGCGGCATAGGCCAGCAGGCCAGCCAGCGCCTCGTCCTTGCGATCACCGCTGAGGATCAGCAGCTGGTGGAAGAAGTGCTGCAGGCCAGCTTCATCCTGTGACTGGCGAAGCGCCGCGGTCAGGTCGACCAGGGCGGGCAGCGCCATGCGATCGAACAGGGCCAGGATGGCCGGGATGGCGCGAAAGCCGTTCATCGCCTGATAGCGGGTGAGGGCAAAGACCAGCTCCGGCTTGTGGTTCGGATCCTTGTAGTTGCGGTTGCTCGCCTTGATATCGATGCCTGCGGCCTCTTCTCTGGCAAAACCGGCTTCGGCCTGTGCCTTGCTCGGATGTACCTGAATGGAGAGGGCTTGCTCGGCGCAGAGCACCTTGAACAGGAAGGGGAGTGAGCCGAAACGAGCCTGGGTAGCTTCGCCCAGCATGGCGACGGGGTTGGCGTCAATCAGGCTGGAAAGCTTCACGGTCTCGCCTGCCAGGGTCACTTCGGAGCAGCCATTGGGGTGAGCGCCCATCCACAGTTCAGCTTGTGGTTTGCCTTCGGGATTTTTGATGCCAAACAGCGTGGTCAGGGAGTCACGACTGCCCCAGACATAATCCTGGATCGGGTTGCACATTAGAAAAAACGGCGGGTAGCTCATGGATGGCTCCTTGTATCAGAACGATTTTTTGGGAATTTCAGTCTGGCGCGGACTATAGCATGGCAGGGGCAGCGCACCGCAATCGGTTGCTCTCTGCATCTTGATCAGGATCATTCATGAGTATCATCTTTACCCAGCTGTTGGACGGCTTTCTAAGTGAGGGGGGAGGCTTTGAGAAGGTGTTGTTTGCCTCTGACAAAGGGGTGCCTCCCTGCTTCAGTTATCAGGTCAATTTTCCGCGTCTCGAGCTGGTATTCAGTGGCCACTATCTCAACCAGATCTGGTCCCCGGAAGGGGATGTGCAGTCGGTACAGATGGGGCCGCGGGAGGCGATGTACATTCCCCCCAACGGCTGGAACAAGCCGGATTGGGACAATGACTGTTCCGTGCTCAGCCTGTTGTTCGGCAAGCGTCAGATAGGGTTCAGTCTGGTGAGCAAGCACAAGGGAGACACCGGTTTCTTCGATGTGCAGAAGCACAGTATTCAGGCCGGTGCCGGACGGGCGCTCGATCATATCCTGCTCTCCCTCAACACCTTGGCGCAGGAGCCGATAAGGGCACCGATGGACAATCACCTGCTGCAGGCGCTGCTCAGTTACTCACGGCAGTTGCTGGTGGAGTCGGAGAGCGGTCGTCCTCGTGGCTCCGATCTTTTTCACGGCATCTGCATCTACATTCAGGAAAATTTCCACCGCCCCATCAGTCGCGAATGCATCGCCGCCCGCTTCAATCTCTCCCCCAGCCACCTCTCACGTCTGTTCCGCCAGCAGGGGCACATGCGGCTGGCGGACTACATCAGCTGGGTGCGGCTGGAGCGGGCCAAGTTCATGCTGAAAAAGTATCGCTTCCGTCTCGAAGAGGTCGCCAATCGCTGCGGGTTTACCGACGTGAACTACTTCTGCCGGGTGTTCAAACAGAAGACCGGCTTGACCCCTTCCCAGTACCGTTCCCTGAGTCAGCCGCAGGCGGCGGCCAGCGAGCTGGAGGGATAACGGGGCGCGGTCGGCAAGACGTTGTGACGGCGCACTGGCGGGTGGCTACCTCTTTGGTCTGACATGCTTTCTTGTCGTTTTATTATGAAAATGAATGGGCTAAGATGGCCGCGCGCAACAAACAAGTTGATAACAAACGGAAGTTAGGAGATGCCGATGGAAAGCAAAGTAGTTATCCCGACCCAGGGTCAGAAAATCACAGTCGATGCCAACGGCAAGCTGCAGGTTCCCAACCATCCGATCATTCCGTTTATTGAAGGGGATGGCATCGGTGTTGACGTAACCCCTGCCATGTTGAATGTGGTGAATGCTGCGGTCGAGAAAGCCTACAAGGGCGAGCGCAAGATCGCCTGGATGGAGATCTACACCGGCGAGAAATCGACTCATGTCTATGGCGAAGGTGCCTGGCTGCCGGCCGAAACCCTGGATTTCATTCGTGAATATTGCGTGGCCATCAAGGGCCCGCTGACTACTCCGGTCGGTGGCGGTATTCGCTCTCTCAACGTAGCCCTGCGTCAGGAGCTGGATCTCTACATCTGCCTGCGTCCGGTACGTTACTACGACGGCACCCCGAGCCCGGTGAAACGTCCTGATCTGACCGACATGGTGATCTTCCGCGAAAACGCCGAAGACATCTACGCCGGCATCGAATGGAAGGCCGACAGTGCCGAAGCGAACAAGGTGATCGCCTTCCTGCAAAACGAGATGGGCGTGAAGAAAATTCGCTTCCCCGAATCCTGCGGGATCGGCATCAAGCCGATGTCCAAGGCCGGTACCGAGCGTCTGGTTCGTGCCGCCATCGAGTATGCCATCGACAACGATCGTGACTCCGTGACTCTGGTGCACAAGGGCAACATCATGAAGTTCACCGAAGGTGCCTTCAAGGATTGGGGTTATGCCCTGGCCCAGAACGAGTACGGTGCCCAGCTGATTGACGGCGGCCCCTGGTGCTCCTTCAAGAACCCGAAAACCGGCAAGACCATCGTCATCAAGGATGTCATCGCCGATGCCTTCTTGCAGCAGATCCTGCTGCGTCCGGCCGAGTATGACGTCATCGCCTGTATGAACCTCAACGGCGACTACATCTCCGACGCGCTGGCCGCTCAGGTAGGCGGTATCGGTATCGCGCCGGGTGCCAACATCGGCGATGGTGTGGCCCTGTTCGAAGCGACCCACGGTACTGCACCTAAGTATGCCGGTCAGGACAAGGTCAACCCGGGCTCGCTGATCCTCTCCGCCGAGATGATGCTGCGCCACATGGGCTGGGTTGAAGCGGCCGATCTCATCATCAAGGGGATGGAAGCGGCGATCCGCAACAAGACCGTCACCTATGACTTCGAGCGTCTGATGGAAGGAGCCACCCTGCGCTCCTGCTCCCAGTTTGCTCAGGACATGATCGACCAGATGTAATCTGCTGCTTGCCAGAAACGTAAAACCGGCGCCATGTGCGCCGGTTTTTTTATCGCGAAAGAGTGCAGGGGCTTATTGCGCCTGCTCTACGTGTTGCTGATAGCGTTGCTGCCATTTGCTGGTTTCTGCTTCATCACCCTGGGCCTTCCAGAAGGCGCAGATGGTGTTGGCAAGTTCCGAAGCCATCGCATGATCTCCGTCACGTCGACTCATCAGATAATCTCCCAGCCAGCTTTGATATTGTTTCATTACCCGATCTCCTTATCTCATGTGCCCTTGAGGGTGCCCACCTTGACGGGAGCCTGTCGGCTCATCCTGGGGGGAACATCATCAGGCATGATGGTGCAAAGTCACGACCCGGGCAGAGAGCCCGATGGGCAATCTGGCGGCGAACGTGACGCGAGATGTCAAAAAATGAGCGCCATTTTAGCACAAACTGACCAACTTGGGGAAATTGTCGCCATGGACTGCGACAGAACAGCCCCATCCCCTTGTTCTCAAAACAGAAAACCCGCCGTGAGGACGCGGTTGGTTTGGATGAAATCCGGGGAAACAGGGTGGGGAACCCTGTTGTGTCCGGTTGCATCGACGAGCTCGACACTTGGTTCTGGATGAGCACTGTCATGGACTCAAGAAATGGTAGAGGGGGCATGCAAAAGGGCGTTATGCGGGAACTGGCTATGCGCGAAGCAATAGGGGGCAGCCTTGCTGCCAACAGATGGCTGGCAGCAAGGTGACGGTCGGGATCAGGTGGTCTTTTCCAGATGGTTCTGGTAAATCTGCTGCCACTTGTCCAGTTCGGTTTCATCTCCCTGTTGTTGCCAGAACTCGCAGATGGAACTCGCCATCTCGCATGCCATGGCGTGGTCGCCGTCACGGCGACTCATCAGGTATTGCCCCAGCCAGTTTTGATACTGTTTCATTGGATGATCTCCTTATCTATTTAACCCTTGATACTGCTGCTGTGAGCCACCCGTCCGGCAGTGCTGTCACAGCCACTTTCGCTGCTTCGCTTATTGTCAATCAGGACAGATAGCGTATGAGAAAAGCGCGAAAGTGCTAAAAATTGGCCACCACCTTATCACAAAATGGTATGAAAGGCAGGTTTTGGGGCCAATTGAGTTTTCAGTGCAGGGGATTATCTCGACCTGGCGACCGGGATTGACGGAGTCCAGCAGTATAACGGGCAGGTGTTTGAACCTTTACTGGGTTACCCGACGGGCTTGCCAATAGCGGCTGTTCCAGTAGACATTGTCGAGTCTCGAACGGATTACACCCTTGCTCGTGGAGGCGTGGATAAACTCGCCGGCACCGGTATAGACCCCCACATGGTACTGCTGCCAGCCGGTTTTGAAGAAGACCAGATCCCCGTGTTGCAGCCGGTAGCGATCCACCGGTTTGCCGATACTGGCCTGGGATTCGGTGGTTCTTGGCAAGTTGACTCCCAGCACCTGATTGTAGGCGAGCTGGGTGAAGGCGGAGCAGTCGAGTCCGGCGCGGTTGGTGCCGCCCATCCGGTAGGGGACGCCACGCCACTGCTGGTAGAAACCGTCAAAGGCACTGCTCTGCTGGCGGGGCGGCGGTGGCTCTGGCGTGCTGGAGCAGGCGGCCAGCAGCAGGGTCAGCAGGGATAGCATCAGCTTGCGGTACATCGGAGAGCTCTCCACAACGGGGTCTACCAATAGAGACGTCTGTTAACCGCCACCCCGGACAGAATATGGTGACGGCCGCCAGTGGCGTGACAACTTTTCCATCATAAACAGGGATCTGGCTCCAGACCTAGTCTCCGAGAGGAAAAATGTGGCGGGGAACTGAAAAACGCCAACCCGAGGGCTGGCGTTTGTTGTCACTCGTTGTGGCTGATCAGCGGTTTAAGCAGCTCGGCCAGCTTGTAGAAGGTCTGCACCCGGGTGGTGCTGGGGCGCCAGACCAGCCCGATCTCGCGATAGGAGGTCTCTCCCGGCAGCGGGATGGCCACCAGATCGGAGTTGTCGAGAATACCTGCATCGATGGCCATCTGCGGCAGGAAGGTGGTGCCAAGACCCGCTTCCACCATCTGCACCAGGGTGTGCAGGCTGGTTGCAGCAAACGGGTTGATCTTGCTCTTGTCCCGCAGACGGCAAGCGCTCACTGCGTGCTCGGTGAGGCAGTGCTCCCGCTCCAGCAGGAAGATGCTCTGGTTTGGCAGCTCCTTGTAGTCGAACGGGGTGTGCAGACCGGCCGCCATGCTGGCGGGCATCACCATGTGGAACGGATCCTGGCCGACGGTCTTGCAGTGAAAACCACCAATCTCGATGGGGAGGGCGAGGATCAGCAAGTCGAGCTGACCTTGTTCCAGCTGTTTGAGCAGATTGCTGGTGGTGTCTTCCCGCAGTAACAATTCGAGGTCAGGATAGGTTTTGCTGCATACTTTCAGCAGTTTGCTGAGCAGGAAGGGGGCGATGGTGGGAATACAGCCCAGACGCACGGTCCCCTGCATCACACCACCCTGGTGTTGACCTAGTTCCATCAGATCTCGCGCATCGGAGAGCAAATTGCGAGCGCGCTCGACGATTTCCATGCCGACCGGGGTCATAATGAAGCTCTTGTGGTCCCGCTCCACCAGTTGCAGGTTCATCATCTCTTCCAGCGTCTGGATCCCGGTACTCAGGGTCGACTGGCTGACATGACAGGCCTTGGCGGCGCGGTTGAAGTTCTTGTGCTCGTCGAGAGCGACCAGATATTGCAGCTGTTTGAGGCTGGGCCAACGTTGCATAGGAAAATCCGATTAATGCTATCTATTTAATTTGATTTAACTAATCTACCACCGGGTCTATAGTTTGTCGCTTGAATTAGACGGACTAGGCTCTTGGTAGCCCAATCCTGACTGGATTGTTCACTTCACTTAAAGAGGAATTGAATATGGTATTGGTAGGCCGTCCCGCACCCGATTTTACCGCCGCAGCCGTTCTGGGTAATGGCGAGATCGTTGATTCGTTCACCCTCTCATCCCACATCAAAGGCAAGGCAGCCGTCCTGTTCTTCTATCCGCTCGACTTCACCTTCGTCTGCCCGTCCGAGCTGATTGCCTTCGATCACCGTCTGGAAGAGTTCAACAAGCGTGGCGTGGAAGTGATCGGTGTTTCCATCGATTCCGAGTTCTCTCACAACGCCTGGCGCAACACCAAGATCGAAGACGGCGGCATCGGCCCAGTCAAGTACCCCTTGGTTGCCGACATCAAGCACGAGATCTGCAAAGCCTATGATGTCGAGCACCCGGAAGCCGGTGTGGCGTTCCGTGGCTCCTTCCTGATCGACAAAAACGGTGTTGTTCGTCACCAGGTAGTCAACGATCTGCCGCTGGGTCGCAACATCGACGAGATGCTGCGCATGGTGGATGCCCTGCAGTTCCACGAAGAGCACGGCGAAGTGTGCCCGGCTCAGTGGGAGAAAGGCAAGAAAGGCATGACCGCCTCCCCGGATGGCGTTGCCAAGTATCTGTCCGAGAACGCCGCTTCCCTGTAATCAGGTCTGCGTGCCGGATAGTGAAAAACCGATGCCCAGGCATCGGTTTTTTTATGGCCGTTGTTTGGCTGTCTGGTTCTGTCCCATTGCTCGGCAGGATTGTCGTTGCCGGCAGCGCGCCGATAAACGGCAGTCATAAAAAAGCGCGCCCTTTGGCGCGCTTTTGACATGGGGGGCGGGACTACTCGTCAAAGATACCGAAGTGTTCTTTGGCAAAGTTGACCCGCTGCGCCACGCTCATCTTGACCTGTCCCAGCTTCTCGATGGTCTTGAGGTTGGGCACCAGGCCACGACCGTTGGCGATTTGAATGGCCAGACCCGGGCGGGCGTTGAGCTCCAGCAGCATGGGGCCGCGGAACTTGTCCAGCACCATGTCGGTACCGATGTAGCCCAGACCAGACATCTCGTAACAGGAGGCGGCCAGGGTGAGCAGGGTATCCCAGTGGGGTACCTTGAGCTCATAGAGGTCGAGGCCGGTATCCGGGTGGTGTCGCAGCGGATTGCCAAACTGCACCGCCCGCAGCGCGCGGCCGGTACGCAGGCACAGACCCACCCCAACGGCGCCCTGGTGCAGGTTCGCCTTGCCATCGGAGGCCGAGGTGGAGAGGCGCATCATCGCCATCACCGGGAAGCCTTTGAAGATGATCACCCGGGCATCGGGCACCCCTTCGAACGAGTAGCCGTCGAATACGTCATCGAAGTTGATAAGGCCTTCGACCAGCGCTACGTCTGGCTTGCCACCAAGCGAATAGAGCCCCGCCAGAATGTTGGAGACATGGCGCTCCAGATCCTGGCCGTTGCAGGCGCTGCCGTTGGGTTTGTAGAAGAGACCATCTTCCTGACGCAGGATCACCAGGATCCCCTTGCCGCCAGAGCCACGGGCCGGCTTGATGCAGAAGCCCGGCCAATCTTTTACCAGCTCGGTGATGCGACCTACATCGTGCTGGGCACGGATGGTGCCGATCAGCTCAGGCACCGTCACGCCTGCATCCAGCGCAATTTGCTTGGTCTGCAGCTTGTCATCCACCAGCGGATAGAGGCTGCGCGGATTGTAGCGGCTGATGTAGGAGTGGTTGCGCTTGTTCATGCCGAGGATGCCTGCCTGCGACAGGCTCCACGGGGTGGTGTACTTTTCCCAGAACCACATCTGTTACTTGTCCTTACCCGGGGTGGCGCCAGACTTGATCTCGTCCACCAGCGGCTTGAAGCGCTTCAGCTCACTCAGCTTGTAGCCGGTGTAGTTACCCATCAACAACACGGTCGCCATCAGTACCAGCTGCAGGCCGAGGAAGTTGAACGTGAGGTGACGGATCAGTTCGTTGTCCATGGCCAGATAGGCGATGATGGCCACCAGCAGGGAGCCACCGCCCTGACGGAACACCTCTTTCGGGCCCTCTTCTTCCCACAGGATGGACATCCGCTCGATGGTCCAGGAGAGGATGATCATCGGGAAGAAGGTGATCTTCATACCGTCGGTCAGCCCCAGCTTGAAGGCAAAGGCAGAGAAGATACCGATCATCGAGATCACCATGATGATGATGGCCGATATTCGGGCGACCAGCAGCAGGTTGAGCCGTGACAGATAGGAGCGGATCACCAGACCTGTGCCGACGATCAGCAGGAAGCCCACCAGACCGGTGATCAGCTGGGTCTGGATAAAGGCGACGGCGATCAGCACCGGCATAAAGGTACCGGAGGTCTTGATGCCGACAATCACGCGCAAGAACACCACCATCAGCACGCCGATCGGGATAAGCAGCAAGCCCTTGAACAGGGTCTGCTCTTCCAGCGGCAGGCTGTGGATAGAGAAGTTCATCATCTCTGATTTTTCAAACTTCTGGGCCAGCGCCACGCTGACCGGCTGCTCCTGCTCGATCATCGAGAAGCTGACACGGGAGTTGTGACCACCGGTCACATCCAGCAGGGCGCCGGAGTTGTACTCCCACAGCAGCAGGTTGGCCGGACGGCCCTGTTCACCGGTTTGCGGGTTGAACAGCTTGTAGTCGGTCGGGCTGTTGAATACCTGCAGGTAATCCACCAGCTCCTGACGACGGCGGCCATCTTCCAGATTCAGAGCATGCACCACGCGGGTGGGGACGTCAGCATTGTTGAGCAGCTCGGCGATCAGGTTGGCACGGCTCTTGTGCTTTTTCAGCAGCTCGGCGTTCTGCTCCTGCTTCTCGATCTCCTTGATGATCTCGCGAGTCAGGGTGTAGCCGTCGGCAGAGCGCTCCTGGGCCCGCTCGAGGATCTGCTTCATCGCGGTGGCATAAGGCTCACTCTCGATCTGCTTCTCGATGGCAGGCGGCTGCGGATTGGCGGCCGGTTTGGCATGGGCATCTGCCATCATGTCGACGCGGTAGTAGAGCTCCTGACGGCCGGAGGCGGTGCGGATGGACCACTCGGCGCGGGCATCGCCATCTTTCTCGACAAAGGAGAGGCCGTAGCCGGGGCTGGCGGCGTTCTCGTTCATCAGGGTGAAACCGGGCTGGGTGCCCGGAATGGCCAGGGAGGCGATCACCGGCTCACCGGTCGCCTCAAACTCCAGCTTGGCTTCGATGGACCAGATCTGGCGCTTTTCACCGGGCGTCAGCGGCACATCCAACGCGATATGGTGATAGATCGTCATCCCCAGGCCGACAATGTACAGCAGGGCTACCAGCAAATAGAACGGCTTACGGGAAACCATGGATTATTTCACATCCTTGAGCTTGGGTTTGGGTTGGATATATTCGCGGGCCACATCAACCACGGCGATGTCTTTCAAAAATTCGCGACCCAGCAGCACCGGGAAGGTCATGTCGCTGCGGTCCTTCAGGGTAAATTCGGCTTTCTCGGTCATGTCGCCAATCCGTACCGCCAGACGGACCACCGGACGGCGGTCGAGATCGTCGGCAGAGGCCTGACGCACCCGCACATGGCGTACCAGCGGCGCTTCGATCTGGATCTTGTCATCCACATCCTGATGACTCAGGAAGAAGCGCACCCAGTTTTTGCCATTGCGTTCGAAAATGGTGATCTCCTGGGCACTGATGGAGGAGGTGGTCGCACCGGTATCGACCCGCGCCTGGAAGGCGTCGTTGGCGGCATCAACCCAGATCCACTCCGCTTCACCGACCATCAGCTTGCCATCGATGGTGTGGCCCTGATTGGGGGCCGGGCACTTCTCGGTGGGGATGGCCATCGGTTTGGGTGGCTCGGAGGGGAGAGCTGCGAGCTTGTGATCTACTTGCTTGACGGACTCTTTCATATTGGTGACATCTGTGTTGAGCTGAACCAGCAGGTGCTGTTGCTGCACATACTGCTTCTGTTGCTGTTCCATGGATGTTTGCAGGCGCAGCTCGCTCTGGCTCAGCTCGCTACGAAGCTCGGCCAGCGTCAGAGCGGGAACCTGAGGCGTTTTTTCCATATTGACACACCCGCCGAGACTGAGCAGGGAGAGCAGGGTCATTCCTTTTAATTTGCTTTTCATGTCATTCATTTAACTGTGCTTCCTGGAATTGGGTCAGTGTAACTTCCACAAGCGCCACCGGCTAGTCTTTGGCCTTGCGGGCAATCAGTACGGCACGTTTCGGCGCCGGGTGTCCTTCTACCGTGAGTGCCGGATTGTCTGGATCCAGATAGTCACTCAGGGATTCATTAATCATCCAGTCGGTACGACGCTGTTCGTCGGTGCTGGTCATATTCTCGTCTACTATTCGCACGTCGGTGAAGCCGCAGCGCTCGACCCATAGCTTGAGGGCGCGGCTTGAGGGAATAAACCAGACGTTGCGCATCTTGCCGTAACGATCGGTGGGCATCAGTACGTCGTTGACACCGCCGTCAATCACTAGCGTCTCCAGCACCAGTTCGCCATCATCTTTCAATTGATTGCGCAACTGCTCGATGTGCTCGATGGGGGATTTGCGGTGATAGAGCACTCCCATGGAGAAGACGGTGTCAAAGGCACGCAGCTCCGGCAGCTCCTGAATACCGAGCGGCAACAGGTGGGCACGCTGATCATTGCCTGCGAAGTGGCGAATGGCCTCGAACTGGCAGAGGAACAGCGGACTCGGGTCTATGCCGACTGCAAGCCGAGCCCCTTCACCCACCATGCGCCAGAGGTGGTAGCCGCTGCCGCAACCCACATCCAGCACGTAACGGCCCTGGAGCGGGCTGATATGGGGCAGCACCCGATCCCACTTCCAGTCGGAGCGCCACTCGGTGTCGATATGGATACCGTGCACGGTGAAGGGCCCCTTGCGCCAGGGCATGAAGTGGCGCAGCAGGCTCTCGACCTTCTTGCGCTCCCCTTCGCCCAGGCTCTCGGCCGAGCCAATCTCGACCCGGCTTTTCAGCTCGATGTTGCCGGGGGAGACCACCGGCAGCTTGTTGAGGGCGCGGTTCCAGCGCGGCAGATCGCCATGCTGGTTGTCATGTTGCCAGGTGTGCAGCTGGGCGGGCAGGGTATGCAGCCAGTGGCTCAGCCGGTTTTTGGCAATCAGTTGATAGAAATTGGCAAAGTCGATCATGGCTGGGCGTCGCTGGATTTGATGGCAATCATGGAGCCGAAGTTGAAGCACTGGAACCAGAGATCCTGATGGACGAAACCGGCATCCCGCAGGCGTGCCTGATGCACCGGCAGGCTGTCGGTGCGCATCACGTTCTCAAGGGCAGTGCGTTTCTGGCTGATCTCCAGCTCGCTGTAGCCATTGGCCCGCTTGAAGTCGAGATGCAGATCGATGAGCAACTCGTTGACCGGTTCATCTTCGAAGCGGAACTTTTCGCTCAGGATCAGGATCCCGCCCGGGCGCAGCCCATCGTGAATACGCTGGATCAGGGCGGCCCGTTTCTCTGGCTCGACAAATTGCAGGGTGAAGTTGAGCACCACCACGGAGGCGTTCTCGATCTCGATGTCGCAGATATCCGCCTCTACCAGCTCCACCGGCACCTCGGATTTGAAACCGGAGAGGTGGGCGCGGGCGCGTTCGATCATCGGGTGGGAGAGATCCACCGCGGTAATGCGGCAGCCGGGCTGGCTGACATGGCGACGCATCGCCTGGGTCGCGGCGCCCAGTGAGCAGCCGAGATCATAGAGTCGGCTCTCGGGTTGGGCGTAGCGGGCGGCCATCATGCCGATGGCAGAGATGATGTTGCTGTAACCCGGCACCGAGCGCTGGATCATATCGGGGAATACGTCGACGACCTGTTCGTCAAAACAGAAGTCGCCCAATCGGGCGATCGGGGCGGCAAAAATTTGGTCTTTGGTCTGCATGCTGGCGCAACCTGACAGTCGGGACATCACCCGGCTGTATTGTTCAATTGAGTCGTTGGATGATACCCATCAGAGTAGGTCAATCATCTGTTTACGAACGGGGTGGCTGGTCGTGAAATCCTTTGGACCGCTCCTGCTCGTACGGGCCATGTTCCGGACCCTTACTTGGGGCGGTAGTGTAGAGGATTGATGGCCGTTTGTCTTGACGCCAGGGCTTGCCACGCCACAAAAAAGCACTTTTTTTGCAGCGAAATGATGGCCGCAGAATGGGTTGGCTAAAAGCGCAGCACTCCCTGACGTGCGCGATCGTTTTCCCCCGGCCAGGGGGCCATCTCCTGCCCCAGCAGACGACTTACCTGACGGGCCAGCTCGGGGGCTTGGGCGTTGTCGGCGGTGTGGATGTAGAGGTAAAGATCCTTGCCCTCGGCCAGCCACTGGCGCCAGTGGGGGAGCCAGCTGGGCAGGAAGGGGTGATTGGCCGCCGGATCCGGCAGGCCGATAAAGCGCACCATGGGGGCGTTGGCGGTAGCCAGCAGATGCACCGGCAGGCGTGGCTTCTTGCCCTGGGCATCGACAAGGGCTGGCGTGGTTGCTGGCACCGAGAAGAGTGGCCGGCTGTCGAGCATCACCCGGTTCACACCCTGTTCCATCAGCAGCCGGTTCAAGGCCCGCTCGGCCTCCCCCTTGGCGAAAAAGTCGGGGTGACGCACCTCGAGGGCGTAGCGAAACGCCCGTGGCAGCCGCTCGATAAAGGCCGCCAGTCTGGCCAGCCCCTGTGGCCCAAAACGAGCGGGCAACTGCAGGGTGAGCAGCCCCAGCTTGTCGTGCAGCGGGGCGAGCAGGCGAATAAAGTCGGCGACTTGTTTGTCTGCGCTCACCAGATCGCTCTGGTGGCTGATGGTTTGCGGAAATTTGAAGTTGAAACGAAAGTGATCGGGCACCGCATCGGCCCAGCGATGTACCGTATCCGGTGTTGGCAGGGCGTAGAAGGTGGTGTTGCCCTCCACCGAATTGAACACGGTGGCGTAGTGGGCGAGGTGTTCGGCAGGCTTGGCGCCAAGGCCCAGCAACTGGCCGGGCCAGCTGGGGTGGGACCACTGTGGCAGGCCCAAATAGAGGCTCATGATGGCTATTCTCTTCGCTCTAGGTGCATTCGTGCCGATTTTTTGCCCGCTTTTTGCCATCGAGTGCAAAAAACTGGCGACAGGAGGCCGCTGGCCATTTTACCCAAAAGGGGGTTTTCCTCTATAATGCCAGCCCTTTTGTTTTTCAATTTCTTGTGACCCATGCCTATCTACGAATATCGTTGCGACGTCTGTGGCCATGAATTGGCAAAACTGCAAAAGCTTTCCGATGCCCCCCTGACCGACTGTCCGGCCTGTAGCAAGCCGAATCTGGTCAAGCTGATATCGGCGGCAGGCTTCCGGCTCAAGGGAACCGGATGGTACGAGACTGATTTCAAACCGGGTAAGAAAAAGAATCTGGCCAGCTGTGAGACAGACGGTGCTTGCCAGTCGTGCCCGGCGGCCCAAGGTTAACCGTCTCTCTACAATTTCGAAGGAAGAAGTCCATGCGCTCTATCTATTGCGGACAGGTCAATGAGGCCCATGCAGGGCAGACCATTACATTGTGCGGTTGGGTTCATCGTCGTCGTGATCTCGGCGGTCTGATCTTTATCGATATGCGCGACCGGGAAGGGATCGTTCAGGTGTTCTTCGATCCGGACAAGCCGGACGCGTTCGCCCTGGCCTCCGAGCTGCGCGGCGAGTTCTGCATCCAGGTGACCGGCGTGGTGCGCACCCGTCCCGAGTCCCAGCGCAACAGCGACATGGCCACTGGCGCCATCGAAGTGTTCGCCCACGAACTCAACATCATCAACCGTGCCGAGCCGCTGCCGCTGGACTTCAATCAGGTCAACAGCGAAGAGATCAGCCTCAAGTATCGCTACCTGGATCTGCGTCGTCCCGAGATGGCCAAGTACCTGAAGACCCGTGCCAAGGCCAGCGCCTTCGTACGCCGCTTCATGGACGAGCACGGCTTCCTCGATATCGAGACCCCGATGCTGACCAAGGCCACCCCGGAAGGTGCCCGTGACTATCTGGTGCCGAGCCGCGTGCACAAGGGCAAGTTCTACGCTCTGCCGCAATCTCCCCAGCTGTTCAAGCAACTGCTGATGATGTCCGGCTTCGACCGTTACTACCAGATCGTCAAGTGCTTCCGTGACGAAGACCTGCGTGCCGACCGCCAGCCGGAATTCACCCAGATCGACGTGGAGACCTCCTTCATGACCGCGCCGCAAGTGCGTGAAGTGATGGAAGAGATGATCCGCAAACTGTGGCTGCACATCCTGAACGTGGATCTGGGCGACTTCCCGATCATGACCTTCGACGAAGCCATGCGTCGTTACGGCTCCGACAAGCCGGACCTGCGTCTGCCGATGGAGCTGGTCGATGTGGCTGATCTGCTGACTGCCGTCGAGTTCGCCGTGTTCGCCGGCCCTGCCAACGATCCGAAAGGCCGCGTGGCAGCCCTGAAAGTACCGGGCGGTGCCGAGCTCTCTCGCAAGCAGATCGACGAATACACCAAGTTTGTCGGCATCTACGGTGCCAAGGGTCTGGCCTGGATGAAGGTCAACGAAGCCGCCAATGGTATCGAAGGCGTGCAGTCTCCGGTTGCCAAGTTTCTCTCTGACGCCATCGTGCGCGAGATCCTGGCCCGTACCGGCGCTGCCGACGGCGACATCATCTTCTTTGGCGCTGACAGCAAGAAAGTGGTCTGCGATGCCATGGGCGCCCTGCGTCTGAAAGTGGGTCGCGATCTGGGCCTGCTGGAGAACAGCTGGAAACCGCTGTGGGTCATCGACTTCCCGATGTTCGAGGAAGATGGTGAAGGTGGTCTGGCCGCCATGCACCACCCGTTCACCGCGCCGAGCAACATGAGCCCGGCCGAGCTGAAAGCCAACCCTGTGGGTGCTTACGCCAACGCCTACGACATGGTGATCAACGGCTACGAAGTGGGTGGCGGCTCTGTCCGTATCCACAACAGCGAGATGCAATCCACCGTGTTCGATATCCTGGGTATCACCCCGGCCGAGCAGCGCCTGAAGTTCGGCTTCCTGCTGGATGCGCTGAAGTACGGTACCCCGCCGCACGCCGGTCTGGCCTTCGGTCTGGACCGTCTCAGCATGCTGCTGACCGGCACCGAAAACATTCGGGACGTCATCGCCTTCCCGAAAACGACCGCGGCTGCCTGTCTGATGACAGATGCCCCCAGTCTTGCCAATGCCGCCCAACTGGGTGAGCTGGCGATTGCAACCACCGTCAAGGGCGACGAGTAAGCCGATACCGGCACCGGAGGCCGCCGCCGTGCGGCCTCTGTGTTTCCCTTGGGTTAGTCATGATCAGTGTTACTGACATTTAAAAAATAACGGAGAGTCTCTATGGCAGGTCACAGTAAATGGGCCAACATCAAACACCGCAAGGCCGCTCAGGACGCCAAGCGTGGCAAGATCTTCACCAAGCTGATCCGCGAAATCACTACCTCCGCGCGTCTGGGTGATGCCGATCCGGCCAACAACCCGCGTCTGCGTGCTGCGGTGACTGCCGCCCTGACCAACAACATGACCCGCGACACCATCAACCGTGCCATTCAGCGTGGCGCCGGTGGTGGCGATGGCGAACAGCTCGAGACCATCGTGTACGAAGGTTACGGCCCGGCTGGCTCTGCGGTGATGGTAGAGTGCCTGACCGACAACCGTAACCGTACCGTAGCCGAAGTGCGTCACGCCTTCAGCAAGTGCGGTGGCAACCTGGGCACCGACGGCTCCGTTGCCTATCTGTTCAGCAAGAAAGGTCTGCTGACCTTCGTGGGTGTGGACGAAGATGCCCTGATGGATGCTGCGCTGGAAGCGGGCGCCGATGACGTGGTCACCGAAGAGGATGGCACCATCGAGGTGTACACCACCCCGAACGACTTCGGTACCGTGCTGGATGGTCTGGAAGCTGCCGGCTTCAAGGCCCAGAGCGCCGAAGTGACCATGATCCCCTCCACCGAAGCTGAGCTGGATGCAGAAACTGCACCCAAACTGATGCGCCTCATCGACATGCTGGAAGATCTGGACGACGTGCAAGAGGTTTACCACAACGGCTCCATCTCCGATGAAGTCGCTGCGACCCTCTGATCGCTGAATCGTGCTCTCCCGATGGCAGCCTGATGGCTGCCATTTTTTTATCTTTGCATCGTGGCAACTGCTGATTGATGTGTCGGTTGATCAACCGGTGCAACAACTCTCTTCACTGACAGTCTTCTCCGCTTTCTCTGCGAATTATCATTGCTCTGTCCCTGCTGCCCTGCACGTACGCCAGTCGGCAGTTCTGCTGCGTTGCGTTAGCGAGGCTCCGCTTATCCTGTTTATCACTCCTTTAGCTCTATAGATGGGGTTCAGTGCTCGCATCTGCCCGTCAGGGTAATTGCGTTGTGGGTAGGGGGAGGAGGTGATGGGACGTGCTCTTGTTATCACAGGTGGCCCATCAATACAGAGTCACAGGTTGGGATATCGATAGCGGATTGGCTGGGACGAGTTGGTTGGTTGGTTGGTTGGTTGGTTGGTTGGTTGGTCCGGAAGATAGGTGCTGCACTAGCGCAATCGGTTGGAGAGAGGAGAGCAGTGAATAAGTGGCAGATAAAAAAAAGCCCGCGCACTGCGCGGGCTTGTTATTTCAGGACTGATTATCAGGCCTTGGATTTCTTCTTGCCTTCAACCTTGGCTTCAACCGGGGCAGCAGTTACCGGAGCGGCTTCGGTGAACGGACGACCATAGTAGGAGTCCAGCAGAACCTGCTTCAGCTCGCTGATCAGCGGGTAGCGCGGGTTGGCGCCGGTGCACTGGTCATCGAAGGCTTCGATAGCCAGCTGGTCAACCTTGGCCAGGAAGTCAGCTTCAGTCACGCCAGCTTCGCGGATAGAGGCCGGGATACCCAGGGTAGCCTTCAGCTCGTCCAGCCAGGTCAGCAGCTTCTCGATCTTGGCTGCGGTGCGGTCACCGGCAGCAGTCAGACCCAGGTGGTCAGCGACTTCGGCGTAACGACGACGAGCCTGCGGGCGGTCGTACTGGGAGAACGCAGTCTGCTTGGTCGGGTTGTCGTTCGCGTTGTAGCGGATGACGTTGCTGATCAGCAGGGCGTTAGCCAGACCGTGCGGAATGTGGAACTCGGCACCCAGTTTGTGAGCCATGGAGTGGCACACACCCAGGAAGGCGTTGGCGAACGCGATACCGGCGATGGTGGCAGCATTGTGCACCTTCTCACGAGCGATCGGGTCGTTGGCACCGTTCTGGTAGCTGGACGGCAGGTACTCTTTCAGCATTTTCAGGGCTTGCAGCGCCTGGCCGTCGGAGTACTCGTTAGCCAGTACGGAAACATAGGCTTCCATGGCGTGAGTCACGGCATCGATACCACCGAAGGCACACAGGGACTTCGGCATGCCCATGACCAAGTTGGCATCAACGATGGCCATGTTCGGAGTCAGCTCGTAGTCAGCCAGCGGATACTTCTGACCAGACACTTCATCGGTTACTACCGCAAACGGAGTGACTTCAGAGCCGGTACCGGAAGTGGTGGTGATACAGACCAGTTCGGCCTTCACGCCCATTTTCGGGAACTTGTAGATACGCTTGCGGATGTCCATGAAGCGCATGGCCAGATCTTCGAACGCAGTGTTCGGGTGCTCGTACATCACCCACATGATCTTGGCCGCATCCATCGGTGAGCCACCGCCCAGCGCCAGGATAACGTCCGGTTTGAAGGAGTTGGCCATCTCGGCACCCTTGCGAACCACAGCCAGGGTCGGGTCAGCTTCTACTTCGTAGAACACTTCCACTTCCATATTCTGTGCTTTCAGCAGGCTGACCAGTTCATCGGCGTAGCCGTTGTTGAACAGGAAGCGGTCAGTCACGACCATGGCACGCTTTTTACCTTCCAGGTCGCTCAGAGCGATCGGCAGGGAACCACGACGGAAGTAGATGGATTTCGGAAGTTTGTGCCACAGCATGTTTTCTGCCCGTTTTGCGACTGTCTTCTTGTTGATCAGGTGCTTCGGACCCACGTTTTCGGAGATGGAGTTACCGCTCCAGGAGCCGCAACCCAGGGTCAGGGACGGTGCCATTGCGAAGTTGTACAGGTCACCGATACCGCCTTGGGTAGACGGAGTGTTGATCAGGATACGCGCGGTCTTCATCTTGTCGCCGAAGTACTTGATGCGGTCAGCGTTGCGGTCCTGGTCGGTGTACAGACCGGAGGTGTGGCCGATACCACCGATGTTGACCATGTCACAGGCCATATCAACGGCGTTTTCGAAGCTGCTTGCACGGAACATACCGAGCAGCGGGGACAATTTCTCGTGAGCAAACTCGTCTTCTGCACACAGTTTGACGCCTTCACCGATCAGGATCTTGGTATCAGCCGGTACAGTCACGCCTGCCATCTCGGCAATCTTGGTGGCTGGCTGGCCAACGATGTTGGCGTTCAGGGCACCGTTGATCAGGATGACTTTACGTACCTTGTCAGCATCTTCTTTGGAGAGCACGTGGCCCTTGTGGGATGCAAAGCGCTCTTTAACCTGGTCGTAGATGGCATCAACAACGATGACTGCCTGCTCGGAAGCACAGACCACGCCGTTATCGAAAGTCTTGGACATCAGGATGGAGGCAACCGCACGCTTCACGTCGGCAGTTTCGTCGATAACGATAGGCACGTTACCGGCACCGACACCGATAGCAGGCTTACCGGAAGAGTAGGCTGCTTTCACCATGCCCGGGCCACCGGTGGCCAGGATCAGGTTGATGTCTTCGTGCTTCATCAGGGCGTTGGAGAGCTCAACAGACGGTTGGTCTATCCAGCCGATGATGTCTTTCGGTGCACCGGCGGCAACAGCGGCATCCAGTACCAGCTTGGCAGCGGTATTGGTGGAGTTCTTGGCGCGGGGGTGCGGGGAGAAGATGATGGCGTTGCGGGTCTTGAGCGCGATCATGGATTTGAAGATCGCAGTGGAGGTCGGGTTGGTGGTCGGAACGATACCACAGATGATACCTACCGGCTCGGCGATGGTGATGGTACCCATCTGATCATCTTCGCTCAGAATGCCGCAGGTCTTCTCGTCTTTGTACTTGTTGTAGATGTATTCGGAGGCGAAGTGGTTCTTGATAACCTTGTCTTCGATGATACCCATACCGGATTCTTCCACGGCCATCTGGGCCAGGGGGATACGGGCGTTGTTGGCGGCCAGGGCGGCGGCACGGAAGATCTTGTCTACCTGCTCTTGAGAGAAGCTGGCGAATTCACGCTGGGCTTCCTTAACGCGGGCGACCAGTGCATCCAGTTCAGCCAAATTGGTTACTGCCATGTTTATCTCCTGATTATTTGAAAACTGTTTAGTAAGACGTTGGCAATGCCCGGCAATTATAGTCGCCCTGTCAAGAGGGTATCGTTGCAACAGCTTTTTCACATGCCTTACTAAATCGCTTTCTGAGTCGATTATAGAGCGGGGCTGACTCAGAAAAACTTGATCTGGATCATGTGTAACAAAAGAACAAAAGAAATTTTATTTCACAATCCTTGTTTGACTGATGTTATCGGAATGTGCATCAAAGGGAAAGGCGAGATACTTGTTAACGCAGGGTAATAAACCACATTTATCAAGTGGTTAATTGCACTCAGCCATAGTATTACAGAGCTATTTTGGCGGTATAGGTTAGCAAATATGAGTGAATTGGTTTCAAAATCACCGACAAACGCACTTTATTCCAGCGTTTGTTGCAAAAATGATTGTTGTTTTAATCCATGACTAATCCGCTTTATTCCCCGAGGGCGCTATTTCTGCCCGCTTCGCGATTTTTGCGTTGTGGCTCTCTTGCCGAGTCAATGAAGTGATGTCTGGCCTGAAATAGTGGAAAGGCAAAGCATAGATTCTCTCGAGTCGCTAGGTAATTCGGTCAGCCACCGTCTGACTCTCTGGGCATGATTAAGCAGGCTTGCGCTCACTTTTCTGGCGCGTGTCGGGCGGTAGAAAGGGCTTTTGGCATCGGTTTATGCCAGTTAGCGCGGATGCATTAGATGAACTAACTAAAAAACCCTCAAAATGGTGAGATTATTTGATTGGTGCCCGCTCTGGCTATGATGTAAATTTACGCACGAAATTAATGGACTGGCCCGCTGGGCCCGAAACTCTATTGGAAGGCGCCTATGGCAGCAATTGACGTCTCGTTGTATCTGAAGTTTTTTGTCGGTTTGTTCGCAATTATCAACCCGCTTGGTTTGTTGCCGGTGTTTGTCAGTCTGACCAGCCACCATACCCAGGCCGAGCGGATGAAAACCAATACCACCGCCAATATCGCGGTGATGGTGATCCTGCTGGTCTCCATGTATATGGGGCAGCTGATCCTCGATGGGTTTGGTATCTCGCTGGCGTCGTTCCGGATCGCCGGTGGGTCGCTGATTACCCTGATTGCCTGGTCGATGCTGCAGGGCAAGCTGGGCGAGGTGAAGCACAACAAACAGGAAAAGGGCGAACTGGCTGTGCGCGAGTCTATCGCCGTGGTACCGCTGGCGCTGCCGCTTATGGCGGGCCCCGGTGCCATCTCCTCGGTGATTGTCTATGCCAGCCAGAGCCACTGGCAGCAGCTGCTCGGCATGTCAGTGGTTGTCGTTGTCTTCTCTTTCTGCTCCTGGCTCATCTTCCGCGCCGCGCCGCTGCTGTTCAAGATCATGGGCAACACCGGTATCAACGTGGTGACCCGTATCATGGGTCTTATCATGATGTCGCTGGGTATCGAGATCATGGTGGCCGGCATCAAGGGGGTTTTCCCCAGCCTGATGTGAGCCAGCTCCGCTTTATGAAAGCCGGTCCTCGTGACCGGCTTTTTATTGGTTGCTTTTTGCCCGGTCTTTTCTAGAATCGAGCGTTTGTGTGAAAAATGAGCGTTTTGTCGGTGTTTTAATACTGAAAAAGCGCGTGTCAGCTGATTTTTTAACCAGAAAATGACGGTTACCCTGACAATATCTGTTGCATTATCGGAATTGGCAGGGAATTATGCTGGGAGCGGGTTTTAACCCCGTCACTTTAAAAACGCATGGAATGTTCTTGTTGGAGTAGGGAAATGACTCATAAAAAAACAATGATTAACACATTGCTGATGGCTGCACTGTTTGGTGGCGTCAATGTGGCTCAGGCTGCCGATGTCCCGGCGGGAACCAAGCTGGCTGAAGTCCAGCAACTGGTAAAAGGCAACGGTTCCGAGCCTGCGACCTTGGACCCACAGAAAGTTGAAGGAACGCCTGAGTCTGCAATTTTGCGCGACCTCTTTGAAGGTCTCGTGACATCCGGTTCGAAAGGGGAAGTTGTTCCTGGTGTCGCAGAGTCTTGGGAAACCAAGGATAACAAGCACTACGTCTTCCACCTGCGCAAAGATGCCAAGTGGTCCAACGGTGAACCTGTCACCGCACATGATTTTGTATATGCCTTCCAGCGTGCAGTTGACCCCAAGACAGCCTCTCCTTACTCCTGGTATCTGGAGATGCCAACTATTGCCAATGCTACAGAGATCATTGCTGGCAAGAAGCCGGCTGATACGCTGGGCGTGAAGGCGACCGACGACTACACCTTCGAAGTGCAGCTCGAGAAGGCTATCCCTTATTTCGTAACCATGCTCTCTCACACCACCACCTACCCGGTACCGAAGAAGGTCATCGAGAAGTATGGTGAAAAATGGACCCAGCCGGGCAATATGGTAGGTAATGGTGCCTACGTATTGAAGGAGTGGGTTGTTAATGAGCGAATTGGCTTGGAGCGTAATAAAAACTACTGGAATGATGCGAAAACGGTGATCAACAAGGTTACCTATCTTCCGATCCAGTCCACCAACGCGGAGCTAAATCGCTTCTTGGCTGGTGAAATTGATATGACATGGAACGTGCCTATCGAACGTTTCAAGCAACTCAAGAAAGATTACCCGGCTGATTTGAAGGTTGAAGGTCTGGTTTCTACTTATTACTACCAGTTCAACATCAAGAAAAAGCCGTTTGATGACGTGCGAGTGCGAACTGCTCTTTCTTATGCGGTCAATCGTGACGTGATTGCAGATAAAGTCATGGGGCAAGGGCAAAAACCCGCATATGGGTTGACGCCTGACTATGTCGATGGTTTTAAACCGGTTGCCCCAGAGTGGTCAAAAATGACCCAGGCCGAGCGTGATGCCAAGGCCAAGGCGCTGCTTGAAGAGGCAGGTTTCGATGCCAGCAAGCCGTTGAAGTTCGAGCTGCTCTACAACACCGATGACAACCACAAGAAAGTGGCTGTGGCCGTTGCTTCCATGTGGAAAAAACTGGGTGCAGAGGTCAGTTTAGTGAACCAGGAGTGGAAAACTTACCTGGAAACCAAGAAGCAGGGCCAGTTTGACGTGGGTCGTGCCGGCTGGAGCGCCGACTACAACGAAGCCTCATCCATGCTGGATCTGATGCAGACCACTCACGGCAACAACGATGGCAAGTACTCCAATCCAGCGTTTGACAAGTTGATGACCGACTCTCGTGATCAGGTTGATGCGGACGCTCGCAACAAGCTCTATGTCCAGGCGGAAGAGATCCTGGCCAAGGACATGCCGATCATCCCGATATACCAATATGTTCAACCTCGGATGGTCAAAGCTTATGTTGGGGGTTACCCAAGCAACCCGCTGGATAACCTCTACAGCAAAGATATGTACATCATTGCTCACTGATTTAAAGCAACAAGTCGCATAACAAGCAGGGCCCGCCGGACGGCGGGCCTTTATTACAATCGCGACCCTTTGGAAGCAGTACAGGACAGGAAATGTCTATGTTGAAATTCATTTTTAAACGGCTATTGGAAGCGATCCCGACTCTGTTGGTCTTGATCACTGTCTCTTTCTTCATGATGCGTTTCGCCCCGGGTAACCCCTTTACCAGCGAACGTTCACTTCCCCCTGAAGTGATGGCCAATATCGAGGCCAAATATGGGCTCGACAAACCCATTGGCATGCAATATCTCACCTACCTGGGCAACCTGGTGCAGGGTGATTTGGGTCCCTCTTTCAAATACAAGGATTTCACCGTCAATGATCTGGTGAGCCAGGCGTTGCCTGTATCCGCCAAGATCGGGACCACGGCCTTCTTCTTCGCCGTGTTGCTGGGGGTCACCTTCGGCACCATAGCGGCACTGAAACAGAACACCATCATCGATTATCTGCTGATGTCGTCGGCTATGGCCGGGGTGGTGATCCCGGGCTTTGTGCTGGCGCCCTTGCTGGTGCTGTTTTTCAGTATTCATCTGGGCTGGTTCCCTGCCGGTGGCTGGCAGGGCGGTGGCATCCAGTTTATGGTGCTGCCGGTGTTCGGCATGATGATGTACTACATCTCTGCCATCTCGCGGATCATGCGGGGCAGCATGATCGAGACCATGAACTCGAACTTCATCCGTACCGCCCGTGCCAAGGGCTTGCCGCTGCGCCACATCATCCTGAAACACGCGCTGCGTCCGGCCATGCTGCCGGTGGTCTCCTATCTGGGCCCGGCCTTTGTCGGCATCATCACAGGTTCCGTGGTGATCGAGACTATCTTCGGCCTGCCGGGGATCGGTCAGCTGTTCGTCAACGGTGCCCTTAACCGTGATTACTCCATGGTGCTCGGTCTGACCATTCTGGTCGGCGCCCTCACCATCACCTTTAACGCAGTGGTCGATATTCTCTACGCCTTTATCGATCCCAAGATCCGTTACTAATTCGGGAGTTCATCATGGTTGTTTCAACTGAAAAACGCGATGCCGTCGGGGCGTTCGCGCAAAAAGTGGAAGTGGTGGAGGGGCGCTCCCTGTGGAAGGATGCCCGTCGCCGTTTCCTGCGCAACAAGGCGGCCCTGACCAGCCTGATCATTCTGACCATCATCGGTCTGGCGGTCATCTTTGGCCCCCATTTGTCCCAATACACCTTTGACGATCCGGACTGGGGCGCCATGCAGTCGCCGCCGGATATGGAAGCAGGTCACTACTTCGGAACCGACAGTCTGGGGCGCGATCTGTTCGTGCGCACCCTGCTGGGCGGTCGCATCTCCCTGATGGTCGGCATCATGGGCGCCATGGTGGCGGTCATCATCGGCACCCTGTATGGCGCGGCCTCCGGCTTTATCGGCGGGCGGGTCGACAGCCTGATGATGCGGGTACTGGAGATCCTCAACGCCTTCCCCTTCATGTTCTTTGTCATCATGCTGGTCACCTTCTTTGGCCGCAATCTGGCACTCATCTTTATCGCTATCGGGGCGGTGAGCTGGCTCGACATGGCGCGTATCGTGCGCGGCCAGACTCTCAGCCTCAAGAGCAAGGAGTTTATCGAGGCGGCCCACGTCTGTGGCGTCTCCAAGTGGAAGATCATCACCCGTCACATCGTACCGAACGTACTCGGTATCGTGGCCGTTTACGCCACCTTGCTGGTGCCGGGGATGATCATGTTTGAATCCTTCCTGAGTTTCCTGGGCCTTGGGGTTCAGGAACCGATGACCAGCTGGGGTGCCCTGCTGGATGAAGGCTCCAAGTCGATGGAAGTGGCCATCTGGCAACTGCTGTTCCCCGCCGGTTTTATGGTGGTGACCCTGTTTTGCTTCAACTTCCTCGGGGATGGTCTGCGTGACGCCCTTGATCCGAAAGATCGTTAATCGAGCATCGGGTCGACAGGAAAGCATCACGAAAGATCGATAAGGAGTTTTTATATGAAGTTACTGGATGTGAAAGATCTGCGGGTCGAGTTCAAGACCCCGGATGGCAATGTGGTGGCGGTCAACGACCTCAATTTTTCTCTCTCTGCGGGTGAAACCCTGGGGATCGTCGGCGAGTCCGGCTCCGGTAAATCCCAGACGGCCTTTGCCATCATGGGGCTGCTGGCCAAGAACGGCATTATTACCGGTTCCGCCAAGTTTCAGGGGGAGGAGATCCTCAACCTGCCGGAGTCCAAGCTCAACAAGATCCGCTCCGAGAAGATCGCCATGATCTTCCAGGACCCCATGACCTCGCTCAACCCCTACATGAAGGTGCAGGATCAGCTGATGGAAGTGCTGATGTTGCATAAGGGCGTCAGCAAGGCGGAAGCGTTCGAAGAGTCGGTGCGGATGCTCGATGCGGTGAAAATTCCCGAAGCGCGCAAGCGGATGGGGATGTATCCCCACGAGTTCTCCGGCGGCATGCGTCAGCGGGTGATGATCGCCATGGCACTGCTCTGCCGGCCGCAACTGCTGATCGCCGACGAACCGACTACCGCACTCGACGTGACCGTACAGGCCCAGATCATGACTCTGATGAATGAGCTCAAGCGCGAGTTCAACACCGCCATCATCATGATCACCCATGACCTTGGCGTGGTCGCCGGTATCTGCAACAAGGTGCTGGTGATGTATGCCGGTCGTACCATGGAGTACGGCAAGGTAGACGATATCTTCTATCGCCCGAGCCACCCCTACACCGAAGGCCTGCTGCGCGCCATTCCTCGTCTCGATACCGAAGGGGAAGTGTTGCCCACCATCCCGGGCAATCCGCCCAACCTGCTGCGTCTGCCGACCGGTTGCCCCTTCCAGGAGCGTTGCCACCGTGTGAGCGAGATTTGCGGCCAGCAGTCACCGATCCTGACCCCGTTCAACGACGGTCGGGAGCGTGCTTGCCACTGGGTTTCGGATGCCATGAACAAGGGGGCCAACTAAATGGGTGCCGACAAAAAATTGCTGTTGGAAGTGTCTGACCTCAAGGTCCACTTCAGTATCAAGAGTGGCAAGGCGTGGCCTTGGGCCAAGCCATCCGATTTGAAGGCGGTCGATGGCGTTACCCTGCGCCTCTACGAAGGGGAAACCCTCGGCGTGGTGGGTGAATCCGGCTGCGGCAAATCGACCTTTGCCCGCGCCATCATCGGTCTGGTACCGGCCACCGATGGCAAGGTGGTGTGGCTGGGTGACGATCTCACCAAGCTCGATCAGAATGCCCTGCGCGAGAAGCGCAAAGAGATCCAGATGATCTTCCAGGATCCGCTGGCTTCTCTGAACCCACGCATGACCATCGGCGACATCATCGCCGAGCCGCTCATCACCTTCTATCCCAACCTGCCACGGGAAGAGGTGAAGGAGAAGGTGCGCGCCATGATGAGCAAGGTGGGGTTGTTGCCCAACCTGGTCAACCGCTATCCGCACGAGTTCTCCGGCGGCCAGTGCCAGCGGATCGGGATTGCCCGGGCGCTGATCCTCGAGCCCAAGATGATCATCTGCGATGAGCCGGTGTCAGCGCTTGATGTCTCTATCCAGGCACAGGTGGTCAACCTGCTCAAATCCCTGCAAAAGGAGATGGGGCTGTCGCTCATCTTCATCGCCCACGATCTGTCGGTTGTCAAACATATCTCCGATCGGGTGCTGGTGATGTATCTGGGCAACGCCGTTGAGCTGGGGACTCGCAAGGAGATCTTTGCCAACCCGTTGCATCCCTACACCAAGGCGCTGATGTCCGCGGTGCCAATCCCGGACCCTGAGCTGGAGCGCAACAAGGTGATCCAGATCCTGGAGGGGGACTTGCCCTCACCGATGAACCCGCCGTCCGGTTGCGTGTTCCGCACCCGCTGCCCGGTGGCTGGCCCCGAGTGCGCCAAGACCCGCCCCGTGCTGGAGGGGAACTTCGATCACGCGGTCTCCTGCCTCAAGGTCGACCCGCTCTGATGGGGATGTGTTGAACCTGCTTGCGGGGCTCCTTGATGGGGCCCCGATTTATTTTTGACGGCAGTGAAGATGCCTCTTGGCGTTATCTTTTACCGCTGCTACTATCCGCGCAACAAGGGGAGTAACTTCTCGCCGGTTTGTCGTCATTACGGTGCACCCATATCCTGCAGTGCACCCGGCAGCCGGGCAGTCGATGCAAATCAGCTGTAAGTGAGACCTTGCCGAGAGGCAAGGTGTATCTGCTCCAAACGCAAACCCACGCCTCTCGGTCGTGGGTTTTGTCGTTTTTGGGAGAAGTGAAAATGGGTGAATGGTGGATGTGGACCGGTTTCTTCAGCATAGTGCTGGTCCTGTTATGGATAGACATACGCTTTGTCGGTGGCGGCAAGTCACACAAGGTGTCCCTCAAAGAGGCGGGCGTCTGGTCCCTCATCTGGATCAGTGTTGCTCTGCTCTTCAACCTGGCCATCTGGTTTTGGCTGGACCACAGCGCTGGCCGTGACATTGCCAACCAGAAGGGATTGGAGTTCCTCACCGGCTACCTCATCGAGAAAGCGCTGGCAGTGGACAACGTATTCGTCTGGCTGATGCTGTTCGGTTACTTTGCCATTCCGGCCGAGCTGCAGCGCCGGGTGCTGCTCTATGGAGTACTGGGTGCCATCGTGATGCGTGCCGGTATGGTGTTCGCGGGTAGCTGGCTCATCGAGCAGTTCCACTGGATCCTCTATCTGTTCGGCGCTTTCCTGCTGCTGACCGGTGCCAAGATGCTGTGGGCGGCCGACAAGGAGCCGGACTTGGCCAACAATCCGCTGCTAGGCTGGATGCGCCGTCGTTTCAAGGTGACCGAGACCCTGGAAGGGGAGAAGTTCTTCGTCTGGCGTGACGGTGTGCGCTATGCCACCCCGCTGCTGCTCATTCTGGTGTTGGTGGAGGTGAGCGATCTCATCTTCGCGGTGGACAGTATCCCGGCCATCTTCGCGGTGACCACGGATCCCTTCATCGTGCTGACCTCCAACATCTTCGCCATCATGGGTCTGCGCGCCATGTACTTCCTACTGGCGGGTGTGGCTGATCGCTTCGCCCTGCTCAAATACGGTCTGGCGCTGATCCTGATGTTTATCGGGGTCAAGATGCTGCTGCTGGATATCTTCAAGATCCCGACCGGCATAGCACTGGGCGTAGTCGCGTTGATCCTGCTGGCATCCATGGGGCTGAGTCTGTTTGTGACCCGTAAAAAGGCCGCTTAAACGCAACATCATTTAATACCAAACAACAAGGGCTCCCGCGGGAGCCCTTTTTCATATCGTGTTATCAGCGTTTGATCTTCTTGGGGTTGGTGTAGCCCCAGATGGTGTACATGTCCGCCAGCAGGGCGCCGTTGTACTCCTCCAGATCCGCCTGTTTCACTTCGGCGTCACCCTGACGGCCAAACAGCACCACCTCGTCGCCGGGTTTCACCCCTTTCAGATCAGTCACATCCACCATGATGGTGTTCATGGAAGTCTTGCCGACCACCGGCACCTTCTGACCCTGGATCAGCACATAGGCTTTGTTGCTGAGGGCACGGCGATAGCCATCGGAGTAGCCCAGCGGCAGGTTGGCGAGCCAGGAGTCACGCTTGAGGGTAAAGGTGCGGTCATAACCGACGGTGTTGCCCGCTGCATAGTGGTTGACAGAAGCGACCTGGGTCTTGAATGCCATCACCCGCTTGTATTCGGTGTGGGAGGGGATGGAGTCTCCGTAGAGCAGGCCGCCCGGGCGCACCATGTCGAAGTAGGCGTCCGGCACGGCCAGAGTGGCGAAGGAGTTGGCGGCGTGGATGGTGATCTTGCTGCGATCCAGTTTGCCCGCTTCCAGCAGCCACTGGGAGTCCAGTTTGAACTGGGCCAGTCCCATCTTGACGTCCTCTTTCTCCTCAACCGGGAAGTGGGTCATGATGCCGACCGGGGTGATCCCCTTTAGCTTGAGCATGGCCAGCGCATCCTGCTTGGCATCGGCCAGGCGCAGGTCGATGCCGTTGCGGCTCATGCCGGCTGAGTTGAGCGCGATATGCACCGGAATGGTGGTGTGGTGGCGCTGGGCGATATCGGCGATACCCTGGGCACTCACCAGACTGCCGATCAGCTCCTCCATCTTGTAGGGCAGGGCCTGCTCTACTTCATCCGGGGTGGCAGCACGCACCCGCATCAGACGGCCGGTAAAGCCCTTCTCGCGGGCGACGCGCGCCTCTTCGTTGCTGGCGATGCCGATGCAGGGGATATTGGCCTTGACCACGGAGGGGACCAGCAGGTCGATGCCATGACCGTAAGCGTCGGCCTTCATGATGGCGCAGATCTGCGGGCCCTTGTCACCGAGACGATCCTTGAGGGTCTGGATATTGTGCTCAAAGGCGCCCAGATCCACTTCCAACCAGGCGTTGCTGGCGGTTTGCTCCTGGCCGTTGCGATGATCCGTCGCAAGGGGCAGATAGGGAGCCGCAACGGCTTGGCCCGCGAGCAGGCCGAAGATCAGGGTAGCCAGCAGAGTTTTCTTGTGCATGGTGATTCCTTTTTGTTGTTCGCGTTGGATAGTTTGGACGGGGTCGGCCACATTGGTGGTGGTTTAACCACAACTTGTTGTTATTATTATGATCTTTGTCACTCTCAACAGGCGCTGACTGGTTGGGAGTCTACCGCAACACGGGTTCGGCCGACACTCGTCAGGGGAAGAAAATGGTCAATCTTGAGTTACGTTTGCCACCACCGCTGATCTTCCTGCTCTGTGCTGGTGTCATGTGGTGGCTAAGAGGGGAGAGCCAGCCCGGTATCTGGGCAATGACGCTGATGGATGTGCTGGTCGTGGTGGGGGCCATCATGGGCTTTGGGGCCCTGCAACGGTTTCGTCACCATCAGACCACGGTCAGCCCCACCAAACCGCAGCACACCAGTCGTCTGGTGACCTGCGGCGTTTATCGTGTCAGTCGCAATCCCATGTATCTGGGGCTGCTCTGCTGGCTGGCCGCCTGGGGCTGTTATCTGGGGGGAAGTTGGGTCTGGGTTGGGCCAATCGTGCTGGTTGCCTGGCTGACTCGCTTTCAGATCATGCCGGAGGAGCGGCTGCTGCGCGCCCGTTTCGGCGACGAGTATGTGGCGTATTGCCAGCGCGTTCGCCGTTGGTGCTGACAGGCAGTGATCTTCGTGAGCTGAGGGATAAGTCGGGCCAGCCGTGCTGGATAAAGAGAACCCCGGCTGGCCCGGGGTTCTCGAGGGGCTAGTTAGAAAAAATCGCCCTTCTCGTCCTTGGTGGGTTCGAGGCTCCAGCCGGTGGCATCACTGCTGCTGGCAATCTGCCCCTTCTCCTTCCACAACTTGATCTTGAGGCGCAGGTTGTTGGCCGAGTCGGCGTTTTTCACCGCCTCTTCTTCCTCAATCACCCCTTCCACCACCAGATCGAACAGTGCACTGTCGAAGGTAACCATGCCGAGGGCCTTGGATTTTTCCATCACCTCTTTGAGGCCGCCAAATTCGCCGCGCTTGATCATGTCGCGGATGGTGTGGGTGCCGAGCATGATCTCCACTGCGGCCCGGCGGCCGCCATCGGTGGTTTTTACCAGCCGCTGGGAGACAAAGGCCTTGAGGTTGTTGCCCAGATCGTTGAGCAGTTGCGGACGGCGCTCCTCGGGGAAGAAGTTGATGATGCGATCCAGCGCCTGGTTGGCGTTGTTGGCGTGCAGGGTGGAGATGGCAAGGTGGCCGGTTTCGGAGAAGGCCAGCGCATGTTCCATGGTCTCTCGATCGCGAATTTCGCCGATAAGAATGACGTCCGGCGCCTGACGCAGGGTATTTTTCAGCGCAGCGTGGAAGCTGCGGGTATCCACGCCAACTTCCCGCTGGTTGATGATGCTCTTGCGGTGGCGATGAACGAACTCCACCGGATCCTCGATGGTAATGATGTGTCCGCCGCTGTTGCGGTTGCGGTGGTCGATAAGCGCCGCCAGCGAGGTAGATTTACCCGAGCCGGTACCGCCGACAAACAGTACCAGGCCGCGTTTCTCCATGATGGTGTCGAGCAACACAGGCGGGAGTTTGAGATCTTCAAAGCGGGGGATTTCGGTCTTGATGTTGCGGGCCACCAGAGAGACTTCGTTGCGCTGCTTGAAGATGTTGACCCGAAAGCGGCCGATCTGGGGCAGGGAGATGGCGAGGTTCATCTCCAGATCCTTCTCGAACTGCTGCTTCTGCTCGCCATCCATGATCTCGGCGGCGATCCGCGCCACTTCACCCGGCTCCAGCGGCGTTTCGTTGAGGGGGCGCAGGCCGCCGTTAAACTTGGCGCAGGGGGGCGCGCCGGTCGACAGATAGAGGTCTGAGCCATCCTGCTTGGCCAGGATCTGTAACATGTCTCGCAATTCCATTTTTTTGCCTCGTCGATCAATGAGATGCCATGAGCGGGATGATATTGAGTGTACAGCCTCAGGCGCCGGTCAGTTTCTCGCGAAAGACAAAAAAGACCGCACCGAGAATGCAGAGCCCTGCCCAGAGATAGTCCCATTTCAGATCTTCCTTGAGATAGAAGATAGAGAAGGGGACGAATACGGTGAGTGTGATCACTTCTTGCAAGATTTTAAGTTGGCCTACGCTCATCACCGTATGGCCGATGCGGTTGGCGGGCACTTGCAGCAGGTATTCGAACAGGGCGATACCCCAGCTCACCAGGGCGGCAATGATCCAGGGTTTATGGTTCATGCTCTTGAGGTGAGCGTACCAGGCGAAGGTCATAAAGACGTTGCTGCAGAGCAGCAGACCGATACTGGCGAAAATCGGGTTCATTGGGTTCTCCTTGAAAATCCGGCGCATTTTATCCCTGAACCACGGGTTTTCATACGTGGTGTGGGAGGGTATTTTTAACCAACAGGATAAGCCGTGCGAGGTATGCGACGGGATGGGCAAGTTATGCGGGATTGTGTTGTTACTGTTATTTGCCATGCCGGTGCGAGCGACCCCGACGCTGACGGTGGCCACCGATCTGTGGCCGCCATTTCGCATCCAGCAAGCGGATGGCCGGTTGCAGGGGCTCGACATGGACATCATGCGCCGGTTGCAACAGGCGAGCGGCATTGAGTTGCAGGTACGGCGGATGCCGTGGGGCAGGGCGCTCAAGCAGATGCAGACCGGTCAGGTCGATCTGATGATTGGCCTCGCCTATACCGCCGAGCGGGCGCAGTTCATCGACTATCTGCAGCCTGCCTATTACCAATGCTGGCCCGCGTTTTATGGTCAGCCGGTCAATGTGGCCCGGATCCACCAATACCGCGATCTGCAGGGGGTGAAGGTGGGCTATGTGCTCAACTCCGCCTACTTTGAGCCCTTCAGCAGTGACAGCCGCCTCGACAAGCACGGAGTACCCACCGAAGATCAGCTGCTGCGCATGGTGCAGCGCGGTCACCTGCCGCTGATGATTGGCACCGACTGTCAGGTGGACTATGCCCTGAGTCAGGGAAATGCCAGCCGGATAGGCAAGGCGGACTACCGCCCCGCCACGCCGGTGACCCTCTATCTCGGGATGAGCAAGCACTCACCTCACCAGTCGCTGCGCCAGCCCTTGCTGGTGGCGCTGCAAAATCTGGTGGCCAGCGGCGAGATAAGCGTGATGGCAAAGCGTTACCAGCCTTGACCTTGGGTGGCAAGCCACTGTTATCATGCCCTTTTCCTGCTTCCCCCCGGCGCTGCGACAGGGCCGGGGGAAAGCCTTGTTATTCGGGGATCTTCCTTGTACCTCTCCCTTATCGCCCGCCAGCAGCGCTGGCAGCGGCGCTGGCTCTGTGGCCTGACGCTGCTGACCCTGCTGCTGTTTCTCTTCTCCCTCGTCTGGGGCGAGTTTGTGCTGCTGCCCTGGCATCCCCTTGGCGATCTCGAACTGCGCATCCTGCTGGAGCTGCGTCTGCCGCGTGCCTTGCTGGCCCTATTGGCTGGCGCAGCCCTTGCTTGTGGCGGCGCCGTGTTGCAGGTGATGCTGCACAACCCGGTGGCCGAACCCGGGCTGCTTGGTGTCTCGAGCGGGGCTGGCCTTGCCGCCATGGTGGCGATGGCGGTGGCCAAGTCCCTCGGCCTCTATCTGCCCGGCTGGGGGCTGTCGCTGGCGGCCTTTGGTGGCGCCCTGCTGGTGACCATGCTGCTCATTCGGCTGGCTCGCCGGGCGCGTCTCGGCCATGCCCGCTTGCTGTTGTTTGGCGTCGCTATCGGTATTCTTACCAATGCCGCCATGACCTGGTTGATGTACTTTGCCGACGATGGTTCCTTGCGTGAATTCATGTTCTGGATGATGGGTAGCCTCTCTTACGGCAGCCAGCAGTTTGGCTGGTGGTGGCTGGTGCTGCCGCTCACCCTGGGCTGGCTCTGCTGGCAGGGCAAGGCGCTGCAACAGTTGTTGTTGGGGGAGACTCAGGCCCGCCTGATGGGGATGGATGTCGACAGGATGCGGGTGCGGTTGGTGCTGGCGGTCTGTCTGCTGACCGGTGTGGCGGTGTCGTTGTGTGGTGTCATCGGTTTTGTCGGGTTGGTGGTGCCCCATCTGCTGCGGCTCTGCGGTGGCTGCGATCAGCGCTTTCTGCTGCCTGCCTCGGCGCTTGGCGGCGGGGCCCTGCTGCTGGCGGCCGATCTGGTTGCTCGATCCACCCTGAGCGCGGGGGAGTTGCCTATCGGCGTCATCACCGCCTCGGTGGGGGCGCCGCTCTTTATCTACCTGCTATTGAGGCAAACTGCCGATGGTGCTGCATGAATATCTGCATGATTTGGTCGGGGCGCGCAGTCTCCTTATTTACCCGTTGTTGAGGCAAGATGCCGATGTCACCCGCTGATCCCATGCCGGTTTCTTCTCGTGCTGCTGCGCCGCTGCTGGAAGCACGCGCACTCGCCATTGCCGGACGGCTCTCTCCCCTCGATCTTCGCTGGCATGGCGGCCAGCTGGTGGCGCTGCTTGGACCCAATGGCAGTGGCAAGTCGACCCTGCTCGGGGCGCTGGCGGGGATTTTACCCGCCGATGGCACAGTGCTGCTGGGGGGGGAAGTGCTTACTGACCTGAGTTGGCCCGAGCTTGCCAAACGGCGCGCCATGCTGCCCCAACGTCAGCCCCAGCTGTTTCATATTCCGGTGTTTCAGGTATTGAGCCTGGGGCTTGATGAGATGGTTGCACCTGCCAGACAGAACGAGGCGATAAATGCATTGTGCGAGGCATTGGAGCTGGAAGCTTTGCTGGCCCGGGACTTCAGCCGGTTGTCGGGGGGCGAGCAGCAGCGGGTGCTGATTGCCCGCACCCTGCTGCAGGTGTGGCCGAGCCTCAATCCGACCGGCAAGGTGCTGCTGCTGGACGAGCCGCTGGCGGGGCTCGACCTGCATCACCAGCTGGCGCTATTGCGGTTGCTGAAAACCCTGGCCGCTCAGGGCTTGCTGGTGGTGCTCGCCATCCACGATATCAATCTGGCCATCGACTGGGCCGACCGCATTCTCTGCCTGCAAGGGGGCGCGGTGGTGCGCGAAGGGGGTGTCGAGCTGGTGGATGAGGCGCTGCTGGCGCAGGTATTCCAGATCCGCACCGACCGCATCGAAGCTGCGGGGCGCGTGTGGTTTATGCCCAGTTTGTAAGTAGGGTGTACAGGAAAGAGGGCGCATGTAGGGTCGATTAGCGAAGCGTAATCGGCCGACGGCAAGAAGAAGGGGCCGGTATCAAAAATACTGGCCCCTTTGGTTTTATTCGCAGTTCAAGCCTGTTTGCTCAGGCGCACCTGCGCCGCCTCTGCCAGCATCGCCAGCAGGGTTTCGGTGTCGCTCCATGACAGGCAGGCATCGGTGATGCTCTGGCCGAAGGTGGCGGCGCAGCCGTTCTCCACATCCTGACGCCCTTCCACCAGGAAGCTCTCGGCCATGATGCCGGCGATGCCGGTACGGCCGCGGCGCAGTTGATCGCAGATATCTTGCGCCACCAGCAGCTGACGGCGGTGATCCTTCATGCTGTTGCCGTGGCTGAAATCGACCACCAGACGCTCCGGCAGGCCCACATCGGCCAACGCTTCACAGGCTTCATCGACACTGGCGGTGTCGTAGTTGGGTCGGTGGCCGCCACGCAGGATCACATGACCAAAGGGGTTACCGGCGGTGCGGTAGATGGTCATCTTGCCGTCCTTGTCCGGCGAATAGAAGATGTGGCTGTGACGGGCGGCGCGCACCGCATCGATGGCGATGCGGGTATTGCCGTCGGTGCCGTTTTTGAAGCCGACCGGGCAGGAGAGGGCCGAAGCCATCTCGCGGTGTACCTGGGATTCAGTGGTACGTGCGCCGATGGCGCCCCAGGTGATGAGGTCGGCAATATACTGGCCGGTCACCATATCGAGGAATTCGGTGGCAGTGGGCATGCCGATCTCGTTGATGTCGACCAGCAGTTTGCGCGCCAGTTTCAGCCCTTCGTTGACATCGAAGCTGCCATCGAGGCGCGGATCGTTGATCAGCCCTTTCCAGCCGACGATGGTGCGCGGCTTCTCGAAATAGGTGCGCATCACGATGCAGAGGCTCTCTTTATACTGCGCGCGCAGGGCGTTGAGGCGCTGGGCATACTCGCGAGCAGCAGCGGGATCATGGATAGAGCAGGGGCCGACAATGACCAGCAGGCGCTGATCGTCTCCGGCCAGAATGGCTTCCACTTCGCGACGGGCATCCAGCAGATTCTGGGCAATGGTATCGGTGATCGGAAACGCGTGTGCAAGCTCGCTCGGAGTGATCAGTGACTCCAGGCGACGGGTGCGCAATTCATCTGTGTGAATGGACATACAACTCAAGTCTCGAGTGGGTGGTGTCAGCCGCAAGGGGCGAAAAAGCAAAGAGATAAAATAAAGCAAAAGTCCCCTGATTGAAACCTTGGGGGGCTCTGATAGGATGTGAGGCCAAAATCGATTCCAAATGAGGTAGATAGCGTGGCAAAGCCAGGGGCAACCGGGGTCACCCGCATCATCAACGCAACCGGTTACAGCATGAAGGGGCTCAAGTCAGCCTGGATTAACGAGGCGGCTTTTCGGCAGGAGCTGATGCTGATCCTGTTGCTGATGCCGCTGGCCTTCTGGCTGGGGGATTCCCTCAACCAGATCCTGCTGCTTATCGTCATCAGCTGGCTGGTGGTGATCGTCGAGATCCTCAACTCTGCCATTGAAGCTGTGGTAGACAGGGTTGGCTCCGAGCATCATGAGCTCTCCGGTCGCGCCAAGGATTTGGGCTCCGCCGCCGTCTTTATCGCGCTGGCCCTGAACGCCCTGGTATGGGGGGCGCTGGTGGGCCGCAACCTGTTGGGGTGGTGGTAAGCCACTACGCTGCCTTTAGGTTCTGTGTCTAGTCCTGAAATAGGTTTACACATTTTCAACTAGCATTTATCTACTCAGAACCCCCTATGTACCGCATCGGGGGTTCTGTATTTCAACGCATGATGCGGCCGCTCCTCGTTGTAAAT
>NZ_JAAKRF010000015.1:0-93001 GCF_049173005.1 Aeromonas sp. 602658 | reverse complement strand
TGCGCCGTGCTGATGGTCTCCCACGACCTGCATCTGGTGATGGCCAGCACCCACGAGGTGATCTGCCTCAATCGCCACGTCTGCTGCCATGGCGAGCCGGAAAGCGTGGCCCGCCATCCCGAATTTGCCCGCCTGTTCGGGCGCCCGGAGCAGGAGGTGCTGGCGGTCTATACCCACCATCACCACTGCGACGGCGAACACCATCATCATGAACCGCAGGCCCCCGTCATCCGCCTGCCTTCTCGCAACAACGCTCACAGTAAATAGCGCAAGCAACAGGACATTCAAGTGGACAGCTTTCTGTTATACGCCCTCGCGGCCGGTCTCGGCATTGCCCTGCTGGCCGGCCCCCTAGGTAGCTTCGTGGTATGGCGCAAGATGGCCTACTTTGGCGACACCCTCTCCCACGCCTGCCTGTTCGGCATCGCGCTGGGCATCCTGCTGCAGGTCGATCTCACCCTGGCGGTGGTGGTCTGCTGCCTCGCCATGGCGATGCTGCTGGTGATCATGAGTCGCAACCAGCAGGTGGCCACCGATACCCTGCTCGGCATTCTGGCCCACAGTGCCCTGTCCCTCGGTCTGGTTACCTTGAGTTTTATGGATAACGTGCGGGTGGATCTGATGGCCTACCTGTTTGGCGACCTGCTCTCGGTACAACCGATGGACCTGCTCTGGATCTACGGCGGTGGCGCGCTGGTACTGCTCACCCTGTGGCGACTGTGGGATCCCCTGCTCTCCATGACCATCTCGGAAGAGCTGGCACGAGTAGAGGGGATCCGGGTCGATGTGCTGCGCTGTGTATTGATGCTGCTGATCGGGCTGGTGATTGCCGTGGCGATGAAGTTTGTCGGGGCGCTGATCATCACCTCCCTGCTGATAATCCCCGCCGCTACCGCCCGCCGCTTCAGCCAGACGCCGGAGCAGATGGCCGGCTTTGCCGCGCTGATTGGCTGTCTCGCCGTGCTGGGTGGATTGACCCTCTCCTGGTATCAGGACACCCCAGCTGGGCCTTCGGTCGTCGTCTGTGCCACCAGCCTGTTTGTGCTGAGCCAGTTCAAGAGAGCGTAACGGTGCAGGCTAGAGCGGCATGCTCTGGCGTGTCTCCATCATCAGCCACTGGCGCAACCGGCTGATGGCGGGCTCATGGGCCCGCGAGCGCTTGCAGGTAAAGTAGAAGGCATCCCCCGTCTCCAGCTGGTGTACCGGCAAGGCCACCAGCTGGGGATCATCGGGCCGCAGCATGTAGTCATTCACGAACGCCACCCCCTGATCCCAGGCCGCCGCCTCCATCGCCAGCAGCACATGGCTGAAATGGTGCATCCGCGCCTCGTCCGGGATCACCAGCCCGCCCGCCTTGGCCCAGCGCTGCCAATCCTCGCCCCGCGCCTTGTAAATGGACTGCACCGACAGCAGCGGCAGCTGCCAGATGGCCTCAGGCCACTCACCGCTGACCTGCTGCAACAGACGGCGACTGCAGACCGGAAAGAGCCGCTCCTGATAGATAAGATCGTGGCAATAGCCACGCCCGTGGGGTGAGACTGTGATAAAGCAGTCCGCCACTCTATCGGAGAGTTCGGGGTCTTCCGCCACCATCTCCAGACTCAAATCCAGCTCGGGGTAGAGCTGGCGCAATCCAGCCAACCGCGGGATCAGCCACTTCACCGCAAACGAGCTGTAGACCGCGAGCCGGACTCGCATCTCGCCGCCCCCGCGCAACTGTTCGCTGCTCTGGGCAATCTGGCTGAGCCCGGCGGCAATTCCCTCGAAATAACTCTCCCCCTGGGTTGTCAGCGAGAGCAGCCGCCCCTGACGCAGCAGCAAGCGCTCACCCAGAAAATCCTCCAGCAGGCGGATCTGGTGGCTGACCGCACTCTGACTGACGTTCAATTCAAGGGCGGCACGAGAGAAGCTGAGCAGCCGGGCCACCACCTCGAAATATTGCACCGCACGCAGGGGAGGAAGCTTCATTATCTAAATATCTCATGAGTGGTCATTTTTTATCATTTTACTGGATATCAACCGGCACGCTACCCTCCGCTCATCTGAAGTGGGAGGTGGTATGAATGCAGTAGGGATCGGCATCCTTTATCTAGTGCTGGGCAATATGGTGGCGGTTTTTTCCGATGCGCTGGTCAAGGTGCTGGAGCCGGATCAGCCCATCTTCCAGTTTGTCTTTTTCCGCCAGCTCTCGGCCGCCATTCTGCTGATGCCCTGGCTGCTCTGGTCATGGCGCCGCAACCCACCGGTGGCCATCAAGTGGCACCTGCTGCGGGCCCATATTTGGGCGGTCGGCGTCTGCCTGATGGTGGTGGCCCTCACCCGCTTGCCGCTCGCCACTGCCAATGCCCTCTTCTATGCCGCCCCCCTGATGATGGTGCCGCTGGCAGTGTGGATGGCGGGGGAAGCGATCTCGCGCCAGAAGGTGCTGACCGCTGTTATCGGGTTTATCGGGGTACTGATCGTGCTGCGCCCGACCGAAGTGAACTGGGCCGCGCTGGCGGCGCTCGGGGTGGCGCTGTCGATGGCGCTCAACAATCTGCTGATCAAGCGGATCCCGCTTAAGCAGCCCATCGCCCAGACCCTGTTTTTCACCAACGTGCTGAGCATGCCCTTCATTCTCGCGCTGGCCTTGTGGGAAGGGGGCGACTGGCAGTGGCAGATGTGGTGGCCCGCCTTCGGCTCCTCGGCGCTGATCATGGTCTATGCGGGATTGTGCGTGGTGGCCTATCGCAAGGCGGAGGCGAGCAAGATCGCCTCGGCGGAGTACACCGGTCTGCTGATGGCGGTAGCCATCGGGGTATGGCTGTTTGACGAGCAGCCGGGTCTGCCGCTGCTGCTGGGCTGTATCTGTATCGTCCTGCCGCTTATCGCCATGGCGCGCAGCAAGCCAAAGCCGCTGGCCGAGCCAGCGGTCTAATACTCAGGGTCGTTTCAGCAAAGGGGCGACCCTTTGCTGCAGATGAGGGATGACCTCCTGCTCGAACCAGGGATTCTTTTTGAGCCAGAGGGTGTTGCGCGGTGAAGGGTGAGGCAACGGCAGCCAGCCTGGGCCATAGTCAGCCCAGCTGCGCACCGTGTCGGTGAGCGATCCCTTGGCAGCTCCCCGCAGGTAATGGGCTTGTGCATACTGGCCGATCAGCAGGGTCAGTTCGATATTGGGCAACAGCATCAATACCTTGTCGTGCCAGGTGGGCGCACATTCTGGGCGCGGCGGCAGATCGCCGGATTTTCCCCTGCCGGGATAACAGAGCCCCATCGGCATGATGGCGATGCGGGATTCGTCGTAAAAGGTGGCCTTATCGACCCCGAGCCACTGACGCAGCCTGTCACCGGAGGGGTCATCCCACGGGATACCGCTGGCATGCACCCGGGTGCCGGGCGCCTGACCGATGATCAGCAAGCGGGCACTCTCGGCCCCGCGGATCACCGGACGAGGCCCCAGCGGCAGATGAGCCTCACACAGACGGCAGGCCCTGATTTGCTCAAACAACTTATCGATTCGCTGCATGACGTTGATAGTAACAGCATTTCCCTGTTTTCCCTCTTGTGGAAACAGGGCGCGCCCCCTACTATCGCCATGAGTGTTTAATTTAATAAACGGACAATAATGAAAAACTGGCTAGGTACCGGCACCGCGACCCTCTCCTTCATCCTGTGGGGGATGCTGCCGCTCTATTATCAATTCATGCCTGAGGTCAACATGTGGGAGCTGATCTCCCACCGGGTGCTCTGGTCTGTGGTGCTGCTGGGTGCCCTGTTTTTGCTGCTTGGCCACAAGGTGCCCTGGGCACAACTGCGCAGCGAGCCGCGCCAGCTCGGCCTCATTCTGCTGGCGGGCCCCGTGATGTCCATCAGCTGGTGCATGTTCACCTGGTGCCTCACTACCGGGCAAGTGCTGACCACCAGCCTCGCCTTCTTTATGACCCCGCTGTTCAATATCGTATTCGCCGTCATCTTCCTCAAAGAGCGACTCACCCCGCAAAAGCATCTGGCGGTCGCCCTGGCACTAGCGGGGCTCGCCTACATGCTCTTCTGCTACGGCCAACTCCCCTGGTTCTCCCTCATCATGGGGGCCAACTTCGCCTGCTATGGCCTTATCAAGAAGAAGATCCACTACGACACCGGCACCAGCCTCTATCTGGAAGCCATGGTGCAACTGCCCGTCGCGCTGATCATCATCGGCACACTGGCGTGGCACGGGGAAGGGGCATTCGTGAACGGGGATTTGGCCGACAAGCTGCTGCTGATGGGCAGTGCGCCCGCTACTCTGCTGCCGGTGGGGCTCTTCTGCTATGCGGTGGCGAGAACCCGGATGAGCACGGTGGGGCTGCTGCAATATATCGAGCCCAGCCTCGCCTTCCTGCTTGCCATCTACTGGTTTGGTGAGGCGCCGGACCCCATCAAGGCGGTCGGTTTCGCCTTTGTCTGGGCAGGTCTGCTGGTGAGCCTGTTGCCGCTGCACCGACTCAAGCGCCGCCCTCAGGGCTTACCGCGATAGGACTCCAGCACCTTGTGCCAGCGGGGATCCTTGTCCATCTGCTCGGCGATGTCGTTGAGGGTGGCATGCAGCTCTGGGCGAGATTTGGGCAGCAGGATATGGCGGGTATAGCTGGATTGGGGGAATGGCGAGATAAACAGCTTGCCCTGATAGTGGTTTGAGTCGATGAAAAAGCCCAGCGCGGAGCCAGGCACCATGGTCACATCGATGCGGCCGCGCACCAGCAGCTCAAGATTGGTCTTCACCTTCTTGGCATCGTGACGCTCCAGCTCTCCCCTTGCTGCCGCATCGTCGATCCCCTGATAGCGGTAGCCCTCCACCCCGCCGAACACCAATCCCTTGAGGGAGTCGGGTCCGCGATAGGTGATCGGCTTGTCGATGTTCGAGATTAGCTCGTTGGTGTCGCGCATCACCGGAAAGGTCCAGAGATAACGCTCGCGATGGGGATCCCCTACCCAGGCGGGATTGACCCAGACCACCAGGCCATCAAAGTCGGGATCCGCCATCTCCAGCGCCAGCCGGGCGCGATTAACCAGCCAGAGCTCGATTCTGGGTTCCCCCCCCAACTTTTCATTGAGATACTTGACCAGCTCGCGGCTCAGCCCTGCATCCACTCCGGTATTGAAGGGCGGATGCTGATGGTAATCGTAGAGACGGATCGTCTCCCCCAGAGCCGGGACCGACAACAGTAACCACAACCAAAACCAGACTCTCATCGCACCTCCTTGAGCTGCCTCTGAGTTTGGCACAGAGAATTTGAATGAGAGAACCCGCGACCACCACTCCAGCGCCGCAACCATCCGCCCCTTCCCGCTGGTCTGTCTATATGGTGCGTACCGCCACCGGCCTGCTCTATACCGGGATCAGCACGGATCCGCTGCGCCGCCTGCGCCAGCACCAGAGTGGCAAGGGCGCTCGCGCCCTGCGCGGCAAGGGGCCACTGACGCTGGTGTGGCAACAGGAAGTCGGCGAGAAGGGGGCAGCCCTGCGCATCGAATATCGCCTCAAGCAGCAGCCGAAATCCTTCAAGGAGCAGCTGATCCACAGCCCGGCACTCTGGCAGAGCTGGAGCCCCCAGTGGTTACCCGCAGCCACCCAGCCTTGAGGACGACAGGCAAAAAAAGGCCACTCGATGAGTGGCCGGAAAGGGGAAATCAGGGAGCATCACACAACGTCTTGCACAACCTCAGGCGGGTTAGAGGTAGGTATTGGAACGCTTGCTGCGGTTGCTGATCAGCCAGCAAACCGCCAGCACCAGCAGCAACCAGGGGGCCAGCTTGATGATCAGAGCAAGCATGCCGCCCAGTGCCCCAAGCAGCACGAACAGGCCGCTCACCAGCAACATGGCTACCAGGGTAAAACCGGTCAGTGCCATGACCAGCAGCACCACCAGCAAGATGAAAAATTCCAGCATAACTTGCTCCTTATCAGTACCTTGTCTGCCGGCTGATCAACCCTTGGGTCAATCCAGCCAGCGTTTCAATTCATAACGGGGCGGCATCACCAGCACCGCCAGCAGATAGGCAGCCAGAGCCAGCGGCGGCACCAGGATCAGGGCGAGCAGGGCCACCACCCGCACCGTGACTCTGGAGACCCCCAACCGCCTGGCAATCCCGGCGCAGACCCCGGTCAGCTTGCGATGCACCAGATCCTTGGGCCAGGGGCTCATGATTACACCTCCGCCTTCTGGCCTTTGAGGCGAGCCAGCTCGCGCTCGATCTCGTCATTGAGCTCCAGCTCGCGGAACTGGGCCTCCAGCGAGGGATTCTGCCCCAAGGTGGCCGCCTCCAGCTGGGCTTCCAGCTGATCGACCCGGCCCTGAAAACCATCAAAGCGCGCCATCAGCTCATGCATCCGCTGGTTGTCCACCTGGGCGCGAGCACGAATGCGGCTGTGGGCCGTCTGCTCGCGCAGGGTCAGCAGTTTCTGCTTCTCGCGCGCCTCGGTCAGCTTGGCTGCCAGCCGCTCGCTGTCGGCGGTGAGCTGGGCCAGCACCTCGGCCACCCGAGCCTTGTCCTGCTCCAGCTGTTCACATTTTTTGACCTCCGCCAGCTTCTCGGTGAGGGCGGCGCGGGCCAGATCCTCACGTCCCTTCTGGATGGCGAGCTCGGCCTTGGCCGACCACTCCAGGATCTGCGCCTGCAACGCCTGCTGGTGACGCTCCAGCTGCTTCTGTTCGGCAATCACGCGGGCGGCCTGGGTTCGCATCTCGACCTGCACCTGCTCCATCTCTTCGATCATCAGGCGCAGCATCTTCTCCGGCTCTTCACTCTTGTCGAGCAGGCTGTGCAGGTTGGCATTTATCACGTCAGTCAGGCGGCTGAATACGCTCATGGTCTGGCTCCTTGTTGATGGGATGGCTATCTCTTCCCATAGCATTACAAGAGCCGTACCAAGAAAAATTATTGTTGTTTTACATATAGATGGGAATTTAATGAGGAAATTCAAGAAGGGTTTATTGGTGAAAATAGCCAACCAGGTGGTGATTTTCACCAACAAAAAAGGGAGCCTCTGGCTCCCTTGTCGATTCGTCTGCGCTATCCGTCAGGCGGCGTGGCTGTGGCCCAGCTTGCTGTCCAGTTCGGCCAGCTTGGCCTCCATCCGGGCGCGGCAGGTGTCGGAGAGATCGCGAATGCCGCTGGCACCGTGCTCCTTGCTGCAGACCGGCGCCATCACTTCCACCAGCACTTCGCCGTTGTCCCAGCGATTGAGGTCGACCTGACCGAAGTAGCTGGAGCAGACGATGGGCACCACGGGCACTTCAGCCTGTACCGCAGTGTGGAAAGCGCCCGCCTTGAATGGCAGCAGGCCACGTCCCTGGGAGCGTGTCCCTTCCGGGAACATCCAGATGGAGGTGCCGCGGTTCTTGATGCGATCCACCACCTGACCTATGGTGCCGATGGCACGGGAGCGGTTGGAGCGGTCGATCAGCACGTTGCCGGAAAGCCAGAAGATGAGGCCGAACAGCGGCAGCCAGAGCAGGCTCTTCTTGCCCACCGCCACCACACCGGGCTGCACCGCACCGGTCACGGTGAAGATGTCGAAGTTGCTCTGGTGGTTGCAGACGTAGACCGCCGGGCCGACCGATTTGACCTCGTCGGCCACCGTCACCTTGACTCGCAGCCCGATCAGCGGGCAGACCGCGTGATACATGCGGGCGAAGACATAGACGTTGTTGGGATGGCGCGGACGAGCCAGACAGAGCAGCAGGCCGAACAGGAACCAGAAAATGAGCAGCAGACCAAGCAGCAGCACACGGGCAATTTTGAGCATCGAACACCTCGAGTTTTAACTCGGCGCAGTATACTGATCCCCCTTTTAGCGAACAAGCGTTCGCCAAACAGAACCGACCACCCTCCCCGTCGCGCCACCCACAGTACTGCTCATCAATACGCCGCCGACTTGCCCCACCCGTCATTGGTCGTTAGGATGGCCCCATCTTGATGGACGGGGCGAACATGATGTTGCAACAACGGGTAGCGAAACATCTCCTGCTGCTGGTCTGCCTGCTGGTGCTCAATTGTGCGGCCCAGCCGCTGGCCCGGCTTGCCCTGCTCGATCACGCCCTCAGCTGTCAGACACTGCCCGTTCCAGGCTCGGCAACGGATCAAGAGGATGCCAAACCGGCCAGCCCGCAGCCCACCAGCTGCCAGCTCAACGGCAAGTGGCTAAGCGCCGCCACCCTGCTCTGCGTCGAACAGCTCTTCTTTGCCGTGGCCGTGCTGATCGCCCTGCTGGCTCCCCTTTGGCGCTACACACCGCCACTGCCCCCTCCCAGAGTCATCTCGCCGCCCGAGCGGCGTCTGCACCTCACCCTCTGCGTCTGGCGGGAATGAGTTCGGCAGCGTTCTTTCGTTAGCTGTCACTCAATTTTTGCGAGACCAAAAAGATGTCGAATCTCTTCAAGGCGGCCCTGCTACTGGGCGGTCTGCTGTGGCAATCCATGGGATTGGCCAGCGACACGGGCTGGCTCACCAGCCCACAGAATGATCACGCCCGGGTACGGCTGCAGGCCGACCGCAGCACGGCAGATCAGACCCGCATCCTGCTCGATGTCGAGCTGGAGTCAGGCTGGAAAACCTACTGGCACAGCCCGGGCGAAGGGGGCATTGCCCCCCAGATCCTGTGGGACGAGCCGGTCGGTGCCTTTCAGTGGCGCTGGCCGGTGCCACGCCACTTCGAGGTAGCCGGGCTCAACACCCAGGGTTATCAGGGTGAGGTGACCTTCCCTCTGAGCCTCAACTATCCCGCCGGGCAACCGCTCAAGGGGACTCTACGCCTCTCCACCTGCAGCAATGTCTGCATCCTGACCGACTTTCCCTTCACCCTCTCGGTGGATGGGCAGGCCCCGGCCGACTTCGATTTTGCCTGGGCGAAGGCGATGAGTACCCTGCCCCAGCAATTGCCTGCCGCAACCCGGGTCGAGCTCGGTTATCAGCACAACCAGCTGCAACTGCGCGCCGAGCGGGCAGAAGGTTGGCAATCACCAGCGCTCTTTATCGACGCTCTGGAGGGTGCCGAATTTGGCAAACCGGCGCTTGAGGTCGAGGGCAACACCCTGATCGCCCGGGTGCCGGTGAGCGATGGTTGGCAGGGGGATGCGCCGGATCTGCGCGGCCAATCCCTCGGCCTGCTGCTCACCAGTGGCGAGCAGGCGTGGCAGGGCAAGGGGACGATCGGCGCGCCACTCGCAATGCCCGGCCAGAGTCATTCGCTGTTCTGGTTGCTGGGAGCAGCGCTGCTCGGCGGCCTGATCCTCAACCTGATGCCCTGCGTGCTGCCGGTGCTGGCGCTCAAGCTGGGAACTGTGTTGCAACATCAGAAGCGTGAACAGGGAGCGGTGCGCAAGCAGTTCCTCGCCGCCAGCGCCGGGATCATCGCCTCCTTCTGGGTGCTGGCGGCCATGAGCAGCCTGCTGCGCGCCACGCAAGGGGCCGTCGGCTGGGGCATCCAGTTCCAGAGCGCCGGTTTTATCGGCTTGATGGTGCTGGTCACCCTGCTGTTTTGCGCCAACCTGTTGGGGCTGTTCGAGATCCGCCTGCCCAGCGCCCTCTGCACCCGCCTCGCCACCAGCGGCGGCAACGGCCTCGGCGGTCACTTCCTGCAAGGGAGCTTCGCCACTCTGCTGGCGACCCCCTGCTCGGCACCCTTTCTCGGCACTGCAGTGGCCTTTGCGCTGGCGGCGCCGATCGGCCAGCTCTGGCTGATCTTCACGGCATTGGGGATTGGCATGAGCCTGCCCTGGCTGCTGGTGGCAGCCCTGCCACGGCTCGCCCTCTGGTTGCCGAAACCGGGGCGCTGGATGAACCATCTGCGCATCCTGCTCGGCCTGATGATGCTGGGCTCCAGCCTCTGGCTCACCAGCCTGCTCGACAACCATCTCGGCAGCTATGCCACCGGCTGGCTGATGGCTGCCATGCTGCTGGCACTGCTGGCTGGCATCATCTGGCGTTACGGCATCCGCGGCTTCACGCTGGCGATCGCCCTCACCGCCCTGATTGGCAGCCCCCTGCTGCTGAGCGGCGCCTTTAGCGCGCAGGGCTCGGCCAGTGTTGACAAGGTGGTCTGGCAGCCGCTCTCTGAACGCGCCATCACAGATGCGCTGGCCCAGAACAAGCGGGTCTTTATCGATGTCACCGCCGACTGGTGCGTCACCTGCAAGGCCAACAAATACAACGTGTTGCTGCGCGATGAGGTGCAACAGGCCCTCTCGGCCCCCGATGTGGTGGCCCTGCGCGGCGACTGGAGCAAACCAAGCGACACCATCGCCGCCTTCCTGCGTAAGCGGGGCGCGGCTGCGGTTCCCTTCAACCAGATTTACGGCCCGGAGTTGCCGCAGGGGGTCACGCTGTCACCCCTGCTCGACAAGGACGATCTGCTGACCACATTGCACAAGGCTGGCCTGCTTCAGGCTGGCACCACCCGATTTTAAGGAGTAACCATGAAACCGACTCTGAGCGCCCTGACCCTGCTGGCCTCCCTTTCCGCAGCCCTGCTGGCTCCGGCCCTGCACGCCGCCCCCTTCACCCCGGAGCAAGAAGCGCGCATCAAGGAGCTGATCCGCGAGACCCTGATCGCCAACCCCAAGATCCTCGACGAGGCCGCCGAATCCTGGGAGAAACAGAACGCGGCAGCCCAGGAGGCGCAGCTTGGCAACTTCATCAAGGGCAACAAGGATGTGCTGTTCAACAGCGCCACCAGCCCGCGCCTCGGCGCCAAGAACCCCAAGCTGACGCTGGTGCTGTTCACCGACTACAACTGCCCCTACTGCAAGCAGTTCGATCCCCAGCTGACCAAGCTGCTCAAGGCCTATCCGGACGATCTGGGACTGGTGATCAAGCTGCTGCCGTTCAAGGGGCAGACCTCCGCCAAGGCGGCCCAATACAGCCTGACCCTGTGGCAACAGGATCCCGCTCGCTTCCTCACCCTGCACGACAAGCTGATGAGCAAGCAGGGGATGCTGACCGAGGCGGACATCAACAAGGCGCTGGCCGCCACCGGCAACACCGCGCTCAAACCGGCCGCCAAGGCGACCGAGGAGCTGCGCAACAGCCTGCGCATCGGCACCATTCTGGGGGTACAGGGCACACCGGCGACGCTTATCGGCAACCAGCTGGTACCGGGCGCCATCCCCTATGAGGAGCTGGAGCAACTGGTGCAGGCCGAACTGGCCAAGCAGGGGTAAGGGATGGCCACCAATCCTCAACCCCGCTGGCGCCGCTGGGGCAAGGAGGCGCTCTGGCTGCTGCTGATGGCGCTGATCATCTCGACCCTGCTCGATCTGTGGCGCAGCCCAACCCTGCCAGAGGGGGCGATGAGCGCCCCCGTCACCCTGCAGAATGGCAGCAGCACGGATCTCGCCACCCTGAGTCAGGGCAAGCCGCTGCTGGTCTACTACTGGGCCAGCTGGTGCGGTGTCTGCCGTTTCACCACCCCGGCGGTACAGCAGCTGTGGCAGGAGGGTGAAAACGTGCTGACGGTGGCGCTGCGCTCCGGTAATTCGGAACAGTTAGCCAAGGGGATGAGCAAGAAGGGGCTCACCTTCCCGACCCACAACGACGAGTCGGGAGCGCTGGCCGCCCAGTGGCAGGTGGGGGTCACCCCGACTTTTCTCGTCATCAAGGATGGGACGCTTGTGAGCAGCACCACCGGCTGGAGCTCGAAGTGGGGCCTGCAGCTGCGGCTCTGGTGGGCGTCGCTCTAGCCACGCAACAACATTGCCTTCAACAGGGCCATCCCACCGGATGGCCCTTTTTTATGCCGACATTTTTATCCTGACATCAGGCGGGGAGCTGCATCCCGCGCACCTGAGCCAGCAGGGCGGTCACCGCCGCCGAGCGCAACGCATCGGGGGCGTAGCAGAGCCCCACCCGCCGCTTGAAGGAAGAGGCCGCCAGCTCGGCGACCGTACAGCCGTGCGGACAGAGGGAACGAGGCAACCAGGCGATCCCCGCCCCGGCGGCCACCATAGTCGCCGCCAGTCGCAGCGACCCCGCCCGCCGTGGATAGAGGGGCGCCTGATTGCCGAGAATGGCGATCAGCCGCAGGTGAGAGTCATGGCGCGGGCAGGTGACCCAAGGCTCGTCCGCCAGCGCATCCGGGGTGAGCGATCCCTTGCCCGTCAGCGGGTGATCCGGCGGCAGCACCAGCACAAACTCCTCCTCCAGCAGGGGGATAAAGAGCTCGTCACCGCAACGCAGGGATTCACACCCTAGCCGCACATCGCCACAGCCCCCCTCCTCCAGAGTCAGCAGGATCTCCTCGTGGGCGAGCGCCCCTTGCACCAGCGCCCCCACCACGCCATCGCCAAGGTCTGCCTCAATCCCCACCGTCAGCTCGAGACAGGGGGAGGTTTCACGAAACTCGCGGGCGAGAGAGTCGGTATCGGCGATCAGCCGCTTGGCGCGGGGATAGAGCCGGTGCGCCGCTTCGGTCCCCTCCACCCCGCGCGCCTGCCGCACAAACAGGGTCACCCCCAGCTCATCCTCCAGCGTCTTGATGGTGGTGGAGAGGGTGGGCTGGGTAATGAAAAGGCGGGTGGCGGCCGCCGTGATGTTGCGCTCCTCGAAGACAGCCACAAACGCACGCAAGGTTCGCACATCCATAGAATTCACCTATACCAGACAGTCATAAAAGCCATTTTTCACGGCGACACGGGGCAAATATAGTGACTTACCTGCCACAAGGCATCCCAATTTTCTATATCAGCGTCTATCAACACTGTCAGGAGCCATCATGCGCCATCTATCTGTCATCGGCCTCGGGGCCATGGGCTCCGCCCTCGCCACCACATTGCTCAAGGCGGGCCATCCGGTCACCGTCTGGAATCGCAGCGCCGCCAAGGCAGCCCCGCTGCAAGCGCTGGGTGCAACACTCGCCCCCTCGGTTGACGCAGCCATCGCCGCAAGTGATATCACCCTTGTCTGCGTCGATAACTACGCCGTCAGCCAGCAGTTGCTGGACGAGGCGAGCGATGCGGTGGCGGGCAAGCTGCTGGTGCAGCTCTCCACCGGCAGTCCGCAGGGGGCCAGAGCGCTGGAGAGCTGGTGCCACGCCCGCGGCGCCCGCTATCTCGATGGCGCCATCCTCTGCTTCCCGGATCAGATCGGCACCACTGATGCCAGCATCATCTGCTCCGGTGCCAGCGCTGCCTTTAGCGAGGCCGAGCCGGTGCTGCGCCTGCTCGCCCCAACCCTCAACCATGTGGCCGAGGCGGTTGGCGCCGCCGCGGCGCAAGATTGTGCCGTCGCCGCCTACTTTGCCGGTGGCCTGCTCGGTGCTCTGCACGGCGCGCTGATCTGCGAGGCGGAAGGGTTGCCGGTAGCCAAGGTGTGCGCCCAGTTCAGCGAGCTGTCGCCGATTTTGGGGGGCGATGTGGCCCACCTTGGCAAGACGCTGGCGAGCGGCGATTTCGATCACCCCTACGCCAGCCTGAAAACCTGGAGCGCCGCCATCAGCCGCCTCGCCGGTCACGCCACCGATGCCGGGATCGACAGCAGCTTCCCGCGCTTTGCCGCCGATCTGTTTGAGGAAGGGGTGGCGCAAGGATTTGGTCAGCAGGAGGTCTCGGCTCTCATCAAGGTGCTGCGGGCGCGCAATGGAGCAGCACAATGAACGAGCAGACCAACCAACCCCAAATTGCACTGGTCACCGGCGCCGCTGGCGGGATTGGCCGCCAGCTCTGCATCGGGCTGGCCGAGGCGGGTTATCGGGTGATCGCCACCGATCTGGCCCCTCACGCTTTCGACCATCCCGAGATCCACTTTCATCCCCTCGACTTGCGCGATGAGCAGGCCATCGTGCGGCTCTTTGCCGAGGTTAGCGCGCAGCATGGCGGCATCCATCTGCTGATCAACAACGGCGCCATCAGCAAGTTCCACACCCGCTTCGAGGATCTGAGCGCAGCCCAGTTCGATCAGGTGATGACGGTCAATGTGCGCGGCGCCATGCTCTGCGCCCGCGCCTTTGTGCAGGCCAACCGCGGGTTGCCCTATGGCCGTATCATCAATATTGCCTCCACCCGCTGGCAGCAGAACGAGCCGGGTTGGGATGCCTATGGCGCCTCCAAGGGGGCGCTGGTCGCCCTCACCCAGTCCCTCGCCAACTCACTGGCCGACTACCCCGTCACGGTCAATGCCATCAGTCCGGGCTGGATCCAGGCGGAGGATTACCACACCCTGACCGAGGCGGATCACCGCCAGCACCCGAGCGGCCGGGTCGGGCGCCCCGACGACATCACCCGCGCTTGCCTCTTTCTGGCGGATCCCCAGAACGACTTTATCAACGGTGCCAATCTGGTGGTCGATGGCGGGATGAGCAAGAAGATGATCTACCACACCTCCGCCTCCTTCTGGGAGGAGTAACCCCTGCGGCGGCAGCCTCGCCCCGGCCTGCCGCCCATGCCTTTCCTGCCCGTTTTTTCATCGCTTTTGCCCTGCCGCCCTTGCACTGGCCAGACCGACTGGCAACAATAGACGCTCAACTGACCCCTCTTCATTTCGCCCGTTAATTGATCGCCCAACTCATCGCGTTGGCGGGCTGTTTCCGTTAAAATGACGGGTTTTTGCCGTGCCTGGTTTGCCAATCCCCACCATCAGGCACTCGCAGCGTGAATCCTATGATGCCAGTGATGCAGGATCTGCCATGAACAACTACTTTCGGGTGCTGGGCGTCAAGTCCAACGCCAGCGAAAACGACATCAAGAAAGCCTATCGTCGGCTGTCGAACCAGTACCACCCCGACAAGCTGCACGGGGCCAGTGAAGAAGAGAAAGAGCAGGCAGCCATCAAGCTGCACCAGGTAAAGCAGGCCTATGAAGTGCTGTCCGATCCGAAACAGCGGGCCGCCTTTATCAAGGATTTCAACAACGTCATCGTGACCGACCCCGCCTCCGCCATGCAGGAGATGTGGGATCAGTTCTACCCCTGAAACAGCAGGCAGAAAGAGCAACTATGCAAAAGAGATGGGACCAGGCGCGGCTCAAGTCGCTGCAAAGCGATGCCAGCGAAAACATCGGATCCTACCGGGATCAGGACGACCCCAAGGGGCTGGAACAGTTCACCGACCAGATGAAGAGCCTGCTGCTGGCCGACATGAGCATGCTGGAGTTTATGCCCGAGTATCTGCCGCTGGCCCTCTATGGCCGGGTGCAGTTCCCGGCAAAGGCCAAGTCGCAGTGGAACAAGTGGCTCGCCAGCGGCGAGCAGCCAAGCTGGGACGAGTTCAAGGTGAGCGTCGGCTTCAACAACGCCGCCCTGCCGCTGGTCAAGGCGGTGCGGGCCCAGAGCGAAGATCAGCTGATGGAAGCCTGCGCCGTGCTGTTCCTGCTCGACAACCCGCTGCCGCGCGGTAGCCACCGCGGCGATGACGACTATGAGCTGCGCGACGAAGAAGATGAAGACGGGGAAGATGCCGACGCCGACTACCATGGCGGCAGTAACCGCTATGGTGATGACGACGGCGATCAGGATATGTACGACGAAGTCCGTTTCTAATTGGGGCAAGGCATGAGCAACAGTCTGATAGAAATTACCGCCATCGAGATCAAAGAGCTGGCCGTTATCGAGCCGAAGCAGGCCAGCGAGAAGTTCGAGCTGATCGCCAAGACCATGTCTGACGACCAGCTGGCAGAAGTGATTGAAAACATTGATATCGTTACCCTGACCCAGATCAACGGCCAGCACGATATCTCCTTCCCCTCCATCATCTCCGAGCTGATGACCCCGGAGCGGATCCGCGACATCGTCTGCCAGCAGCCGCTCTACTGGGAAGAGGCGATCAAGAACAACGCCGATGAGCTGCAACAGCACACCTTCGACTTCCTCAACTACCTGATCCGCACCCAGGATAGCGAAGCCAAGCAGCGCGAGATCCTCGAGTGCGTGGCCGAAGATCCGGCCGGTCTCTTCTACCTCGCCATCCCCTTTATCGAGTTCTATCGCGGCGATCGCTATGAAGAGGACGAAGGCTATCGAGACGTGTTACATGCCGAAGAGGAAGATCTTGAAGAGTCCCAGCGTTACAGCGAACGCCAGCAGAGCGAGGATCTCCACGACTACGCGCTGGATGACCCGCGCAGCCTCTTGATGCTCATTCGCGAGCTGACCCCCGAGGTGGAGAAAGCCATCAAGGCGCTGCTGCGCAACGAGCACTCAACCTGGGATGGCATCATCAACAAGTTTGCCGCCGAGCTGGTGATGCAGGCCAAAGAGAAGAACAAGGTCGAGGAAGACGAGTACGGCGACGTCGACGACATGTTCAGCTTTCTGGATTAAGGAGCCCATTCATGCAGTTAGTCATTCGCGATGCCAACCAGGGCCCCTTTCTGACCCAGGTGCTGCGCTTTGGCCGCGACAACGAACTCTTGAGTCAGCAGCAGCTGGCCGCCATCAAGGGCAAGGCGGTGCTGATGAGCCTCAAATTCGCCGACAAGTACTACAACAAGTACAAGATACACCTGCTGGAGCAGGCCGCCCACGACGTCATCGGCGTGGTGAGCCTCGGCCTGCAGGAGCTCTCGGCGCGGGATCCGGCCAAGGCGCTGGCGCTGCTGCAGGCGCCGGAAGGCCCCATCAAGCCCTTCCAGAAGGGCTGGTCGATGCTCATTACCGTCAGCCCCAAACAGGCTGGCAACAGCCTCTACGGTGACGTGGATGCGCGCCTGCTGGACAAGATCTCGAGCCCGCCCGATGTGGAGGAGTGGCAAGGGTGGCAAGAGTACGAGAAGGCGCTGACCGAGCACAACAAGAGCCGCCTGATGGAGCTCATCGACCAGCACTTTTTCGCCTGCGAGAGCGACCACCCCACCATGGAGGACAAGCTGGCCGAAGCGCTGCTCTACCGCATCCTCTGCGGCAAGGGCAGTGGCGCCGCCCCGCTCAAGGTGAAGCAGGATCTCAAGCGCAAGCTGGCGCGGGAGATTGAGCTCGACGAGAGCTGGTACGACACCGACTACCTCGCCGCTCAGCTCGCCCTGATGCTGAACGCGCTGCCCGCCGACATGGCCGCCGCCCTGCGCCAGGAGCTGAGCCCGGGCTTTGTGCCCAATCTGCTGCACACCCTCGGCTTTGTGCGCCAGTACCAGCTGCTGCAAAAAGAGAACGCCTCGCCGGAGAAGCTCGACAACGTCGAGATGCGCGCCGGTCTCAAGCACCCGCTGCTCGGCTGGCCGCTCTACCACAACTTCTAGGGCACGCTTCGCCGCCTCTGTTGTTGCCCCCAATGTGGGATAACCCAACGCCCGGCCCGCCGGGCGTTGTTATATCTACGTCATCAGCCCCCACGATTGACGTAACAAATCGGGATGCAACCAGTTCAGATGGCTTCATTCAAACCTTGTTCGCAGCTATACTGCGCCCCTGATTCAGGGCTGAATAAACCGGTCATAATACAGGTCAGATTTTTATGCTGCTGCCACTTTTAATGCTTATCAGCGCCAATACTCCGCTACTGTCAGATACCCGCCTTTATAAAGAAGTCGCCAATAATTGTAAAAATGTAGATTTTGGAAATTGGCAACATCCGACCAGAAAGGTATTACTGGAACGAGGCGTTATATTAAAGAGAGTCGAGTTATGTAACGATGGTAAATATCCAATCTATCATGTTCGACTCCCGTATGACCCGGGTGGGCAGACTCAAGATTATTTCAACCCACTCTATGTGGCCATGTACGGAGCCAACGGAAAATGGCCATATGCCATGGTCGATGAGGAAGGAACCATTGTGTATATGACCTATCGGAAAGGTTCTATTATCACACCGGACTACGAGCTTTTCTCACCATAATCAGATTTTATCTCTGAGGGAAATACTAAAGGCAAGCAAAGGAAATATATTTCCCTAAAAGATAGCATCACGATTTACAGCTCCAAAATGCTCTGGTTGATATATTATCAGGCTATCTTAAGTCACCTATCTGTCGAAACTAATATTTACCACGTTATTACAACAAGAATATATATTATTCCCCTGCGATGAAACGCTCAACAATCCCCCACACCATCAGGCTCTGATCAAGCCTTTATTTTCAATATTTATTCACTCAACGGGTGAAACTGAATAAATAAGCTACCACTCAACATGTCGGCGGCGATGGCGAAAAGGCAGCCAAAAGCGGGATGGCGATCTCACTATTAAATCAGTCAAGGCCATAAAAGGCTCCGTTTAACCCCTCTCAATATGATTGCAGCCCTGCCAGCGCCAGCATCCCTGAAACAAAAACCGCATAAAAAGGCGGAATAGATCAATAAAAAGCAATTAATCGCGCCGGATTAAATTTCAGGTATGGCTATTTGCACCGCTTGGCCGCTAAATGACAGACCGGCCTTTAGACCAGCATGGAAGCGCACAAGGCTAGCCGGCAGCAGACCGGTACGCTCTCAGGACGAGTTATGACTTTCTTCTCTCACAGGAGACAGACCGTGAGCGCTTCGAATCAACACCCCACCATTCTCCCCGGCTCCGGGGCGCTGTTCTTTATCCAGACCTTCTCGACCCTGGGGTTTGCCGTGCTCTACTCCACGCTGGTGCTCTACGCCACCAAGCGGCTCGGCTTCAGTGAATCCCAGGCCAACGCCATGATGGGGGTCTTCGGGGCCTTCAACTATGGCCTGCACCTGTTTGGCGGTTATCTCGGCGGACGCTACCTCAGCAACCGCAACCTGTTCGTGATGGGGATGGTGCTGCAGGTGATCGGCTGCTACTTCATCGCCGAGATGGGGATCACCGGCCTCTACTGGGGACTCGCCATGTTCCTCACCGGCAGCGGCCTCAACGTCACCTGCCTCAACATGATGCTGACCCAGCGCTTCGCTCCGGATGATCACCGCCGCGAGAGCGCCTTCCTGTGGAACTACGCCGGGATGAATCTGGGCTTCTTTATCGGCTTCACGGTGGCGGGCTACTTCCAGCTCACCGAGGATTACCGCACCCTGTTCCTGTTTGCGACGCTGGGCAACATCATCGCCATCATCGCCACCTTCGCCTGCTGGCCGATTCTGGCGGATATCAGCACTCCACTGCGCCATGTCAAAGGGAGCGGCTTCTACCGCCGCATGCTGGCCGGTATCGCCATTCTGGCCATGCTGGTGCCGGCGCTGCGCCTGCTGCTGACCCACGCCAGCTTCAGCGGCAGCTTCGTGCTGATCCTGGGCGCTGTAGTGCTGGTGCTGCTCTGCGTTATGACCGCCCGCCACCCGGACGCCGCCGAGCGCAGCCGCATGGTGGCCTACCTGATCCTCGCCCTCGGCTCCCTCATCTTCTGGTCGCTCTACCAGCTGGCGCCCATGGGGCTGATGCTCTTCTCCGAGCACAACATCAACCTCAATGTGTTCGGGCTGCGGGTCGCCCCCCAGTGGATCCAGAACATCAACACCCTCGTCATCGTCATCGGTGGCCCCCTGATGGCGCTGCTGTTCAAGCGACTGCGTGAACAGGGCTGGAATATCGACATCCCCTCCCAGTTTGCCGCCTCCCTGTTCTGCATGGGGCTCGGCATGCTGGTGCTGCCGCTCGGCATCCATCTGGCGGGGGCCGACGGGCTGGTCGCCTTCAAGTGGATCGCCATCAGCTATGTGCTGCAGAGCTTTGGCGAGCTGCTTATCTCCCCCATCGGTTACGCCATGATCGGCAAGCTGGCCCCCGCCAGCCTGCAAGGCTTGATGATGGGCTGCTGGATGATGGTGACCGGCATCGCCTCGGTGCTGGCGGGCTATGTCTCCGGCGCCATGCCGCAAAATATCGGCAGCACCCCGGTCGCCACCAACCCGGGTTACAGCTCGGTATTCAATATGCTCGGCTGGGGTTCGCTGGCAGGCGGCGTGGTGTTGCTCCTGCTGGTGCCCCGCTTGCGCCAGCTGATCGCCTCCAAAATCACCCCGTCACCGGCAGCGACAGCCATTCCTGTCTAATCGGGTTCGGGCCAGCCATTTCAGTGGCCCCTGCCAGTGCGAACGGTTGAATCGGCAACGCAGCTGATAATGCAAGGGGCCCCGCCATCATGGATGGCGGGGCCCTCTCTTTTGGCGGGATGGATAGCTCTTTTTCAGGTTGGCAACCTTGCGCTTGCTATGGTGTTTACCCCTATCGTCGGCTCCCCTCACCCTAACCCTCTCCCAAAGGGAGAGGGGATCAGCACCTGCCACTCTGTAGCCGAAGCTGTCACGCTTAGCTATCACGCCATACCACGGTCACTATCAATGGCTGCGATCTCTGCTCCCTGCTCCCACTCTTTGCCATAGATAAGGGGAGAAGAGTCGGGGATGAGGGGAGCAAACCATCGACATGCAGCAGAACGTTAAAGAAAACAGAGAGAAGTAGGGTCGATTAGCGAAGCGTAATCGTCCACACCGCAATCTCGGTGGCTATAGACATAGAGAAGAGATCAGCTGGAGCACCAGCAGAATTACGGCAACCGGTTTTCGCGATCGTCTGATTACGCTTCGCTAATCAGACCTACAGCCCTTCACTAATTAGATATATAATCCGCTATAGGGGCCAAAGATACGTTTACAATTTCTTCAGCACTAAATAATATGTACTTAAAGCATAGGAGGCACCATTGCAATCAACATTTAGGAAGTCGGAAAAACATGCTTTTATATTAAAGGCTGAAGACACAACGAAAATTTGGACAAAGCTGGAAAGCTACAATAAATCAGTAACCGCAAGTGTTACATTTAGTGATTCTGTAGTTAGAGAAGTTGACTCGTTGTCAGAGCTCTTAAGCTTTGAAAACTCCAATAGTAAGAAGTTTCTGCAGATTGAATTTAAAGCCGTTTCTTTTGACTGTGCTAATATAACGAGAGTTGAGTTGAGTGATAGCCAGTATAATCCAGTATCCATTTCGTCATCAGGTAATGATGAAATTGTTGCAAAGGTAGCATCTGAAATACCAGAGATCATCAATGGATTGAAACCATGGTACTCAAAGGCAAGCCGTATAGATATATCTATCTTATTATGCATACTCTTAGCGATAGGTGGAATGCTCATTACCCTCATGATTCCTGAGTCAGATAAGAAAAAAGTAGTAACATTTATGGAAGCCATAACCCTTTTAGGGATTACTACTCTATTCTTTATCTTTATATATTATTTACACAAGATACTCACGGCTTTTAAAAACCATATATGTCCTATTGCAACATTTGCAATAGGACAGGGTTTACAGCGGTATAATTTACAAGAGAATATTAGATGGGGAGTTGTTATTGCACTGATAGTTTCAATGGCAGCCTCATTTTTATATGGTTTGGTTACATAAGCATTCATAAACAACCAATATAGAAATACTGCTTTTAATTTATAATGAAATACCGCTGCAAATTTAATTTAATTTTTTAATTATAGTGAGCAATATAATAAAGGGCGCTTTCGCGCCCTTCTATATTAATTACCTGTACAGATCTAGTTATCACCTGACACCGGCCTCAAACCGGTGTCTTGTTTACGCTACTTTAGCGTGTATGGTCGATTAGCGCAGCGTAATCGTCCGCGCCATTTGCCCATTGGTGTTTGGAAAACGGGAAGATAAGATGGGCTACAGCAGGATAGGGGCAACCGGTTTTCGCAATTGCCTGATTACGCTCCACTAATCAAACCTACGGCCCTACCAGAATGGCAGGCTTTACAACATATCGAAGAGGAGCTTCAAAGCCCTGTCTTTTTAGAGTATGTTTATCTTAGCCCAATTAAATCCACAATTAATATATTACATAGGAAAGCTATATGTATAAATATTTAAGCTCATTTTTTGATGAAATACTGACGGAACCTTCATTAAGAATGACACATGTAAGCTTATTAAATGATACTAATGAGAAAAAAACGCATAGCGATTACTCACAACTTATTAGTGAACTCCCAGCATTCAAATTCATTATCAATGAGTACAAAAAAAGAACTCCTCTTAAATCAGAAGAGGAATTAATAAAAGAGGCAAAGGAAATATCGCTAAGCATTATAAATAATGAAATTCAAAATATGGGGGTTATATCTCTTTGTCCAAACCCAACAAATGATATGATGTGGGGAATGTATGCGGACGGACAAGCCGGAGTTTGTGTAGAATACAATATTTCTGAATTTAGTAAAAACTATATGCTACACAAAGTGCAATACTGTGAGTCAAAATATAATGATGATTCTTTTGCGCCAGAAGGGATGTCATTACCCTATCTGTGGGATTATGTTATAAAAACTGCTTTAACTAGGAAGAAACCAAGCTGGAGCAATGAGGAAGAGTCCAGATTTATTATCAAACTATATGAAGCTGATGAAATTAGAGCAAGAGTACCATCCAGTGAACTGAGGAATTGTTTATTAAAGAATAATCACTCATATGTAGAACTCTCCGATGGCAGTTTAACTATTGAGCCTTACGGAAGTTTATCCTTAGGTGAAGTGGCAAAACACAAAGAAGTTCTCTGTCTAAAGAAATTGAAAAAAAATCATTTAAAGTCAATATGTTTTGGTGAAAATTCGCCCAAAGAACATATTGAAAGAGCAAAAACGATAATCCATTCTGATAGCGAAGTAAGGCATGTATCGCTATATATATTTAGTGATGGACAGATGCATAAAATAGACTGATTTACCGACGATGCTTTTATTAGATAGAAAGGGCGCTTTCGCGCCCTTCTATATTAATTACCCTTCCTGATTTTCTCCGGCAGCCGGTTCGGCACCGGCGGCGGGTTCAATCTCGATACGATCGACCCGCTGCAAACCGCGGGGCAGCTTGGCGCCACGGCGGCCGCGCTCGCCGCGGTAGTAGTCGAGATCAGAGGGTTTGAGGGTCAGTTTGCGCTTGCCGGCAAACAGGGTGACCGACTGGCCCTGCGGGATCACGGCAGCCATCACCACAAACTCCTCCCGCGCCTTCACGCGAGCAGAGGGGATGCTGATGAGCTTGTTGCCCTTGCCCTTGCCGAGCACCGGCAGGGTGTTCATCGGGAACAGCAGCATGCGACCCTCGTTGGAGATGGCCATGCAGAGATCGGTCTCCGGCGAGCCAATCTTCTGGGGTGCCATCACCAGACCCCCTTCCGGCACAGTGAGCAGCGCCTTGCCGTTCTTGTTCTTGCCGATGAGATCGTCATAGGTGCAGACAAAGCCGTAACCGGCGTCGCTGGCGATCAGATACGGCTCGCCTTCGTTGCCCATCACCAGATGACGCACCTCTTCACCGGCACCCAGCGCAAAGCGGCCGGTGAGCGGCTCGCCCTGACTGCGGGCGGAGGGCAGAGTGTGCGCCTCCAGCGAGTAGGTGCGGCCAAAGCTCGACAGGAACACCGCCTGCTGGTTGCTGCGGCCAAAGGCGTGGGTGAGGTAGTTGTCCCCCGCCTTGTAGGAGAGCCCCTCGACATCCACATCGTGGCCCTTGGCGGCGCGCACCCACCCCTTGTCGGAGAGGATGACGGTGACCGGCTCGCTCGGCACCAGTTCTTTCTCGGTCAGCGCCACGGCGGTGGCACGCTCCACCAGCGGGGTGCGGCGATCGTCGCCGTACTTCTCGGCATCGGCCAGCAGCTCTTTCTTGAGCAGGGTGTTGAGACGGCGCTCGGAGCCCAGGATCAGCTCCAGCTTGTCGCGCTCTTCGGCCAGTTCGTTCTGTTCGGCACGCAGCTTGAACTCTTCGAGCTTGGCCAGATGGCGCAGTTTCAGCTCGAGGATTGCTTCGGCCTGGGTCTCGGTAATGTTGAAGCGCTCCACCATCACCTTGCCCGGCTCATCCTCGGTGCGGATGATCTCGATCACCTCGTCGATGTTGAGGTAGGCGATCAGCAAGCCTTCGAGGATGTGCAGGCGAGCCAGCACCTTGTCGAGGCGGAACTGCAGGCGGCGACGCACCGTCTCGCGGCGGAACTGGATCCACTCGCTGAGGATGGTCTTGAGGCACTTCACCTGCGGCCGGTTGTCGAGGCCGAGGATATTGAGGTTGACCCGGTAGTTCTTCTCCAGATCCGTGGTGGCGAACAGGTGGGCCATCAGCCCCTCCACATCCACCCGGTTGGAGCGCGGCACGATCACCAGACGGGTCGGGTTCTCGTGGTCAGATTCATCCCGCAGATCGGTCACCATCGGCAGCTTTTTCGCCACCATCTGGGCGGCGATCTGCTCCATGATCTTGGCGCCGGAGGCCTGATGGGGCAGCGCTGTGATGACGATGTCGCCATCCTCCTCGCTCCAGACCGCCCGCTGCTTGATGGAGCCCTTGCCGGTCTCGTAGATTTTGCGGATATCGTCGCGCGGGGTGATGATCTCGGCGTTGGTCGGGTAGTCCGGCCCCTGAATGTGCTGCATCAACACATCCAGCCCCGCATTGGGGTTGTCGAGCAGCTCGGCACAGGCGTAGGCCACTTCCCGCGCGTTGTGGGGCGGGATGTCGGTCGCCATGCCCACCGCGATACCGGTCACCCCGTTGAGCAGGATGTGCGGCAGACGGGCAGGCAGCACCACCGGCTCCTTCATGGTGCCGTCGAAGTTCGGCGTCCACTCCACCGTGCCTTGTCCCAACTCGGAGAGCAGCAGCTCGGAGAAGCGCGACAGCCGCGCCTCGGTATAACGCATGGCGGCGAAGGATTTGGGATCGTCCGGCGCCCCCCAGTTGCCCTGACCATCCACCAGCGGGTAGCGGTAGGAGAAGGGCTGGGCCATCAGCACCATGGCTTCATAACAGGCGCTGTCGCCGTGGGGGTGGTACTTACCCAGCACGTCACCCACGGTACGGGCGGATTTCTTGTGCTTGGAGAGCGCCGACAGACCCAGCTCGCTCATGGCGTAGATGATGCGCCGCTGCACCGGTTTGAGGCCGTCGCCGATATGCGGCAGGGCCCGATCCATGATGACGTACATGGAGTAGTTCAAGTAAGCCTGTTCGGTAAAGGTGCGCATTGGCTGGCGCTCTACCCCGTCCAGACTGAGCTCGATAGCATCACTCATGTGATTTTCTCTTTCGGTTCGGGAGCCGCCTCAGGGCGACTCCGGCTAAATGCTTGCCAGCCCCGAGAGGGCTGGCCGACGGCTTAGATGATGGCGAGGTTGCCCTTCTCTTCGAGCCATTCGCGACGATCGCTCGCCCGCTTCTTGGCCAGCAGCATGTCCATCAGCTGCAGGGTCTCGTCAGCCGCATCCCCTTCACTCTCCCCTGCCGGATCCATGGTGAGCTGCACCAGACGGCGGGTGTTGGGATCCATGGTGGTTTCCCGCAGCTGTTTCGGGTTCATCTCGCCCAGGCCCTTGAATCGGGTCACCATCACCTTGCCCTTTTTCTTCTCGGCCTCGACCCGCTGCAGCACGCCGTTCTTCTCATCCTCGTCGAGGGCGTAGTAGACCTCTTTACCGATATCGATCCGGTAGAGGGGCGGCATGGCCACATAGACGTGGCCTTTCTCCACCAGCGTGCGGAAGTGCTTCACGAACAGGGCGCAGAGCAGGGTGGCGATGTGCAGACCGTCCGAGTCCGCATCCGCGAGGATGCACACCTTGCCGTAGCGCAGGCCGCTGAGATCCTCGGAATCGGGGTCAAGGCCGATGGCCACGGAAATATCGTGCACCTCCTGCGAGGCGAGCACCTGACCGGCCTCAACCTCCCAGGTGTTCAGGATCTTGCCGCGCAGCGGCATGATGGCCTGAAACTCGCGATCCCGCGCCTGCTTGGCACTGCCGCCCGCGGAGTCACCCTCCACCAGGAACAGCTCACCCTGCATGGGGTCGGCGCAGTTACAGTCGGTCAACTTGCCGGGCAGCGCCGGGCCTTGGGTAATCTTCTTGCGCACCACCGTCTTGGCGGCGCGCATCCGGCGCTGTGCGCTGCTGATGCAGATCTCGGCGATCTGCTCCGCCAGCTCGGTGTTGCTATTCAGGTAGAGGCTGAAGGCATCCTTCACCACGCCGGAGACAAATGCCGAGCTCTGGCGCGAGGAGAGTCGCTCCTTGGTCTGACCGGCAAACTGCGGATCCTGCATCTTGATGGAGAGGATATAGGCGCAGCGATCCCAGATATCTTCCGGAGTCAGCTTGACCCCGCGCGGCAGCAGGTTGCGGAACTCGCAGAACTCACGCATGGCGTCGAGCAGGCCCTGACGCAGGCCGTTGACGTGAGTACCGCCCTGGGCGGTGGGAATGAGGTTCACATAGGATTCGGCGAGGCATTCGCCCCCTTCCGGCAACCAGCAGAGCGCCCAGTCCACCGCCGATTGTTCGGAGCTGAACGAGCCGATAAAGGGCTGCTCCGGCAGGCAGGTGAACTGCTTGACCGCATCGACCAGATAATCCTTGAGGCCATCTTCGTAGCACCACTCCAGCTTGATGCCGGTGTTCTTGTCGAGGAACTTGATGGTGAGGCCGGGGCAGAGCACGGCCTTGGCTTTGAGCAGGTGCTCCAGCTTGGTGACCGAGAACTTGGGCGAATCGAAGTAGCTCGCCTGCGGCCAGAAGCGCACCCGGGTGCCGGTGTTGCGACGGCCGCAAGTGCCGGTGATGGTCAGCTCCTGCACCTTCTCGCCACGCTCGAAGGCGATGTCGTAGACCTGACCGTCGCGACGCACCGTCACCTCGACCCGATCGGAGAGGGCGTTTACGACCGAAATACCCACCCCGTGCAAACCGCCGGAGAACTGGTAGTTCTTGTTGGAGAACTTGCCGCCCGCGTGCAGCTTGCAGAGGATTAGCTCCACCCCGCTGACACCCTCTTCCGGGTGGATATCGACCGGCATACCGCGGCCGTCGTCGATCACTTCGAGGGACTGGTCTTCATGCAGGATCACCTCCAGATTGCGGGCGTGACCTGCCAGCGCTTCATCGACGCTGTTGTCGATGACCTCCTGGCCGAGGTGGTTGGGCCGGGTGGTGTCGGTATACATGCCGGGGCGGCGACGCACCGGTTCAAGGCCATTGAGGACCTCAATGGCATCCGCATTGTATTGAGTAGACATGGAGGGCCTTGCGAATTGACGTTTGGGGAGAATCTTACTCGTTGGGAGGGTATTGGACAAACTTGGCTGCGGGAAAGGGTGATCCGGAGGGGATTGTGCCCCTCCCAAGGCTGTTTCAGCTCCCCTCGGCGGGGCCCGGCAGCGCCTGTTGCAGCTGGGAGAGCGAACTTTGCAGCCGCCACACCATGCCTGCCAGCTCTCGCGCCGTGCCATCGCCATGGTTGGCCAGCCCCTGACTGATCCGCTGCAGCTCGGCCAGCGTGCGATCCAAGGAGGCGTGCTGCACCCCCTGCTCGGTGAGGATCCCCTTCAGGCTGCGGATACAGTTGTCGCGCACCAGATAGAGGGGGTGCTCGTCACCGCGCCACTGGCGCAGCTGCCAGACGATATGGCTGCAGTTGAGCAGCACCACGCCCCAGCGCAATACCCAGAGGCGGGCGGTCTGATCCTGACTCTGGCCGAGCTGGCTGATGCAGTGGTAGATGAGCGACTCGAACTGGCTCTCGCTCTGGCGCGGGGCGGGCTCCAGTTGCTCCATGAAGTGGCGGCGCAGGGAGCGGATGAGGCGGCGGCTCTTGCGCCGATCCGAGCTGGGTCGCAGCAGCTGAAACGCCAGCGCGGCGCTCATCACCCCCAGCATCTGGGCAAGGCTGCTGTTGATGAACTGCTGATAGTCGTAGCTGGGCGGATTGGTGATGGCGAGAAACGAGCCGAGCAGCACGATCATCTGGCCCCAGAGGCCCGCCTGCCGCACCTGCTGTTGTTTGCAGAGCTGCATGGTGAGCAGCGCCGGAAAGAGCAAGAGGCAGAAGATCCAGAAATCGTCGATGCGGATCATCAGGCCAAACTTGACCGTAAAGCAGATGAGGCTGAGCAGCAGGATCGCCCTGAGCATGGTGTTGGCCCCCTGAGCCGGCGCCGGGGTCGCCGAGTAGAGCACGCAGCAGATGGAGAGCATGGTGAGCGCCGAGCTGCCCGCATCCCACTGACTGTTGATCCAGAAAGTGCAACCGAGCAGCACGCAGAGGAAGGTGCGCCCGCCGTTGTAGGCGGCCTCCAGCGTGTCGGTATGGCTGGTGAGGGAGGTGTGACGGGGCGGCGCCGGCCACTCCTGATCGTCGTAGCGGGTCAACCGGTCGAGCCAGCGCTGGCACTCCAGATAGCTCCAGCAGAAGTGGCGCAGCCGCAGCAAAAAGGTGCGCAGCCGGTAATCATGCTCGCTGGTCGGCATCAGGGGAGCCAGCAACCTCGCGACCCGATACTTGTCGCACTCCGGCTTGCCAAGCTCGGCCAGCAGGGTGGCGAGCAGCGCCTGAATGCCTTCCGGTTGTTCCGGCCAGTTGTGCAGCATGCGGCGCTGGCTGGAGATAAGGCTGATCAGGCGCAGCTGGCGATGGAGCAGGAAGTTGAGCAGCCGGCTCTGGCGCCGCAGCCGGTGATGGCTCCAGACCGCCTGAATGCGTAGTACGTTCATGGTGAGGATCTGGCCGATCAACCCCTCGTGGGAGCTGCGTACCTCGTGCGTCATCTCCCCCAGCCAGAGCAGCTGGGCATGCTCCAGCAGGCGGGCTTGGCTCTTGCGCAGGGATTCCAGCAGGGTTTCGCTGTCGGAGGTGCTGGGCAGGATCATCATCATCAGACCGCCGCAGAGGATGCCGATGATCACCTCGCTCACCCGCGCCTGGGCAATATCGAAGATATGGTGGGGATCCGCCACATTGACGCAGGAGAAGGCGATGATGGCGGCAGTGTAACCGCCGAGGGCGAAGGCGTAGGAGACGTTGTTCTGATAGTGGTTGGATATGTAGGTGCACAAGCCCAGCCAGAGGGCGATGAGAAAGCTGAACAGCCAGGGATCGCTGATGCCAAGACCGGTGATCACCACCGCAGCCATCGCCCCCATCAGGCTGCCAACCACCCGCCCCAGACTCTTGCTGATCACCCCGCCCACAGTGGGAAAACTCACCACCGCGGCCGAGCTCATCGCCCAGTAGGGGGAGTCGAGCTGCAGCACGAAGGCCAGCCAGAGCGACAGGCACATGGCCAGCGCATTGCGCAGGGCATAGCGCCACTGCCCCCCTGTCGCCTTCCCCCAGGGGGTACGCAGCCAGAATGACTCGCTCACCCTACTCGCCAATGGTGATGGTGCAGGTGGTGCCGGCGATCAGCGTCATGTCCGCCGGCACATCCAGCAGCTTGATCCGCACCGGCACCCGCTGGGCCAACCGCACCCAGGGCACGTTGGGTTTGACGTCGATCAGCAGGCCGTTGCCGCCATCGACGCTCTGATCGTGGATGGCGCGCCCTATGCTCTCCACCTCGCCACGCAACCGCTGCTCACCACTGTAGAGCACCACTTCGGCCGGTTTGCCCGGTGCTATGTGGCCAAGCTTGGTCTCTTCAAAGTAACCCTGTACATAGAAGGAGTGAGTATCCACCAGCGCCACCAGCGGCACGCCGGCGCTGGCATAGTTGCCGACCCGGGTCTGCAGGTTGGTGATGTAGCCATCGCTCGCGGCATGCACCCGGGTCTTGGCCAGCGACCACTCCGCCTTCTCCAGATTGGCCTGTGCCACCTGATAGGCCGCCTGCATCGCCTGGGCATTGAGGCGCGCTTCGTCCATCGTCTCGGCTGAGATGACGCTGCGCGACAGGCCGCTACGGCGGTTCGCCTCGTGCTCGGCCTTGTCGAGATCCGATTTCGCCTTGGCCAGCGCCGCCCGGGCATTATCGAGGGCGATCCGGTAGGGCTCGGGGTCGAGCGTAAAGATCTCCTCCCCCGCCTTCACCAGCTGGTTGTCCTTCACCGCGATCTTGATGATCTTGCCCGACACCTCGGGGGTAATGCTGACCAGCTCGGCGCGCACCTTGCCATCCCGGGTCCAGGGCCCCTGCATGTAGTAGTTCCACAGCCACCAGCCCGCCGCCAGCGCCAGCGCGCAGACCAGCAGGGTGGAGAAGTATTTGAGGGTCGCGAGAGGTGATTTAGCCATGTAACAGCATCCATAGAGCGCCGCTGACGGCGAGGATAAAGAGGGAGAGATCCATCAACAAAGGGTGCCAGACATCCCCACCATAGAGCCAGTCACGCAGCAGATGGTGCACCGGCAGCCAGCAGAGCAGGCCGAGCAGCACCGCCTTGAACAGCGGCGGAAAGTAGAGAGAGGCGCCCAGTACCAGATCCGGCAGCGCAGAAGGAGTTGTCACAAACGTGCTCCCTGTTGGCAGTGAAGTTCAGAAGAGTTCGGCCATTCCCTGCCCCGGGCGAGGCAAAGTAAACAGGCCGCTAAAGATTAACACTGCCCCGCTGGGTGCAACAGGAACATATGAGCCCCTTTTGTTCAGACCTGTCGATCCGCTGGATGGTGCACGCCATCGCGCGTCGGCACCTCCCCCAGCTCGAACGGGTTCACTTCCTCAGATGTCAATCAAACAGGGTATCGCGCCGCCCCTGCAGCAAGTGCTCATGGAGGGTGCGCAACTGGGAGGCCACCACCCGATGGCAGGAGAGCGGGGGCAAGTTGTCGATGGGGAAGTACCCCGCCCCTTTGGTTTCATCGGTTTCGCCCAGCAGCTGGCCGCCGGTCACCTCGCACAGAAAGAAAGCCTTGTGCGCATGGGGCAGCTGGAGCGGATGAGGGTGTTTTAGCTTGTCGAACAGGGCCAGCAATTGCACTGCACGGCACTCAAGGCCGGTCTCCTCCACCACTTCACGCACCACAGCATCCGCCGGCGAGTCACCGATATCGCACCAGCCACCGGGCAGAGTCCAGCAGTCGTCGCTGCGCTCCTGTACCAGCAGGATATGGCCCGCATCGTTCTGAATGAAGGCCCGCACATCGAGCTTGGGGGTGGGATAACCGCTGTCGAGGGCAATCCAGTCGCTGATGGCTTCCGGCGCCAGCTCGCTCTGACTGGCGATAAGGGTCACTGTAGCCGCTCGCAGCGCTTCGAAACGGCCGATATCGAAGGGGTCTTTGGAGTAGGTGAGGCCCGCTTGCGCCGTGGCCAGTACCTGTTCCAGAAAGGCGGCCAACGGCGGTCGCATGATTAAAGCCCGAGGAAACGGATAATCTGGGCGGGGTAACGCTCGAACGCCACAAAGGCGTGGTTGCCGCCGCATTCCAGCGAGAGGCGGGCAAAGCGGTACTCATCCAGCGCCTTGCGATAGTCGAGCACCTCATCCCCCTGCTGTTGCAGGATCCAGAGTCGCTCCGGCACCGTCACCGGTACCGCCAGTGCCCGCAGCTCGTCCATATGTTCAGGCAGCAGTTCGTACTGCTCACCCGTATAGGGATTGGTTTGGGGGCCGAGGTAGTCACAGAGCAGCTCGTGCGGGCGCACCGCCGGATTGATCAGCGCGGCGCGGCAGCCGTACTGCTCGCTCACTCGGGTCGCCATAAAGCCGCCGAGGGAGCTGCCCACGGCGCCGAGCTTGAATTCACTACCATAACGCCCCTGCAGATCGGCGATGGTCTGCTCGATAGCCGCCCAGGCCGCCGCTGGCGTATTGGGCTGGGCCGGAATGATCACCTCGATGTCGGGCCGGTTGGCGGCCACCCAGGCAGCCATCTGCTGCGCCTTGGCGGAGCCCGGTGAGGAGTTGAAACCGTGCAGATAAAGGAGAACCGACTTCATGCAATGCTCTCCTCAATAACCGGTGGCGTTGGGGTCGGGCACAAACTGCCCCACCGGCAGGCGCCACACCTCGCTGGCCACCCGCCCATCCGGATAGAGGGTCAGATAGCGCCAGCCCGGGCCGGATTCATCCAGCGCGAAGCCGTCGGATAGCGGTTTGAACTGAATGCAAGTCGATGGGCTGGCAATCAGCCGCACCCCGCGGTGCACCTCGTCAAACTCCTGATGAACGTGGCCGAACAGGATGGTCTTCTGCTGCGGATGACGAGCCAGCACGGCGAACAGGTCGTCGGCATTCTTGAGATTATGCTGATCCAGCCAGGCGCAGCCCACCGGCACCGCCTGATGGTGCAGGGTGATAAGGGCGTGGCGATCAGGATATTGGCGCAGGGCGCGGTCGAGGGCAGCCAGCTGGTGATCGCCAATCATGCCGTGGGGTTTGCCGCGCACCTGGGTGTCGAGCAGGATCACCTGCCAGTGCTCGCCCACCAGCTGCTTGGATTCACTGATCCCGGCGGCATGGAGATATTCGGTCATCAGCGGGCTGTCATCGTGATTGCCGGGTAGCCAGTAGATGGGGCGGCCCAGGGGCGCCATCATGGAGGCGAAACGCTGATAGGATTCCGGACTGTGATCCTGCGACAGATCGCCGGTCGCCAGAATCACCTCGTAGGGGTGTTCATTGGCCTGCACCTGTTCCAGCACGGCGGCCAGACTCTCTGCGGTGCGCACAGCCAACAGCCGCCCTTCGGCACTCGCGAAGAGGTGGGTGTCGGTAATTTGCAACAGGCGCACACTGCCGTCCTGCGCCTGGGGGAGCTCTGTTTCCAAAATCACGCTTCTTTTTATTTGTTCAACTGGAGATATTGATCGGGCTGGTACCATGTCTGAGACAAAATTTTAGCCATTCGGCCAGAAACAGATTTACCTGCTCCTTTTCGTCCCGCTGGTGCATCTTTTTATTGGGATAATCATAACGTGGTTGCAAACGGGAAATCTGTTGCGCTGCACACACTTCCGCCATCCGCACATCATGATACAAACGAATCTCTATCTGGGCTTGTAAATATTCGGGCAATTCGGGGTTGTGCTGGCTCAGGATCACCTGATTGGTGAAGCGACTCTCGCCAATGATGGTGAGCTGGAACTGCAGATCGTTGCCGACCCGATAGCGGCGCTCGGCCCCGACTTCCCCATCAGGCGGCAGCAGTTTCATCAACGCCATGTAATTGACCTCGCAGGTACGCTGCAAGGACATCAGATCAGGCACATAGCGCCTGCTCTGTTGCAGGGTCAGCGCCACCTCAGCGATCTGCCAGCCAGCGGGCACGCAGCTCGCCATGGTTGAGGGCCAGCCACTGCAGGGCGATGACCGAGGCCGCATTGTCGATGCGTCCCTCTTTGAGCCAGGCGTAGGCCTGTTCGCGGCTCACCACGTGCACCCGGATATCCTCGCCTTCATCAGCCAGACCGTGCAGCCCCTCGGCCTTGCTGGCATCCACCTCGCCCACAAAGACCTCGATCCGCTCGGTGCTGCCGCCCGGGCTCACCAGATAGCTGATGGCATGCTCGCAGCGGGCAACCTCGATCCCGGCCTCTTCTACCGCTTCGCGACGCACCACCGCCTCGGCGGTCTCCCCTTCGTCGATGATGCCGGCCACCAGCTCCAGCAGCCAGGGGGTCGGGCTGGTCTCCATGGCGCCGATACGGAACTGCTCCACCAGCACGATCTGGTCGCGTACTGGATCATAGGGCAGCAGCGCGGCAGCATGGCCCCGCTCGAACAGCTCGCGCACGATGGGCTGGTTCCAGCCGCCCGCAAATAACCGATGCTGCAGACGATAGACATTCACCTTGAAGAAGCCGTTATATCCAGCTGATTTTTCAATGATTTTCACATCATCGGCGGCGTAATGCCGATCTTGCGGCAAGGGTTGCTGCGACATCCGGGGCTCCCGTCAGCTTGACTTGTATCAGTTTGACCATAAAATCCGAGGAACATGAATGAACGTTCATTCACTCGGCGTGCCATGGTAATGAGGGGTGGATTTTAGCAGCCACAGACCATTTGGCTAGGCGCGCGGGGAGAAAACTGCGTCCGGTTCTTGACGTTCCCGTCACCGGACCTGAGACTCTTAGCATTAAATTTTGCTTATAGTAGAGTGATTAAGCTGCAATCAAGCTTGGTCGGTGACAATATTTGCCTCTCCAGCAACCAGTTTGGGTTACTACATAAGGTTAAAACGATCTATGAAAAGAACACTTTTGTCAGTCATGGTGTTGCTGGGCGTCAGTGCCGGTGCCCACGCCGAAAACCTGCTCGATATCTATCAACAAGCCCAGCTGAAAGACCCGCAGTTGCTGCAGTCCAAAGCCGTTCGCGACCAAGCCTTCGAGAAGATCAACGAATCCCGAGCCCCTCTGCTGCCCCAGATCGATCTGGGTGCCGGGCTCAATTATCTGCAAAACAAGAACGACACCCAGAGCAATACCAACGCCAAGGGTGAGGTGACGCTGTCGCAATCCCTCTATCGTCGCAGTAACTGGGTCAATCTGGATATCAGCGAGAAGCAGGCCACCCAGTCTGATGTCGCCTACAACCTCGAAATCCAGAACCTGATGGTGCGCACCGCCAAAGCCTACTTTGATGTGCTCAAGGCGATGGATACCCTGGAGTTCGTCCGTGCCAACAAGGTTGCAGTAGAGCGCCAACTGGAGCAAACCCAGCAGCGTTTCGAAGTGGGCCTGACCGCCATCACCGACGTCCATGAAGCTGAAGCCTCCCGCGACCAGGCGCTGGCTGACGAGATCAATGCCGAAAACTCGCTGGACAACAGCTACGAGACCCTGCGCGAGCTGACCGGTATCGATCACCGCAATCTGGACGTGCTGAACACCGATCGTTTCAGCCCGCAGAAGACCGCCTTCGGCTCCGACAAGTGGCTGGAGCTGGCGCTGGACAAGAACCTGCAACTGCACAGTGCCCGCATCAGCAAGGACATTGCCAAGGAGCAGATCGATCTGGCCAAAACCGGCCATGAGCCGACTCTGGATCTGGGGGCCGGACTGCAAACCAGCAATACCGATTACAAGCTGGATAGTATTCAGAGCGGCGGCAATGACAATCAGGCCAATATCGGTCTGACCTTCAAGCTGCCCATCTACAGTGGTGGCGCCACCAGCTCCAAGGTAAAACAGGCTCAATACAACTACGTTGCGGCCAGTGAACTGCTGGAGAAGAACTTCCGCTCGGTGCAGAGCACAGTGCGCTCCTCCTACAACAACGTGAACGCCAGCATCGGCTCGGTTCGCGCCTACAGCCAGTCTGTGGTCTCCGCCGACAGCGCCCTGAAGGCAACCGAAGCCGGTTACGAAGTGGGTACCCGTACCATCGTCGACGTGCTGGACTCTACTCGCAAGCTGTACGAGGCCAAGCAGAAGCTCTCCGAAGCCCGTTACAACTACATTCTCAATATCCTGAGCCTGAAACAGGCTGCCGGTATTCTGGAAGCGCAGGATCTGGTGGAAGTGAACCAGGGTCTGATGCCTGCCACGGCAAAAGCCAAAGGCTGATAGCCGCTATCGGACATGAAAAAGGCGACCGCAAGGTCGCCTTTTTGTTATCCGTATTTCTGCCGGTTTGCTACCGCCGATAGTGAGCCCCGCCAGATTGCGGGGCTAGCAGAACGTTAGCCGCGCTCGCGGATCGTCTTGATGATGTCGGTGGTGGAGCAGCCATCCTCGAAGTTGAGGACGCGCACCTCACCGCCGTTGGCAGTCACTTCGGCGTAACCGGCGATATCTTCCGGCTTGTAGTCGCCGCCCTTGACCAGCAGATCCGGCAGGATCTCGGCGATCAGGCGCTGCGGGGTATCCTCGGAGAAGGGCACAACCCAGTCCACCGCGCCCAGCGCAGCCAGTACGGCCATACGGCGCTCGGTCGGGTTGACCGGACGACCCGGCCCTTTCAGACGGCGAACCGACTCGTCGGTGTTGACCGCCACGATCAGGCGATCCCCCAGCTTGCCGGCGTTGGCCAGATAGGAGACATGGCCGGCATGCAGGATGTCGAAGCAACCGTTGGTCATCACTACCTTCTCGCCGCGCAGACGGGCGGCACGAACCGCCACTTTCAGCTGGGCTTCGGACATGACGCCGAAGCCGGTCTCCTGCTCGGTGTAGAGGGCATTGGCCAACTCGACCGGGCTGACGGTAGAGGTACCCAGCTTGCCGACCACGATACCGGCTGCGGTATTGGCCAGCGCACAGGCTTCGTCCAGGCTCTTGCCTGCCGCCAGCGAGGTAGCCAGAGTGGAGATGACGGTATCACCGGCACCGGTCACATCATAAACCTCGTGAGCCTGAGCCGGCAGATGCAGCTCCGGCTGACCTTCGCGGATCAGGGTCATGCCGTTCTCGGAACGGGTGACCAGCAGAGCATCCAGCTCGAAGCGTTTGACCAGATCCAGCCCCTTGGCGACCAGCTCCTCTTCGCTCTTCACCTTGCCCACCACGGCTTCGAATTCGGACATGTTGGGGGTCAGCAGGGTGGCGCCGCGGTACTTCTCGAAGTCGGTACCCTTGGGGTCGACCAGCACCGGAATACCGGCGGCTCGGGCGCGCTGGATCATGCCGGGCACGTCGTTGAGAGCACCCTTGCCGTAGTCGGAGAGGATCATCACGTCGCTATTCGGCAGCGCCTGCTCGACCTTGCTCATCAGCAGGGTGGCATCGACGGAGTGGAAGGGCTCTTCAAAGTCCAGACGCAGCAGCTGCTGGTTGCGGGACAGCACCCGCAGCTTGGTGATAGTCGGGAAGTCGGCCAGACGAACGAAATCACAGGCCACCTTGACGCCAGCCATCTGGCCAGCCAAGGCATCGGCTGCCTCGTCCTGACCGGTCAGGCCAAGCAGCACAGCGTGAGCGCCAAGGGCGGCGGAGTTGAGGGCCACGTTGGCCGCGCCACCCGGGCGCTCCTCAATGTGTTCAACCTTGACCACGGGCACCGGCGCCTCGGGGGAGATCCGGCCGGTGGGGCCATGCCAGTAACGGTCCAACATGACATCGCCAACGACCAGAACGCGGGCTTTTTCAAACTCGGGCAGGGTGATCTTCATCTGTATCGACTCTCAAAACCTGAAAAATCAGTCGCCGATTTTATCACACTCTTTTATTTGAGGGAGAAAAAGCAAACCTGCGGTTTCCATTTAAAGGAAACCGATAGTTAGGATTCCCGTAACACCAGTGAACCACAATCAGCCCCTCTGACCAGCACATAGCCATTCGCCCCCGCCCCCCCTTTTCGGCTAGAATCCCCCGATTGTGTTTGCGAATAAGAGATTAGCCATGGCCCACGACAACGCTCCCCGCCTCGAGCCCCGCCTGTTTCATCCCCGTTACTGGGCCAGCTGGTTCGGCCTCGGCCTGCTCTGGCTGCTGACCCTGCTGCCGTGGCGCAGCCAGATGTGGCTGGGCCGTCAGCTCGGTCGCCTCGCCGCCAGGATATTGAAGTCCCGGGTGAAGATTGCCCGTCGCAATCTGGAGCTGGCGATGCCCGAGCTGACCCGGGATGAGCGGGAGAAACTGCTCAAGGCAAACTTCGAGAGCGTGGGCTGTGCCGTGTTCGAGGTGGGGATCGCCTGGTTCTGGCCAGACTGGCGGATGCGCAACCTGATGAAGGTGGAAGGGGAAGAGCATGTCATCGCTGCCATGGAAAAAGGTCAGGGCATGCTGCTGCTCTCCTGCCACTTCCTAACGCTGGAACTCAACGCCCGCTGTTTCGGGCTGGTGCGCCCCGGGGTCGGCGTCTATCGCCCCAACACCAACCCGGTGCTGGAGTATGCCCAGTACCACGGTCGCTGCGCCTCCAACAAATATCTGGTGGACCGGATGGATGTGAAGGGGATGATCAAGGCGCTGCGCAACGGCGACGCCCTCTGGTATGCACCGGATCACGACTACGGCAGCCACGCCAGCGTGTTCGTGCCCTACTTCGCGGTAGAGCAGGCGGCCACCATCACCGGCACCGCCACCCTGGCTCGGGTTAAAAACACCGTCACCCTGCCCTGCTACAACATCCGTACCAGCGAGGGTTACACCCTGCATATCGGGGCGCCGCTCGCCGACTACCCGAGCGGAGATGACATGATTGATGCCGCCCGCGCCAACCGCGAGATTGAAGCTGCGGTGCGCAAGGCGCCGGAGCAGTACATGTGGCTCCATCGCCGCTTCAAGACCCGCCCCTCCTCCGAGGATGCCGGCTTCTACTAAGCCGCAGCCCCCGACTGGGGCCAGATCACCAAAACCGACAAACCGCCTGCTGGCGGTTTGTTTTTATCTGCTGTCTGCCCTGCGCGGCAAGCAAGCACCCCGAACATCTGCCGCTCGATAACATCCTGCATGTTGGCGCCCATTCCCATCAACCGACCTCAAAAGAGACCCAATCACCGACCGTAAAAACTGAAAGCGGGTTACAAATCTATTGATTCATTGGCTAGTAGAGAGAAATTTCGATAGATCCATCGTCACTACCCGCTGATGAGTTATTGAGTGATTTGTCCCATTCGAATACAAAAACTGAATTTGTGAAGTAAATCACCTTTATGCAAAAGCACGGCAAAGCTGATTTAGTGATTTGGATCACAAGAAATGGTCATTAAAAATAGAAAAGATCGAAATGTAGCCGAATTACAGCGAGCGAATGTGATCTTCATCACTGGTTGGAGAGGGGGTGTGATGGGGTATCTGAGAGGTGGATCACAAGACACCCCGTTTTCAGCCTAATTTGATCACAAGCTGGTAGATTGAAGTTGCTTAGACGACAGGGATGGCGGTTCGGCAAAACCGGCCATCCCGACTACCACTATTAATCAAACAGGCTTAAAACGGGGTCCCGACATGTTATCACCGGATACCAAAGTCAAGATACAGAATTTTGGACGCTTCCTGTCCAATATGGTCATGCCCAACATAGGCGCCTTTATCGCCTGGGGCTTTATTACCGCCCTCTTTATCCCCACCGGCTGGCTGCCCAATGAAACCTTGGCCAAGCTGGTCGGCCCCATGATCACCTACCTGCTGCCGCTGCTGATTGGCTACACCGGCGGCAAGCTGATGGGCGGTGATCGTGGCGGCGTGGTCGGTGCCATCACCACCATGGGTGTCATCGTGGGGACCGACATCCCGATGTTTATGGGTGCCATGATGGTCGGCCCGCTCGGTGGCTGGGCCATCAAGCGCTTCGACAAGGCGATGGACGGTCGCGTCAAGAGCGGCTTCGAGATGCTGGTCAACAACTTCTCCGCTGGCCTTATCGGCATGCTGCTGGCGATCCTCGCCTTCTTCGTGATCGGCCCCTTCGTCAAGGTGCTCTCCGGCGTGCTGGCCGGTGGCGTCGGCTTCCTGGTGGATAACCACATGCTGCCGCTCACCTCCATCTTTGTCGAACCGGCCAAGATCCTGTTCCTCAACAACGCCATCAACCACGGCATCTTCTCGCCGCTGGGGATCCAGCAGGCGACCGAGCACGGCAGCTCCATCTTCTTCCTGATTGAAGCGAACCCGGGCCCGGGCATGGGCGTGCTGCTGGCCTACATGGTGTTCGGCCGCGGCGCCGCCAAGCAGTCCGCTGCAGGTGCCTCCATCATTCACTTCTTCGGCGGCATCCACGAGATCTACTTCCCGTATGTGCTGATGAACCCGCGCCTCATTCTGGCGGTGATCGCCGGCGGCATGACCGGGGTCTTTACCCTGACCCTGTTCAATGCTGGTCTGGTCTCCCCTGCCTCACCGGGTTCCATCTTCGCCGTGTTGTTGATGACGCCGAAAGCCTCCCTGATCGGGGTCGCCCTCTCCATCATCAGCGCTACTCTGGTCTCTTTCCTGGTCGCCGCCGTGTTCGTCCGCGCCCAGCAGCCGGAAGCCGACGAGGCCGATGCCCTCGGTGAAGCCACTCGCAAGATGAAAGCCATGAAGGGCGGCAAGCCTGAAACCGCAGCGGCCAAGAAGCCGGGCGGCGAACTGATGGCGGTGCGCAATATTGTGGTCGCCTGCGATGCGGGCATGGGCTCCAGCGCCATGGGCGCCGGCATGCTGCGCAAGCGGGTGCAGGCCGCCGGGCTCGATATCAGCGTTACCAACCGCGCCATCGATCAGCTCGACGATCAGGTGGACTGGGTCATCACCCACAAGGATCTGACCGAGCGGGCCCGTCGCCATGCGCCGAACGCTCACCATATTTCGCTCACCAACTTCCTCGACAACGGCCTCTATCAGGAGCTGGTACAGAGCCTGAGCCGCGCCGCCAACGATGACGTCGCCAACCCACAATTGCTGGTGGCCGCCAACGACGACAGCTACGAGCCGCAGGCAGCCGAAGTCTTTACCCTGAGCCATCATGACGTGCATCTGGGACTGAAAGCGGACAACAAGGAGGCCGCCATCCTGACCGCAGGCCGACTGCTGGCAGAGCGCGGTTACGTGGCGCCCGACTACGTCAACGCCATGCTGGAGCGTGAACAGCTGGTCTCCACCTACCTCGGCGAATCCATCGCCGTGCCCCACGGCACCATCGCCGCCAAGGAGTTTGTGAAGCGTACCGGCATCGTCATCTGCCAGTACCCGGCCGGGGTCGCCTTTGGCGAGGCTGCCGATGAGGTAGCGCGGCTGGTGATCGGCATCGCCGCCCGCAACGACGAACACATGCAGGTGATAACCCGCCTGACCAATGCACTGGATGAACCCGGTCTCATCGACCGGCTGGCCAGCACCACGGATCCCCAGGCCTTCCTGGATCTGCTGGGTGCCGAACAGGCTGCGTAATCATCTTTCATCGTCTTTGGTTCAAGAGGTTAATATCATGAAAACATTACATTTTGGTGCTGGTAACATCGGTCGCGGCTTTATCGGTAAAGTGCTGGCAGATGCCAGCCATCAGGTCACCTTCGCCGACGTCAACGACATCCTGATCGACCAGCTCAACCACCGTCAGGAGTACAAGGTTCATGTGGTAGGGGCGGATCAGAAACTGGACGTGGTGCGCAACGTGGCAGCGGTCAGTTCCGCCGGTCACGAGGTGATCGCCCGTATCATCACTGCCGATCTGGTCACCACGGCAGTGGGCCCCAACATTCTGGACAAGATTGCCAGCACCCTGGCCAAGGGGCTGCAAGCTCGCTTCGATGCCGGCAACCTGACACCACTCAACGTGATCGCCTGCGAAAACATGGTGCGCGGCACCAGCCACCTCAAGCGGGAGGTACTCAAGTACCTGCCGGTCGCGTATCATGCCACGCTCGAATCCTGTATCGGCTTCGTCGACTCGGCGGTGGATCGCATCGTGCCGCCCGCCGCGGCTGCCAACGATGACCCGCTGGAAGTGACGGTCGAGAGCTTCAGCGAGTGGATCGTCGACCAGACCCAGTTCAAGGGGGAGCTGCCACAGGTGGCGGGCATGGAGCCCACCGACAACCTGATGGCCTTCGTCGAGCGCAAGCTGTTCACCCTCAACACTGGCCACATCGTCACCGCCTATCTCGGCAAGCTGCGGGGCTACCGCACAGTGCGCGAGGCGATCGAGGATCCGGTGATCCGCAGCAAGGTACGCCGCGCCATGGAAGAGAGCGGTGCCGTGCTGGTGAAACGCTACGGCTTCGACCCGCGCCTGCACGCCGCCTACATCGAGAAGATCCTGGCCCGCTTCGCCAACCCCTATCTGGTGGACGAGATTGACCGGGTCGGTCGTCAGCCACTGCGCAAGCTGGCGGCGGGAGATCGACTGGTGAAGCCGCTGCTGGGCACCCTGGAGTACGGCCTGCCAAACGAGCAACTGCAGGAGGGGATCGCCGCTGCGCTCCACTATCGCAATGCCGATGACCCGCAGGCGGTGGAGCTGCAAGCCCTGCTGGCGGAGCTGGGCCCGGCCAAAGCGCTGGCCCGCGTCACCGGACTGGATGAAGAGAGCGAGGTGGTTCGCGCCATCGTCGCCCGTTACGAAACCCTGTAATGACCCTGCTTGCGGCGCATTCAGCCACCACTGATAGCGCGCCAAGCGCTTGAATGGCAAGGGAATGTGCCCCATATGATAAAAACCGGGAGAGAGGCTGACTCTCTCCCTGTCAGCTGGACCCAATGCACCTATGACCACACACCAGGAAGATGAAGTACTGGAACGACTGAACGAGCAGGATGGCCCCCGCGGCTTCTTTCTCGAAGCCGTGACCATCCTGGAAGAGGCGGTCGACTCCCTGATGCGACGCGCGTTTCGTCAGGAGGAGTATGCCGTCAAATACGCCATCGAACCCCTGCTCAACCAGAGCGGCCCCCTCGGCCAGCTGGAGGTGCGCCTCAAGCTCATCTTCGCCCTCGGCCTCATCTCACTCGAGCGCTATCAGGATATCGAAGCCTATATCAAGATCCGCGACTTTCTGGTGCGCGACCCCAAGGATTACCGCTTCAGCGACAAGCCGATCCGCGATCTGCTCGACCGCCTGCACGGGGTCAATCAAGGCGGCATGATGAAGCTGGAGCCCCCCGCCAGCGAAGAGGATTGGGCCTTCTACCAGATGCAGCTCAACCGGCTCGATCAGATGGTGCGCTCCGCACTGGTACTGGCGCTGGCCGACTGTGTCGGCGAGCTCCACAAGGAGAGCCCCATCTAATCCGGCCCCAAGGCCAACCCGTCACCACGGTTGGCGTCTGGCTGGCACCCTTCACACCACAGCCAGCCACCATGACGCCGACTGTCGCACATCTCCCCATCCCGGCCATGATGCACGCTCCTTCAGGTGTCAATCTGACCAACTTAGCCACTACACTAGCTCCATACTCATTGCCTGAATCGAGGTCTGCATGATTGCCCTCTCTCTGGCCGGGATCGCCCTGGTCTCCGTGCTGGCCCAATGGCTTGCTTGGTCGCTGCGGGTGCCCGCCATCCTGTTTCTGCTGCTCACCGGCCTGACTCTGGGCCCGGTCAGCGGCCTGCTCGACCCCGATGCCCTGCTCGGGGAGCTGCTGTTTCCGCTGGTCTCCCTGTCGGTGGCCATCATCCTGTTCGAGGGGGCGCTAACCCTCCATCTGGCCGAGCTCAAGGGGATCGGCAAGGTGGTGCGCAATCTCTGCTCCACCGGCATGCTGGTCAGCTTCGCCGTCATCGGCAGCGCCGGTTACTTCCTGCTGGGGCTGGACTGGCGGGTCGCCACCATGCTCGGCGCGGTACTGGTGGTAACGGGCCCGACGGTGATCGCCCCCATGCTCAACGTGATCCGCCCCACCCGGGAGGTGGACCGCATCCTGCGCTGGGAGGGGATCGTCATCGACCCTATCGGCGCCCTGTTTGCAGTGCTGGTGTTCGAGGCGGTACGCCTCGGCAGTCAGGGGGATCTCATCAGCCATACCCTGCTGGCGCTGGGCAAGACAGTGCTGGTCGGTTCCCTGATCGGGGTGGCGGCGGGCTGGCTCACCACCCTGCTCATTCGCAAGGACTGGCTACCGGTCAGCCTGCACAAGTTCGGCGTGCTGGCGCTGGTGCTGGTCACCTTCAGCCTCTCCAACTGGCTGAGCCACGAGTCCGGCCTGCTGGCGGTGACCGTGTTCGGTATCTGGCTCGCCAATCAGGAGGGGCTGGACCTAGAGGAGGTGCTGGCGTTCAAGGAGGATCTCGCGGTCATCCTTATCTCCAGCCTGTTTATCCTGCTGGCGGCGCGCCTCGATCTGGCCCAGCTCTGGCAACTCGGCCCCATGGTGCTGGCGCTGCTCTGCGTGGTGCAATTCGTGGCGCGTCCGCTCTGTATTCTGGTCTCGACCTGGGGCTCGGATCTCTCCTGGCGGGCTCGCGCCCTGCTGAGCTGGATCGCCCCACGTGGCATAGTCGCGGCGGCGGTCAGCGCCTCGTTCGCTATCAGCCTGCATCAGGCCGAGATCCCCGATGCCGACAAGCTGGTGCCGCTGGTATTTGCGGTGATCATCTCCACCGTGGTGCTGCAGAGCCTCACCTCGGCGCCGCTGGCCAGCCTGCTCAAGATGCGCCAGAGCGCCCCCAATACCTGGCTCATCATAGGGGCCAACTCGGTGGCTAGGGCCATCGGCAAGGCGCTGGCGGATCAGGGGGTGCCGGTACAGCTCTGCGATCCCGCCTGGGAGTTCTGCAAACAGGCACGGATGAGCAACCTCCCCTGCTACTTCGGCAACCCCCAGTCGGAACATGCCGAGCTGCACCTGCCGCTCACCAGCATCAGTACCGTGCTGGCCCTCTCCCCCAACCGCCACAACAACGCCCTCGGGGTGCTGCACTTCGCCCACCTCTATGGCGAGGAGCAGGTCTACTCCCTGCGCTCCAGCGAGCAGCACGGCAAGGCGAACCGGGAGAGCGCCACCTTCCGCGCTCGCCAGAACCTGTTTGGGCCCGATATCAACTATGCCAGGCTGAGCGGCCTGCTGAGCCGGGGTGGCCAGATCAAGGCGACCCGCCTGAGCGAGGCGTTCGACTGGGCCCAGTATCAGACCGCCAATCCCGGCGCCATCCCGCTGTTCATCATGGATGGCAAGGGCAAGCCCCAGATCGTTACCGGCCCCGTCACCCCGCAGGCGGGTGAGCTGCTGATCGCCCTGCAACCGCCCAGAGAACAGGGCGCCGAATGAGCGAAGCCAACAATAATCCGCTGATCGCCCCTCTGCTGGTGCTATTGCAACAGGCGGCGGGCAGCTACAAGGTGCACGAGCTAATGGCCTCCCTGCGCCAGCAGGGGGCAATTCCGGTACTGGCTGACGATGAGCAACTACAGCTGTTTCGGGTCAACTTCCTGATCATGAACGCCCTCTACCAGTTGCAGGCCGAGCTCTGGCAAGAGGGATGGTGGCTGGTAATCAGCACCCTGGATATCCGGCTCGAACCGCTGGCCGGGAATCAGGAGGCCAACCACGGCTTTGCCCTTGGCGAAAATCTGCGTAGCTACTATCTCGACTGGCAGGTGTTCTGGCAGACCGACCGTGCCGAAGTTGAAGCCCTGCTCAACCGCTTCTGGCGCGCTTATGACGGTGAGGGGCACAAAGCCGAGGCGCTGGCCCTGTTGGGGTTGAATGAGGGGGCGAGTCAGGAGGCGATCCGCCGCCGCTGGCGGGAGCTGGCATTGCAGCACCATCCGGATCGGGGTGGTAATGCCGAGACCTTTATCCGTATCCGCTGGGCCTGGGAGGTCCTGCGGGGATGATCCGGTTGCCGTCCGCACAAAGAGAGGCATAGACTGGAGCTGAATCCCCCTTCACAGGAGAGCATCATGACAGTCAGTGAACTTCGCAAGCTCTATCAACAACAGATCCTGCAAGAGGCCGAAATACTCCACGACGTGGCCATCCCCGGCTGGCTCATCGAATTCAGAGGCAATGATGGCGCTCTCTACGAGCTGACCGACACCCTCGGCTGCCCGGTCAGTTTCGATACGGTCGAGCAGGCCCGCGATCATGTGCATCTGGTAGCTGACTGCCCGATGCAGGTAGAACACCTCTATCGCTTCTTCGAACGTTAACTCAAACCGTCACATCTCACCCCTAGCCCCGGTGAGGCTTGTACCAGGCACATAGTCAGCACGTGCCTGCCACAGGCCTCCCCAGAAAAAACTGCTTCGATTTACTCGTGTTGCAGAGTACAAGTTGCACGCTATCTGGCATAGACAGCCATAAATCTGGCTATGGAGTGGCTATCTCTATGGTCACATGGACCAGCTCTTCATGTATCGCCAACCGCGCGCGGATCTCGCTGGCGGAGACAGGCGCAGTCATCAGCAGGGAGAGCACGCAGGCATACTGCTGCTGGCCCACCCGCCAGACGTGCAGATCGCGGATCTCGGCATCCGGCAGGTCGGCAATCACCTCACGGATCTCACCCACCAACGGGGTATCCATCTCGGCATCCAGCAGCACCCGACCGGAGTCGCGCAGCAGACCCCAGGCCCACACCGCCACCAGTACGGCCCCCACTATGCCCATCAGGGGATCCAGCCAGTCGGCCCCCCACAGCATGCCCCCCACCAGTGCCAGGATCGCCAGCACGGAAGTGGCCGCATCCGCCAGCACGTGGATATAGGCGGCACGCAGGTTGAGATCCTGATGGCCGTGGTGATCGTCATGGTCATGATGATCGTGGTCGTGATGCCCATGATGGTGGTCATGCCCATGATGGTGGTCATGCCCATGGCCGTGGTGATGATGGCCGTGATCATCCTTGAGCAGCCAGGCACAGGCCAGATTCACCAGCAGCCCCACCAGCGCGATGGCGATCGCCTGTTGATAGTGGATCGGGCTGGGATCGAGCAGCCTGAACACCGACTCGAACAGCATCAGCCCGGCCACCCCCACCAGCAGGAGAGCGCTGGTGAAGCCACCCAGCACCTCGATCTTCCAGGTGCCGAAGCTGAATCTGTGGTCGCGGGCAAAGTGGCGGGCGGCGCGGTAGGCCAGCACCGAGAGGCCGAGCGCCAGCGCGTGGGAACTCATGTGCCAGCCATCGGCCAGCAGCGCCATGGAGTTGTAGAACCAGCCGCCGCCGATCTCCGCCACCATCATGATGACGGTCAGCAGCATGGCCCAGCGAGTCTTCTGTTCGGCCAGCGGATTCCCTTCGTGGACGACGGGTTGGTGGCAGTGGGATGAGGCAAGGGATGACATGGATTTCTCCTGAGGACGACAATGCAATATACTATACCCCAGTATAGTTTTATTGATCGAGAGGATCCTGCATGTCACACACCATTCACGGTAAAAAGAAGCTGCTGGCACGGGTACGTCGCATCAAGGGACAGGCCGGTGCGCTGGAGCACGCGCTGGAGCAGGAGAGCGACTGCGCCGCCATTTTGCAGCAGATCGCGGCCATTCGCGGTGCCGTCAACGGCCTGATGCTGGAGGTGCTGGAAGGGCACATGCGTGAGCATCTGGGTGCCGAAGAGGCGACCCCGGCCGAGCGGCTGGAAGATCTGGATCAAGTAGTGCGGGTATTGCGATCCTATCTGAAGTAGGACCGGTGAATGAGGCTGCGGGCGACCCCGCATCATTCCGTTTACGGCTGTGTGGCGTCTGCCCGCCAGCCCCCGTCCCTTTCGGGCTTGAGCCACCGCCAGCTTTGCGCCATGATGTCCAGCCCGGCTGACCGCCGGTTTTACTGGACAGTCAATTTCAAGGATCCCCCATGTTTGAACACGTCGATGCCTATGCTGGCGACCCCATCCTGACGCTAGTCGAGACCTTCCACAAAGACACCCGCGAGCAGAAGGTGAACCTGGGGATCGGCCTCTATTACGACGAGCAGGGGCGCATTCCGCTGCTGCCGTCGGTGCAGCAGGCCGAAGCCCAGCGCGCGGCCGCCCCTGCCCCGCGCCCCTACCAGCCGATGGAAGGCGCCGCCAACTACCGCACCGCAGTGCAACACCTGCTGTTTGGTGCCGACCATGAAGCGGTCAAGGCGGGACGTATCGCCACCATCCAGACCATCGGCGGCTCCGGCGCGCTGAAGATCGGCGCCGATCTGCTCAAGCGCTACTTCCCGACCTCCGAGGTGTGGGTCAGCAATCCCACCTGGGATAACCACAAGGCGATGTTCGAAGGCGCCGGCATCAAGGTGCACGACTACCCCTACTACGATGCGGCCACTGGCGGCGTGCAGTTTGATGCGATGATCGACTGCCTGAGTACCCTGCCGGCCAAGAGCATCGTGCTGCTGCACCCCTGCTGCCACAACCCGACCGGGGTGGATCTCACCCGTGCCCAGTGGGATCGGGTGATCGCGCTGGTGGTCGAGAAGAACCTGATCCCCTTTATGGATATCGCCTATCAGGGCTTCGGCGACGGGCTGGAAGAGGATGCCTACGCCATTCGCGCCATGGTGGCCGCCGGCGTAAGCTTCTTCGTCAGCAACTCCTTTTCCAAGAACCTCTCCTTCTACGGCGAGCGGTGCGGCGGCCTGTCGGTCATCTGCAAGGATGCCGAAGAAGCCAGCCGCGTACTGGGTCAGATGAAGGCCACCGTGCGTCGCAACTACTCAAGCCCGCCCACCCACGGTGGCCAGATCACCGCGGCTGTGATGAGCCAGCCCGAGCTGCACGCCATGTGGGTCGACGAAGTGACCGAGATGCGCACCCGCATCAAGGCCATGCGCCAGAAGCTGTTCGAGGTGCTGAGCGCCAAGGTGCCGGGCCGCGACTTCAGCTACTTCATCAACCAGCGCGGCATGTTCAGCTACACCGGCTTCACCCCGGAGCAGGTGGACAGGCTGCGCGAGGAGTTCGCCGTCTATCTGGTGCGATCCGGTCGCATGTGCGTGGCGGGCCTCAATAGCCGCAACGTCGACTATGTGGCTGACGCCATGGCCGCGGTGCTCAAGGGCTAATCCGCATCAGCCCCGCTTTGGCGGGGCTTTCTTGTCTTGTCTCTTCCCTTCACTTGTGGAGTACTTATGGATCTGATCGCACTCTCTCGGCTGGGAGGTCGCCATCTGGTCACCCTGCATCTGCTGCTCGACAACCAGAGCGTCACCCGCACCGCCGAGCGGCTCTGCACCACGCCTTCCACCGTTAGCAAGACCCTCAACCAGCTGCGGGGTCTGCTGGGGGATCAACTGCTCTACCGCCAGGGCAACCAGCTGCTGCTCACCCCCATGGCCGAGCGACTGGCTCCCACCCTGCACCGGTTGTTGGGGGAGCTGAACGGCCTCACTCGCCAGAATGCCTTCAACCCCCAGCAGTGGCAGGGCTGCTTGCGGCTGGGATTGCGCGAGAGCGTGATGACCTGGCCGGTGGGCCCCATTCTGGGTCAGCTGATGAAAGAAGTGCCGGGCATGGTGCCGGAGATCTGGAACAAGGATGAGCAGGGGCTGGAGGCGCTGGCAGCGGGCAAACTCGACTTCGTGATCCTGCCCCATGACCAGAGCCAGCCGTTACCGCGCCAGCCCGGGCTGGTGTGGGAGACCCTGCGGGAAGAGAAACTGGTCTGTCTGCTGCGCAAAGACCACCCGGCGCTGGCCAAGCCCTGGGATCTCGATGCCTACCTGAGCTGGCGCCATATCGCCATCCGGGATCAGGAGCTGGCCAACCCCTTCTTCGAGCAGAGCCTTGCCCAGCAACAGGTGCGTCGCCAGATTGGCGCCACCCTGCCCGATTTTGCCAGCGCGGCGGCCCTGCTGCCCCAGACCGATCTGATCCTCACCGCCATCGGTGGCTGGGCGGCATGCATCGCCAGCCAGCCGGATCTGGAGCTGCGTCCGGCACCGTTCGATTACGGCAAGGTGAGTCACAGTCTGGTCTGGTATGGCCCGGCCGGTGATGGCTCGGCCCGCCACTGGTTCCGCCAGCGGATCCTGCAACTGGGTCGCGAGCTGGTCGAGCCCTGAGCCAGGTGACAGCGAGAAGAGATGGATGTTTCGCCACGGCGAAACATCCACGGCAATGAGGGATCAGGGACGCTTGGTATAAATGGGACTGGGGAAGGAGGCGACGTTGCTACCCAGATCCGTAATGCGGGCAGCCCCCTGCTTTTTCACCTGATCGATGCGTAACACCTGATGCATGGGGATAAGGGTGTGACGCACATCGGCAAATTCGCTCTTGAGCTTTTCATGGCTGGGATCGACGATAAGCGCCGTGTGGTTGTCCCAGACAAAATCGGCGATCTCGATAAAACCGAACAGTTGGCCCTGATTCACCTGGCGCACATAGACCTCGTAGCGCTCGTTGTGGCAAATAAACTGAACCCGATATAACGCCTTGCTTTCACTCATGATTTATCTGTGATGGAGGAGGGACGGATGGGCAATATCATAACGAGCCCCAAGGCCCCCTCCAATAGACAGAAGTCACAGTTGTGTGCTTTTACTACACAGCAAGGGAATCGATCAGACCTCTTCAGATCAGCGGTGGCAAGGTCACCGCCCCCACTCCCGCAGCACGCAACCGACTCGCCAGCCACTCCAGCTCGCTGCGGGTCGCCTCTGGCCATTGCGCAGCCTCCCCCTGTACCCCGTGGTGGCGAAAGCCATTGAGGCGAATGGGCACAGGCCCCAGCCGCTGCAAGAAGGCGGCGAGATCCGCGTCCAGCTCACCACTCGCATCCAGAAAATCGCTCTTGCCCGGCACGTGGAGCAGCCGCAGTTCGGTCAGCTTGCCGTGACTTGCCAGCAGTTGCAGCGATGCCAGCACCCGTTCGCGGCTGTAACCGGTCAGCGAGAGGTGTACCGAGTCACGCCACCCCTTGAGATCGAGCATGGCACCATCGAGCATCGGCAATAGCCGCTGCCAGCCGGTTTCGGCCAGCGAGCCGTTGCTGTCGAGAAGGCAAGTGAGATGGGCCAGATCCGGCGCGGCCTTGATGGCGGTAAAGAGCGCAACCACGAAGGGGAGCTGAGTAGTCGCCTCACCGCCTGAGACAGTAATCCCGCTCAGCAAGGGGCCGTAGCGGCGCAGCAGGGCCAGCACCTCGGCCACCGTCATGCTGGCGGTCTTGGGATTGGCACTGCGCGGGCAGGCCTCCAGACAGGCATCGCAATCGGTGCAGAGCGCCTCCTGCCAATTAACCTTACCTTCGCTCATGGAGAGGGCGCCACTCGGACAGACCGCAAGGCAGTCACCGCAATCGTCGCACAGCCCTATGGTGTGAGGGTTGTGGCAGCCGGGGCAGCGAAAGTTGCACCCTTGCAGAAACAGCACCAGCCGGTTGCCCGGCCCGTCGACACAGGAGAACGGCAGCACCCTGCTTACCAGGGCGCTGCGTGTTGGCAAGACATCAGCCATCGGTGCGAACTCAATACTCGCCGATAGTCGATTCGTGGGCGACCACTCGCGGCGCCCGCTGACGAATGGCGGTCACTTCACTCGCCTCCACACCAAGACAGGTGGTCTGCAAGCGCGACCCCTCCTCTGCGAAGCGGGCCACGTCGCTCTTGCGGATCATGTAGCCGGTCACCCGCACCAGATCGCTGTCGGCCACGTTGGCGGTGAACTCGCGCATACCGATGGCGAGCGCCCCCTTGCAGAGCTGCAGCAGCGCCTGCGGGTTCTGGCGGATGGTGGGATCCAGCGTCAGGATCTCGCTGATCCCCGAATGGTAATAAGTGTGGTGCGGTGCCAGCGCCAGCACATGACTGGCGGGATCCGGCTCCTGCCCGTAGGGAATGCGCACCCCGGGGGTGACAGCCACATCGATGCTGAGGCCACCTTGCGAATGCAACAAAGCGCGGCCACCCCAGGCATGGGTTTGCGGCGTCGCAGTGACATATTCCGAGAGTTGGGCCGAGATGCGATAGCCAAGCTGGTTCGCCTCCTCGCCATGGCCGTAGCGATCCGGCAGATTCTCTTTATCCATCAGGATATTGACCGCTTCCGCCATGCCGTAGATGCCGAACATGGGGACAAAGCGATCCTCATCCAGCAGCCCCTCTTTCACCAGGAAGCTGTCGAAGAAACCGGACTCATCGTGGAGGAATGCGGCCCGCGCTTCGATCAGCTGGGAGGCCAGGCGGCAGTAGTGGGGCAGCAGGCAACCGAGGAAGTCGTCGATCCCCTGACACTGCTCGGCGACCCGCTTGAGGGAGATGCGCACCAGGGTATTGGCGCCACCCGCCTGCGGCAGGGCGTTGTAGCAGCTGACGATGCCAAAACCACGCTGGTCAAAGGTATCGCGATGGATCGGGTAGTTGGCGATGTGCGGCTTGCTGCACTCGGCGATGTTCTTCACCGCCTGCAGCAGCAAATCGTCCGGGGTCTGCTCCGGATCGTGGAAAAAGGTGAGGTTCGGCGCCACCTGCTTGAGCTCGTTGTCGATGCGCAGGATCAGGCGGCAGATACGGTTGTCATCCGGCCCGATGTTGACGTGCATGAAGGCGTCCGGCAGCACCCTGTCCAGATAGACCCAGAACCCCTTCAGCTTGCGATAGAGGGTCTCGTCATCCAGTTCGCCGACAAACGGCAACAGCAGATGGTCGAGCCGCCCCAGCCAGACCGGCATGCCGGTGACGGAGGGGACATGGTGATAGAGGATGCGCAGGGCGTTGAGCGCCTCGTCGAAATCCTGCGGCGCCGTCAGCTCCAGCCAGGCAGAGCCCTGAGTCAGGAATTTTTCATAGTCCGGCAGCACATAACGCGGCTTGTAGGGGGCATGCCCTTCGAACATGTCGCAGATAAATCCCTGCTCCATCGCCTCGGCGACTGCGGCAGGCAGGTCGGGGTAGGGCAACGCATTCTCGGCGGCCAGCGCCAGTGCGTGGCTCTTCTGAGCAGCGGAGAGATGGGGATCGCGCACGATGCGCTGACAGGTTTCGGTCAAAGACATGGGACACTCCTTCACGGACAGAGCACATATCCTCACCATTTGCAGGCTTTTTTTGAAGTGACATTCACAACAATGCGAATGTCTCAAAAAGACATCCGTTAAAGGGGATCACAACCAGAACAGAACGGGGGCCTTGTCTGCCGACAAGGCCCCCGTTGTGCGGATCAGGGCTCGATGATGATGGGCGTACCCGGGTCAATGGCATTCCAGAGCTCATCCATCTCGTGGTTAAGTACCGCAATACAACCGTTGGTCCAGTTGGAGGGCTGTACCCGACGGTTACCCATCCGGTTAAGCTGACCATGGATCATGATCATGCCACCCGGGTTCACCCCCAACTCATTGGCGCGCTTGATATCGTCCAGATTCGGGTAGTTGATATGTATCGCTTTATAAAAGCCGGAGTTGCTCTTCTTGTAATCCAGGGTGTAGCGCCCCTCCGGGGTACGTTGATCCCCTTCCCGCTGCTTGTGCCCCTTGGGCGCCGGGCCCAGTGCAACCCAGTAGCGCTTCAGTTCCTTGCCATCCTTCATCAGGGTGAGGCTGTAGGTAGACTTCTTGACCACCACCAAATCGGCTTTTTCGGTAAAGGCAAAACTCAGCGCGGGCCACAGCCCCAGCACACACAACAATACGGCTCTCATTCCATCCCTCGACAAGCCTCTGGCAGGGCTTTTTATGGTTGTCACATCATCTGAATAGGCTCGCCCGTTGGCGAGCGAGCGCCATAATATTGGATCGCCATCAATACTCAATAGACCCAATAAAACATATCTTGGCTGCGAACGGTGAATGGTCCATGAACGACCTGCACAAACATGACTAATTGACAATAAAAACAAAAACATAGCTTACATTTTCTGGCTAGCCATGATGCCGCAGATCGGTAAATATGTAACAATTGAACCTGATTCAGGATGACATCATGCCTCTGCACTTCTTGCCGAACTCTTCGCTGACCCGCCTGCTGCTGGTCAGCGCACTGCTCTGGCTACCCGCCAGTGTCGCCGCCGATGCACTCTGGCTGCGCGAGCCCGCCCTCTCCCCCGATGGCAAGCAGCTTGCCTTCACCTGGCAGGGGCGCATTTTTGTTGCCAGTGCCGAGGGTGGCCCCGCTACGGCGCTCACCGGCAGCGACTACCTGAGCCAGCGGCCAATCTGGTCGCCTGATGGCAAACAGCTCGCCTTTGCCGCCAATCTCTACGGCAACGAAGATGTGTTCGTGGTGCCCGCCAGCGGCGGCGAGATGGTGCGCCTCACCCGCGATTCGCGCACCGATCTGCCGCAAGCCTTCAGCGACGATGGCAAACGGCTGCTGCTGAGCAGCCAGCGCCTGGGGGCGCCCGATGCCGACCATTTTGTCGCGGAAGGCTACCAATGGGGCGAGCTCTACTGGACCCCGATCACCGGCGGCACCTTGCAGGCCGATCTGCCGCTGCCTGCAACTCTCGCCCGCCCCCACGGGGAGCGGCTCGCCTATCAGATGCCCGCGGCGGATCAACCCTTTCGCAAGCATCAGCACTCGTTTGCGGTGCCCCGTCTCTGGTTGTTTGATGGCAAGCAGCACAAGCAGCTGACCGAAGATCGAGTGGCGGCCACCGATCCGGTCTGGAGCGACAAGGGAGATACCCTCTTTTACCTGAGCGAGCGCAGCGGCGATTTCAACGTCTGGCGTCGGGATCTCGCCAGCGGCAAGGAGCAACAGCTGACCCACTATCAGGGCCATCCGGTGCGGGGGCTCAGCGCCTCTCGCAATGGCGATCTGGTCTGGTCATGGCTGGGTGAACTCTATCGCCTCGATGCCGGTAGCAGCGAGCCACGCAAGCTGACCCTCACCCCGCAAGTGGCGAGCACGCCGGATGAGGCGAGCGAGACCCTGACCCTGGCAGACGAAGCGCTGGTCAGCGAAGAGGCGGACGAGCAGATCCTGGTGAGCGAGGGCAACCTGTTTGCCGTCGACCCCGAGCGGGAGCGGGTGCGCCAGCTGACCCGAGATCCGAGCGAGCAGTCCAGCCCCCTCTTCGCCGAGCAGGGCCGCGCCCTCATCTATCTGTCGGAGCAGCAGGGGCACGCTGCCCTCTATCGCCTGCGCAAGGGGGATCCGGATCTGCTGTTCAGCGATCCCGGCACTCTGACCGAGAGCCTGCTGCTGGCGATTCCCGGCAAGGGGATCAGCCGTCCGGTGCTCTCCCCCGATGGCAAACAGCTCGCCTTCGTGGTAGATGGCCAGGCCATCCATCTGCTCGATCTGGCAAGCAACAAGCAGCGGGAGCTGGTGCCTGCCAGCTTCAACCCGTCGCGCCACGAGGTGCATCTCGCCTTTGCCCCCGACTCCCGCCATCTGGCGCTCACCTTCCGCCCCGATGCGGCAGAGCAGGAGATCGCGGTGATCGACACGGCCAATCCCAAGGCCAAACCGGTCAATGTCAGCCTCAACGGCTATCAGGATGGGCAACCGGGCTGGAGTCAGGATGGCGCCATCCTCTACTGGCAATCGACCCGGTTTGGCGCCCTGGGGCCCGATGGCGAGCCCCTCGTCACCAACCTGCTCGGCATTTACAGCAGCCGCGCCGCCAGAGCCGATGCCATTGCCGAGCTGGAACCGCCGAAAGGGGGATACGGTTTTGAGAGCGATCGACTCAACCATAGAGAAGCACTGCTGCTGCAACCCACCGGCACCCTGCTCGCCAGCCGCATCATCGGCGACCAGCTGATCTATCTGGTGGAGGAGATGGGGGTCAACAGCGAGAGCGAGATCAAGGGCTACAGCCAGGATCTGCGCAAGGGCAAAACCAGCGAACTGTTTGGTGAACAGCCCGGCCCAGCGCTGGCAAGCCTCAACCAGCAGGGCACCCTGGCTACCCTGGTGCGGGATGGGGAGATCACCCGGATCCATCTCGACTCCGGCGAGGCCACCAGCGCCCCCTTCGCCTTGCAACCCACCAGCCGCTGGCAGGAACGCATGACCGCCGCCTTCGATCAGATCGCCCGCCTAACCCGGGACGAGTTCTATCTGGACGATATGAACGGAGTAGATTGGGAGAGCTATGTTGTCGCTTACCGCCGCCTGCTGCCGGGCATCGGCAACCCGCGGGACTTTGGCAACCTGCTGGCGGAGCTGGCTGGCGAGCTCAATGTCTCCCACACCTGGGGCAGCGGCCCCGCCCCCTTCCCGCGCATGGCGGACGAGACCGCCAGCCTGGGCGCCTACTGGCAGGATGGCGAGCAGGGGGTGATGCTCACCGCCATGCTCTCTGGCGGCCCGCTGGATCAGGAGAGCGATATCGCCCCGGGCGCCCGCCTGCTCGCCATCAACGGTGTCCCGATTGCCAATCTGACCGAGCTGGATCGGGCCCTCAACCATCAGGCTGGCGCCCGGCTTGCCCTCACCTTCCAGCAGGAGGGCAACAAGCAAACTGACGAGGTGGTGCTTACCGCCATCGATAAACAGCAGGAGTACCAGCTGCAACAGGATCGCTGGATTGAGAAACGGCGGGAGCTGGTGGCCAGCCTGAGCGGAGGACGGGTCGGCTACGTCTATCTGCCAGCAATGAATAGCGAGGTCTACGATGCAGTGGTGGCGGATGCCCTCGGCAGACAGCGTAATCGCGATGCGCTGATCGTCGATGTCCGCTTCAACAGCGGCGGCTATCTCGCCAATACCCTGGTGGAGTTTTTGACCGGCAGCGGCAGCACCAAGGGGATGGCCAGCAGTTGGCCCCGTCAGGGCAAGGGTGAAACCGACGCCGCCACTCGCCAGTGGACCAAGCCTTCGGTGGTGCTGGTCAACGCTGGCAGCTACTCGGAAGGATCCGCCTTCCCCGAGTACTACCGCGCCCTCAAGGTCGGCCCCATCGTCGGCGATCCGATACCCGGCACCGGCACCATGGTCTACAGCCACGACTCCCGACTGATCCCGGGTCTCTCCTACGGCATTCCGACCCTGGGGCTGCGCAAACCGGACGGCGCCTTCTACGAGAATCAGGAGCTGATCCCGGATCTGCAGGTGCCCCTCACTCCCGCCGACATGGTGGCCGGGCGCGACCCGCAACTGGAGGCGGCAGTACAGGCCGCCCTCAAGCAGTTGCCAGCCAGCACCAAATAACTGCGCTCAACGAAAGCGAAACAGCTCGCGATGCAGATGCCCGTCCGGCAACAGCCGGGTCAGGGCATCTGCCATCCCCTCCGGCCCGCAAAACCACACCTGCTCAGGCGCATCCTGCGCGATGCGAGCCAGATCCAGTCGCCCGGCCGCCTTGTCCAGATGCAACTGATAGCGCACGCCGGTACGATGACAGAGCTCCGCCAACCGCCGATGGTAAACGGCCCCCGCCAGATCCGGCGCACACTGGATCAGGGTGATCCCCTCGCCCCGCTCCCCACGGGCAGCCAGCCCCTCCAGCCAGGCAACAAACGGCGTGATACCTATCCCGGCCCCCAGCCAGAGGGCTCGGCCTCCCCTCTGCGGGGCGACAAAGGCGCCATAGGGCCCGGTCACCACCACCTCATCCCCGGCACGAGCTTCTGCTACCAGCTGGCGGGTATGATCCCCGAGCGCCCGCACCGCGATCACCAGCTGGCGCCGATCCGCTGACACCCGCACCAGGGTAAAGGGGTGCGGCCCCTCCTTGGCATCAAATTCGAAGAAGGCAAACTGACCCGGGCGGTAATGGGCGAGCGGCCGCTCCAGCTCCATGGTCAGCTCGCAGGTGTGATCCGCCAACGCCCGCACCGCAATGACCCGGCCGGGATGGCGATCCCTCGCCCCCACTTGTCCCAGCAGGGAGTAGAGGGCCCCGATAGCACCGATCCCGCCGATCAACCAGATCGATACCCCAACAGGCGTCATGGCCCCTGCCTGAGGCAACAGGCAAAGCCCGTGTCCCCATCCCGCCAGATAGATGAGCGGCGCCAGCCGGTGGATCAGCCGAAAACGGCCATAACTCACCAGCGCCAACAAGCTCACTACCACCAGCGCGATTAGCAGATAGAAACTCCACTCACCCAGGGTATTGCCAAGGGCATGGAGCGAGATGCCATTACCTGCATCAGCCCCAGCACCGCTGGCCCCACGCCGCGCGGGACGACTCAGCCAACCCGCCGAGACCGCCCACTTCGGCGCCTCCACCAGCAGCCAGTGAACGGTCAGTGCCAATGCGCCGCCGATGGCCGTCTGGCGGTGCAATCGCAACATCCGGTCCAGACCGCCACACCATACTTCCAACTGCGGCAGACGCAACGCCAGCAACAGCGAAATGGCCATATAGGTCATCCCCAGCAGACCCGTCAGCAGCAACATCTCATGGCGCCAGGGCCACACCCCGTTGGCATCCCCCGCATAACCGAGCCACCAGACCCCGACCGCCAGCAGCGGCAACAGCCACCACACCCATTTGTTCGTCATAACATGCTCCCTGGTTCCATCTCGGCAGGGCCTAATCTCCCTGCTCATGGCACCATTGCACACCTGTCTGGTCACAAGACTTTGCCAGAGGGGGAAGCTTGTGTGGCAATGTGTGACAAACGGCAACAAAAGAGGGGCCGACTGGCCCCTCATGATCACCCTTGTTGGCTCGTCCCTTTTCACAGGAGATGGCGCACAATTCGCCTCCGCTGTGATTGACGACCTGCCAGAAAAAGGAATCAAAATGGGAACGACATATATCTGCGGCGAACAACCTGCTGCCCACTCTTCCGGACAAGGAGATCCCCCTTGCTTTCATCCACCGAACAACGCTACTGCCCGAGTTGTCAGTGCGAGACCAACCATGTCGTAGTGCTGGTCGACAAATCCTATGGAAAAGAGGTGAAACCAGAGCAAAAGCGCACTGCATTTATCAAAGACTTCATTACCGGCTGGGCCGCCGGCCCCTTTCTGGCCAACATGGATCGCTTTGAACGACATGCCATCTGCGAGCATTGCGGAAATAAAGTCATTGATGAATGAAAAAGGGAGAGGCAATCGCGGGCTTCCATACACCAGCCACCTTTTATGGCCGAAACCCAAAAGAAGGCGTTGCGATTCAGGATCACAACGCCATAGACGTCAATCAAACAACACGGTCACTGGCAACCCTTCCACTTGCAGGTTCGGGGGTAATTTTTCATCCAGCGAGAGTGCGACCTTGAGGGTTGCTTTCTCCCCTTCAAACGGAGCGGCTAACTGAGCCGGCAACTTGTCCGCCAGCTCGACCTGTCTGGCGACCCTGGCAGCCAGACGCTCCCCGCTGGGCAGCTTGACGACAGCCTTGTGTCCAGGAGCCATTGAAGAGAGATATTTGGGCTGCACATAGGCTATCACCAGCGGGTCTTCTCGCTTCGAGATAAGTGCCAGAGGAGCCCCCGAGAATACCCAGTCCCCCTCCTGTACCAGCACATCTGAAACCTTGCCAGTCGCCGGAGCTCTTGGCTGTTGATGGTACGCCATCGCTTCCATCTCGGTCAGCTCCTGATCGAGCAAGTGACGAGCACTGGCTAGCGGTCCGGTCAGTTGGTCCTCACTGATTTGCAGTTCCTGCGCTATCTTCTCTGCCCTTGCCTTCTGCAGAGCTATGCGTGACTGAGTCCAATTCAGCAGGGCCGTTGCGTACTCTGCACTGGATACCAGCTTCTCTTTTTTATAACCGGCATACTCCTGATAGATGACCTCCTGCTCCCGGCTCCCCCGTTCGGCAATACCAATCTGTTCGTCCAGATTGCGCAAGATAGCCTGTTCAGCCTCAGCCTTGCTCAATTCGATGGCCGCTCTGCGCGCTTTTCGTTCCGCCATGTTGGCCTTGAGGGTTGGAGATTCGAACTGCATCAGGGCATCGCCTTGTGACACCCCCTGGCCGGGAGCTGTGTAGATGTGTCGAATAAAGCCATCCCCATTGGCAACAACCAGTTGCGGCTCGGTGGTAATGATGGCTGGCGCCTGGGTCAGCCACCACTCGCGCCCCAGATACCACAGCAGAATAATAACGGGACTGAATGCCAGTAACAGGATGAGATACCAGCGAGCCTTGAAGGCGACACGCTTGGCGGGGGCATACAATACCCGGATCCCTTCATCCGACGTGGCATCCTGCTTCTTGGGGGGATTGAATGTGACTTTCATCAGAATTTATTTCCTCGTTTTAATACCCACCAGGGGGCCATGCTGCTCTCTTCATGACCGCGCCGGAACATCTCATTCAACAGTGCGATGGCGCACCACAAGCGCATCAGCAAGGTGTACACCGGGTAAAGACACAACCATGGCAGCAGACGTAGATCTGCCTCCGGGCGTTCAGATATAGCCAGCAAAAACACGGCGAAATTAACCAGGGTAAGAAACAGGTAAACCAGATAGAGACAGATCATCAACGCAGCGACAAACTGCCCCGGATAGCTAAGCACCAACCACCAGCTATAACCCATGACCAGCAGGGGCAGCACCACGTTTTGCGCCACCCCGTAGATCAAGGTAAACAAAAAGGTCTTCCAGCCCAGAATACGCGGCGTCAGGGAGAGCTTGTGCTTGCGCAGATAGAGAAACAGCAGATCTCCATCCCAGCGTAAACGCTGCTTGGCAAGCGTGATCACGTCTGCGGGCGCATCGGTGTGACCAATGGCACGAGGGGCGAACCCTATCTTTAAAGCCGGATGGCGTTTGAGGTAATGCTTAATACGGACTGTCAGATCCAGATCTTCTGCGGTATGGGTATCCCACCCACCAATCTGGCGCAAAAAATCACGACGAAACGCACCGAAGGCTCCCGAGATATTGTTGATGAGGTTCCACTCGCTCAGTCCCGTCTTGCCCCCCTGCATGGAGATCATGTACTCAATGCTCTGCATCCGGGTCAGTACGCCATCGTTCAGATTCCGCACCCTTAATGCCCCTCCCACAGCAGGCACATCAGGATCATCGAAACAAGCCACGATCTCATCGATCATGTTGTTGTCAAAGGAGGTATCTCCGTCCGCGTTCATCACTATCTCGCCAGTCGCAGCGGAGAGACCGGCATTGAGAGTGGAGACCCGGCCTCCCCTCTGCCATTTCGGTAGCAGGACCAAACTTCTGTTCTCGCACCCCTCGAATTCACGAACACAATTGAGCGCAGCCTGATAGGTATGCGCGTTGGCCTTGGCGCCATCAATCACAGCAATGATTTCCATTTGACCGCGATAAAGCTGTTCCTTGAGCGTCAATATGGTGGAGCGGATCGCCTCCCCTTCCCCATAACAGGTGATGATGCAAGACACTTTGGGACAGCGCCGAGATCGCGGCAGTTCAGATGCCCTGGGAACCTGGCGCGCATACCATTTCAGGATGCCGGTCAACGTCAGCGCCATCAGTGGCACCTCCATCAACAGCAACATGGGCAACAGCAACAGAATCATCCGGGGAGAAAACTGGAGGCTACCCAGTATCTCTATCAGGATGTAGTGCACCGTATTCATCCACTCATGCATCCGGGCTATCTCCATCCAGCCACTGGCCGAGCCATACCGCTGTATCGTCGCCCAACAGGGCGGGCAAAGGTTGTACTTTCACCGCCAGCGTCAGAGCATCCAGTCCCTCGATGAGATTCAATGCCTGAATGCGCTCCTGCAGAATGCGCCAGTCGTCGGCATCCGTATGCGGCAACAGCAATAACAATCGGTCATCGGCATACTGGCAAACGACATCGGTATCACGGAATAGAGCTTGCAAACGGCTGAGCAGAGCGGCCAGTCGCTGCTGAGTCTTTAGCATGCCCAACTCGGCACGCAACTCAGCCAGATGCTCAACCCGAATAGCCAGCAAGGTATGGCAGCCACCATGGCGTTGCAGCAAGCTATTGTTCCATTGCAGCAACCAGGGGAAGTGCTCCATGGCCATAGGGGTACCCCAGGTCAACGGCAGATGCAGTTGTTGAGTTCCTTCCCGTGCGATGTGGCGGGCCAGCTTGCCGATGCGATATTCATAGATGGGCGCAACCACCAGATCATCGGGTTTGTGCGCCTGGCCACATTCATGGCAACGCGCCTGGACGGCAGCCTCCATAAAACGGGCATGGCATGACAAACAACGGAATTTCTCAAGGGGCCTGTCATAGTCAACACCGATGTGACGCAGAGTCGTGACGCACTTGGGACAACGCAGCACACCCTGTCGCATGAATGCATCCTGATCATCCACGTGCCCGCAGGTGAAGCAGTGCACAGCTGGCTTGGCCTGGATGGCGATATGAGCGCATTCGGGACACACATCGACAAAATTGAGATGTGCCGAGTTGCAACTGTGACAAAGACGTACCCGGTCCACCAGCTGCTCACTCTGCAATAAACGCTCTGCAACCAGCTGCGGGAGGGCATCCCCTGCTTCGCTGCCCAGCAGGCAATCCAGCAGGGGATAGCTGTACCCCTGACGGCAACCAGCCTGCCAACGTGGCAACAAGCGAAAATGGGAGCGAGGCCAGCTGTACCAAGCCAGCTTTTCCATGTCATCCGGATGCTCTCGAGGGGTCAACAACGCCAACCGTTCAAGCATGTCAGAGGCCCGTTCATCCAGCTGTGTCAGGAGACCGTCGGCCAACATGGGAGAGAGCGAGCTCTTCACAACACAAAATACCGGCTGCAAATAGCGTATCGGGTCACGCCGCACAGCCTGCAATACCCTGTCCTGCTCATCTGCAGGCAGGTTGAGCAGTAATACCGGCTGCTGCAATGGATCCCAGCAGGACAGATCGAGAAGTGGCAAGGCAACACGATCCACCGAGCCTCCCAGCAGCGCAATCTGACCGGGGTGTTCACTCGTGCTCATCATGGGGAAATAACCTCTTTCCATTCACTGACAAATAGATACCAAGCCAATAAAACGGACCCGCCTGTTACCATGCATCGGCAGACTCAGGCAATGTCGCGAGATGCGCATTGCCCTGCACGGACAGCACAACAGCAGTGTCAACGTTATCGACGGATAGCATGAAGCAGGCGAACGCGCAGAAAGAGTTGAGAGCTGACGCCATTTTCATGTGCGGCTCAGCCATCTCGGGGGGAAGAGATCTGAAGCTTTCCGAGCCCGACTCACATCGGGGGTGGCAAGGTGGGCGATTTTGCAGTTGTGGACAATTTAGTCAACCCGGAAAGATGAGAATAACTAGCAGATAGTTGAATGGATCAATCTTTATGCACAAAGATGACTACAAAAAGCACTATTAACAGAAAAGACAAAAGAGCGTAACTCAGTGAATCTACTATCTTGCAGCCTGCAATTCCTATTCATGTTCATATGAATACATATCTGATGGCAAAATGCGGACCCAATCGGCAAGGCGACAAACTGTGTCGCGCACCTGCCAATAATATGGCAGCGTCTGCCACGGTTACGACAACGAATAACCATGAAAAGCACAGCTCCCGGCCTGATCACCGGGAGCTGTGCGGATTATTCGGCTGAAACCGGTTGGTAATGGTTGACGATCCACGCCTCGAAGTCGGCCAGCATGCGGGTTTCCGACTCGTTGTTGTCGGCGATAAGCTCGGCGCCGTGGACCACCCGGATATGGGCATCGAGCGGGCTTCCCTCGCCAGCCGCGGGGCGCTGCTGGGCGGCAGCCATGCAGGCTTGCGCCTGTTGCCACGCCTCAGCGGCGCTCAGGTTGCACGCCTCGGCCAGCGGCACGGCACTGAAGCCTTCACCAGTCAGGCTGCGCAGGGTCTCATCATGAGTCATGCCGTTGCCCGGCCCCCAGTAGTGGGCGGCCAGATCCGGCCCGATGCGCGGGTTGTCGGTGAGGTAGCCATCGCGCTTGAGGAAGTAAGCGCGGGTCTGCTCCACCGCCATCAGCGCCAGCAGGTAGCCGTGATAGGCGCAGGCCGACTCCTGATTAAGGAGGTGCGGAATGGCCAGCAGCGGGCGCGGGCTCTCGACACCGAGGATCTTGCGCTCCCACTTGCGGGCCAGCGCCAGCACAGCCTCGGGAGTACGTTCAGCCTCATCCATGGCGTAGAGATCCCGCTCGAAGTAGGCCACCAGCGCGATCTGACGTTCGTTAAAAGCGCGAAACGGCTGACGGGCGGCGATCATCTCCTTGATAAGCGCATCGGGGATCGCCTCTCCTGCCGCATTTCTGGCGTAGCGTTTGAGCCAGTCGGCATCGTCCAGCAGGCTGTCGCAGAACATCGACTGGGTCTCGGCATAAGCCATAGAGGTGGGCGGAAACTCCTGTGAGAAGCAGGGGGCATTGCCGGTGACATTGGCAAAATGCGCGGCGTGGCCCCCCTCGTGGAACAGGGTGTTGAGCCCGCTCCAGCCGCTGCCCACCTGCGCCGGATCGGCCAGGCTGGTGAAATTGACCACCGCAGGTATCCACTCCCCCTGCTGGAAGAAGCTCGGCACCGGGCCGTGGCAGAAGCCGTTCTCGTATTTCCCCTCCCGGGTCAGCAAGTCCAGGGTGAGGGTCGCCCCGCGATACTGGATGCCGAGACGACGGAAGCTCTCGACCCAATCCTTCAGCGCCCGCGAGAAGGGCACATAAGGATCGAGCTGGCGGGTTACATCACCACTGATGGCGTAGCGCAGGTTATGGGGCAGCAGGGCCGCCTCCCCCTTGGCCGCTTTCAGCTCGGCAAGGCTTTGCTGCAGCCGGGCGTCGGTGCGGGAAATGAAGTCGTCGAGGATGGCGAACAACTGCTCCGGGCTCATCTGCTCGTTCTTGCGCACCTTGTAGGCGAAGTAGTCGCGATAGCCCATGGCGCTGGCAAAGCGGTTGCGCAGCGCCACCACCTCGAGAAAACCATTGCCGACCACCCACTGCTCCAGGGTGTGGAACATGGCGAGCGCGCTCTGGCGCACCGCCTCGCTCGGGCTGGCGGCAAGGGAGGTACTGGCGGCGGGTAGGCTACCAGCCACCTGCTGGCCCTGCTCATCCAGCAGGGTCAGTTTCAGCCCCTTGCGGCGGGCGAACAGCGCCGCCTCGGCAGCCACCAGCTCATCCATCAGGGCGGCAGCGGCGGGATCTTCAATCACATTGCACTCGAAGAAGGCGCTCCAGCCTTGCAGACCGCGCTTGATATCATCCTCGTCGGCCTGCGCCAGCATCTCCCGCAATTCGGGCAGACGGGCCGGATTGGCGCAAAAAGCCTTGTAGGCCTGCTCGGCCGCGGTAAAACCGGCCTGATCGTCGCTGGTACCCATATAGGTGGACCAGAAGAGATCCTCCTTGCGCCTGTGTACCTGCAGATAGTCGGCGTTGAGCTGGTTGAAGTAATTCCTGGCAATGGAACTCATAAATTCCCTCTTGTTATGGGGTCACCCGCAGCGGGGCCCACTCCTTTTTTAGTGAAATGCCAAATGATTCACACTCTTTGGCAAAAATTGCGCAGGGATGCGCCTGAACACGCTACCAAAAAATGGGGAGTGCTGTCTGCTGGCTATACTGTTGTCAAAACGCTCATTTAAGGGCGCGCGACCACTGGTTAATAGTAAATAAGTTGTTACATCAAGCAATTGGCTGCCGCAGTAACGAGCCATAGAAAATCAACAGGGAATGAGGGTTTCGTCATGTTCAAGCTCGGTGATATCACCGTGAGCCGCAAATTGTTTTTGCTGCTCACGTTGGCGTTTGTCGGTTTTGTCTCGCTGCTGTTCATCTCGGCCAACGCGCTCCAGCGCAATCTGATGAGTGAGCGAGAGGCGCGGCTCAATGCGGTATTAAGCCAGGCCATGAGCCAGATCCAGTTTCTGGCCAGCACCCTGCCTATGGAGCAGGCGCAGCAAGAGGCACGCAAGCTGCTGACCAATATGCGCTTTGACGACAACAACTATCTGTTCGTGATCAATGAGAACCGCCAGATGCTGGTGCACCCCATCCGGCCGGAGCTGGTCGGCCAGACCATGGGGGAAGGAACAGGTGCCACCGCCGGGCAGTTCTGGCTGCAGATGGTCGATATTGCCAAGGGAGGCAAACAGGGCACCCTGCAATATGTCTGGAGCGGCCCATCGGGCGAAACTGCTGACAAGCTCTCCATGGTGTCAGGCTATCAACCCTGGGGCTGGATCCTCGGTTCCGGCATGCTGCTGCAGGATATCCAGCAGACCATCTGGGCCCAGTACATGAAGATGGGTAGCGCCACCGCCATTGTGACCCTGCTGATGGGGCTGCTGGGCTGGCGCATCACCCGCTCCATCGTCTCCCCCCTCAACCAGATCAACAACGCCATGCAACGGGTCGCCCAGGGGGATCTGGTGGTGAGCATCCCGGTACATGGCAAGGATGAGCTGGGCATGGTCGCCCGCTGTACCAATCAGAGTCTCGATGCCATTCGTCACGCCCTGCTGGAGGCCAGTCTGGGTGCCCGCAACGTGGCCGATGCAGCCCTGCGCATCGCCGCCTCCGCCGAGCAAACCAATCAGGCGGTGACCAGCCAGCGGGATCAGCTGGCCCAGCTCGCCACAGCCATGAACGAGATGAGCGCCACCATCTCCGATGTGGCCGGGCATGCCGAAAATACCGCGCGGGATACCCAGGAAGCGACCGGAGAAGCTGGCCTCGGCAACCGTGACGTTCACGCCAGTGTGCACGGCATCAAGGCGCTGGCTACCGAGGTGGAGCAGGCCACCCTGCAGGTCAACCAGCTCAAAGAGGGGGTCATGCAGATCGGTGAAGTGACCGCCGTCATCAGCTCCATCTCGGATCAGACCAATCTGCTGGCTCTCAACGCCGCCATAGAGGCCGCCCGTGCTGGCGAGCAGGGGCGTGGCTTTGCCGTAGTCGCCGATGAAGTGCGCCAGCTGGCCAGTCGTACCCGCCAGTCCACCGAAGAGATCCAGAGCACCATCGCCCAGTTGCAGCAACGGGCCGTCACTGCTGCCAATGCCATGGATGCCAGCCGAAAACTGGCCGAAAGCAGCGTCAACCAGTCACAACAAGCGGGTCAGGATCTCACTCTGATCGTCAACCATATCCAGCATGTGAGCGACATGGCGACCCAGATCGCTACCGCCGCCGAACAGCAGAGCATGGTGGCCGAGGATATGAATCGCAACGTCAGCGGCATCAACGACTCGGCGCTCGAGATGTCCCAGTCCGCCTCGCAACTGGCGCAGGAGAGCGAACTGCTGGCCGGTCTCTCCCGCAGCCTGGATGAGCGGCTTGCGGTGTTCAAACTGGGCAAGGAGTCCACCAAGACCCCGATGGCACCAACTCTACATCACACCAATAGCGAGCAGCGCGCCCGTCATTGATGGCGTCAATCCGTGTCGCCTTGTCACCCAACCTGCCAGCCAAGCTGGCAGGTTTTTTTTACGTCAGCAACATGCAATCAACATGCATCTTATCGGCATATTCAACGTTAATCGGTGCCATTCACAGATAAGAGAACAATTTAAAAACAGCCAGTTAGAATGATTTGCGCGCCATTGAATGGCGCATTTAAACATTTAACTTCAAATAATTAATCAATGCAGTGCACAATGCTGATGGCCGAACATTTGGCCCATCACTAACCATCTAGTCATTTGGCAAACTGACCGAAAGGTCGGGACGCAAAGCCTCCGGTCTACAGACGTTTTGTCCAGGATAGCGGGGTTGCCACACGCAAGTGTGCATCGGGGAACTCCCTGGCCAACTGACTGCCCACATCTATCGAACAGAGGAATGTATGGCAGCAAAAATCCAACTCAATCACATCGCAACGGTGCTGGCCCTGCTGGCCAGCGGCAGCGCCCTGGCTCATGGCTACATCAGCCAGCCCGAGAGCCGCAACTACCTGTGCAAAACCGGCGGCAACAGCCAGTGTGGAGGCGTACAGTGGGAACCCCAGAGCGTGGAGGGGCCATCAGGCTTCCCGCAAACCGGCCCGCAGGATGGTCAAATCGCCTCGGCGGGCAGCCCGCGCTGGAGCGAGCTGAACATCCAGACCAGCGACCGCTGGACCAAGCGTGAAGTACAGCCCGGCCCCTTCGCCATCAGCTGGACATTCACCGCAAACCACGTCACCCGCAACTGGCGCTACTACCTGACCAAGCAGGACTGGAACCCCAACCAGCCGCTCACCCGTGCCTCGTTTGACCTTAATCCCTTCTGCGTCATCGACGGCAACATGGTGCAGCCGCCCAAGCAGGTAACCCACAACTGCATCCTGCCGGAGCGCACCGGTTATCAAGTGATCCTCGGCGTGTGGGAAGTGGGCGACACCAGCAACAGCTTCTACAACATCATCGATGCCAAGTTCAAAGATGGCAGCCAGCCACCGCTGGAGTGGAGTCAGGCAGGCACCATCTACCCCTCCATCGACCTCGCGGCAGGCGACAAGGCGATGACCCGGGTATTCGATGCCAATGGCGAGCGCCCCGATCTGCAAACCGTGCTGACCATCACCACTACCGAACAGGGCCAGAAGAATAACTGGGCCCATGCCCTCGCCAGCAAGATCAACGCCGAACAGAGCCTGATCCGCGCCGGTCAGCAAGGAGCCGATGGCCAGTTCAATCCGGTCTACGGTATGAACCCCATTTATCTGAAGCGAAACAGCGAGTTGAAGCGAGTCGAGATTGACCTGCAACAGCAGCAACCGCCGGTGGTGGACAGTATCAGCGTCAGCGGTCTGGCCAGCGACTATGTGCTGGACAACGGCAAGGCAACCCTCGATTTCACCGTCACCGCACAGGGCGATCTGGCCGTCACCAGCACCCTCTATGACCACGGCGGCGTCGCCAAGGGTGAAAGCAGTGCAGATATCAAAGACAGCAGCCACACCTTCACCATGGCGCTGGAAGGACTCAAGGCAGGTCACCACCAGCTGGTGATCAAGGCCGCCCCGAAAGCGGGCGGCGAGACCATCCAGCAGACCATGGATCTGATGTTCAAGGAGCAGAGCAGCGGCGAATATGACTTCGTCTTCCCGAACAACATCAAGTCCTACACCGCCGGTACCAAGGTGCAGCAGCCGAAAAATGGCAAGGTCTATCAGTGCAAGCCCTTCCCCTACAGCGGCTACTGCCAGCAGTGGACCACCACCGCCACCCAGTACGAGCCGGGCATCGGCTCCCACTGGCAAGAAGCCTGGATTGAGCTGAAGTGATCCGCAGCGGGTCATGACGCCATCAATACAACGGGGAGCCATTGGCTCCCCTTTTGCTATCTCTTCTCATTCAAATCTGGAAGTCGAGGGCAGGCTCGCTGCCCATAGCGCGGGCCTGAATATCCGCCAGTGCCAGCTCGGGGTTGCAGAGCTGGATAAACTGCCAGGCAAAGTTGTGCTGGAACTGCCCCTGCTTGAGGCCAATCCAGGCGGTATGGGGGGCAAACAGATGGCTGCCGTCGAGCTGTACCAGCCCCTGATCACGCTGGGCGTCGAACGCCATGTCGGCCAGTATGCCGACCCCCATCTCCAGCTCGACATAGGTCTTGATGACATCGGAGTCCTGCGCCGTCAGCAGGATCTGCGGCTCGATGCCAGCCGCAGCAAAGGCTTCATCCACCCGCACCCGCCCGGTCAACCCGGCTTGATAGGTGACGATGGGCCAGTTGGCCAGCGCCGCCAGCGTCAGATCCCGCTCGCCTGCCAGCGGATGTTGCTCGGGCACCACGATATTGTGGTGCCAGCGGTAGTAGGGAAATGCCACCACCCCTTCGCTCTTGTCGAGCTGCTCGCTGCTGATGCCGATATCCACCTCGCCGGTCTGCACCAGCCGCACTATCTCCTCCGGGCTGCCCTGACGCAACTCCAGCTGCACCAGCGGGAACTGCTCGCGAAACGCCTTCACCACCCGCGGCAGGGCATAGCGCGCCTGGGTATGGGTGGTCGCCACCAGCAAACGGCCCGAGTCGCGGTTGGCAAAGGTGCTGGCCAGTTTGCGGATGTTGTTGGCGTCATTGAGAATGCGCTCGGCAATCACCAGCAACTCCTTGCCCGGCTCGGTCATGCCGAGCAGCCGCTTGCCGTAGCGGATGAACAACTCAATCCCCAGCTCCTCTTCCAGCTCGCGGATATGGCGACTCACCCCGGATTGCGAGGTAAAAAGGGCGTTGGCCACCTCGGTCAGGTTGTAATCCCGCCGCGCTGCCTCCCGGATAATTCGTAACTGCTGAAAATTCACCTTGTCGCCTCCTGCGAAGAGTGGGCGACACAATCTGGTCACCCCCTCATTTTTGTTATTTGGCCGGATCATGCCCCGGCAGAGCGCCTGAACCCGGGCAGCCATGCCACCCGCAACAAAACATCAAATCTGGTAATCGGGATAGAACTGCGCCTGCCTGGCCACCAGCCTAACCCCCTGTCCCGGGGCAAACAGTTTGGCCGCCTCCTTGCTCAGCTCCGCTTCGTAGTGAGCCCCTTTGGTCTCGCCATCACCACGCAGCTCTACCCGAATGCGTGGCCCCATGGGCAGCAGACGGGTGATGGTGGCGCGGATCCCGCCCGGCGCATCAGCTGGCAGAATCTCCAGTTCATGGGGACGGACATAGGCGATGGCGGCACTGCCGTGAGCAAGATGAGAAGCCGACGGCCCGCCGAGCAGCTGCTCGCCGATGCCAAATCCCTGCTCCGCCACCCGACCGCGGAACTGGTTCACACTGCCGAGGAAGCTGTGGACGAAGGAGCTGGCAGGCTGGTCGTAGACCTCGGCCGGGGTGCCAATCTGCTCGACCCGTCCGGCGTTCATCAGCACCACCCGATCCGCTACCTCCAGCGCTTCTTCCTGATCGTGGGTGACGAACAGGCTGGTGACGTGCAGCTCGTCGTGCAGCTCGCGCAACCAGCGGCGCAGCTCCTTGCGCACCTGCGCATCGAGGGCGCCGAAGGGCTCGTCCAAGAGCAGTACCTTGGGCTGCACCGCCAGCGCGCGGGCCAGCGCGACCCGCTGACGCTGGCCGCCGGAGAGCTGGGTCGGATAGCGCTCGGCCACGTGGCTGAGCTGCACCAGATCCAGCAGCTCCTTGACCCGGGCGCGAATGGCCGCCTCGGCAGGCCGCTCGCTGCGCGGTTTGACCCGCAGGCCAAACGCCACGTTCTCAAACACCGTCATGTGGCGAAACAGGGCGTAGTGCTGGAACACGAAGCCGACGTTGCGCTCGCGCACATGCAGGTCGGAAGCGTCCTCACCACGGATGATGACGCTGCCACTGTCGGCCTGCTCCAGCCCGGCGATGATCCGCAGCAAGGTGGTCTTGCCACAACCGGAAGGGCCAAGCAGGGCCACCAGCTCACCGTCGTGAAAGTCGAGGTTGATGTCTGCCAGCGCCGCGTACTGATTGAAATGCTTGTTGAGTTGTTGAACCTGAATGCTCATGGCTGCCTCTTTAAAACGGTGATTCAGTGAGATTTGGTGGGCTGGGCACGCAGCCGGGCCAACAGGGTTTCCCCCAGCAGGGTGAAGATCCCGAACAGAGCCAAGAGGCTTGCCACCGCAAAGGCGGCGCCGGTCTGGTACTCGTTGTAGAGGATCTCGATATGCAGCGGCAGGGTATTGGTCTGGCCGCGAATATGACCGGAAACCACCGACACGGCGCCAAACTCCCCGACCGCACGGGCGGTACAGAGCAGCAGGCCGTACATCAGGCTCCAGCGAATGCCGGGCAGGGTGACGCGCCAGAACATCTGCAGGCCGCTCGCCCCCAGCATGATGGCCGCCTCTTCCTCTTCCGGGCCGCGCGCCTCCATCTGGGGCAGCAGCTCGCGCACCACGAAGGGCACGGTAATGAAGGTGGTGGCCAAGATGATCCCCGGGGTGGCGAAGATGATCTTGATGTCGTGTTCGCTCAGCCAGTCACCGAACCAGCCGCGGCTGCCGAACATCAACACCAGCATCAGACCGGCGATCACCGGCGACACCGAGAAGGGCAGATCGATGATGGTGATGAGCAGCTGCCGACCGGGGAAGCGGAAACGGGCGATGGCCCAAGCCGCCGCGATCCCGAACAGCAGATTGAGTGGGACGGCGCAGAGGGTCACCAGTGCGGTGAGACCGAGGGCGCTCAGGGCATCCGGCTCGCTGATGGCGTGCCAGAAAAAAGCCAGCCCCGGCGTTAACGCCTGAATAAAGACGGTGGCCAACGGCAGCAGCAACAGGGCGGCAAACCAGCCCAAACCAACGGTGATGAGCAGCCACTTGACCCACTGGGGTTCACGGATCACGACCGGCGCCTTGCGAGCGGGGGTCGCCTCCACAGAGGCCGCCTCAATGGCGATAGCAGATGAACTCATATCCGGCTCCCTCCGATGCGAGACCAGCTCCAGGCCTGCAACTTATTGATTAGCAGTAACAAAATGAATGAGATCAGCAGCATCACCACGGCAATGGCAGAGGCACCGGCGTAGTCATACTCCTCCAGGTGGCTCATGATCATCAGCGGCGCGATTTCCGAGACCATGGGCAGGTTGCCGGCGATAAAGATGACGGAGCCGTACTCCCCCACCCCGCGGGCAAACGCCAGCGCAAAGCCGGTGAGCAGGGCCGGGATCAGGGTCGGCCAGAGCACCCGGATAAAGGTCTGCCAGCGATCGGCGCCGAGGCTGGCGGCGGCCTCCTCTTGCTCGGTTTCAGCCTCCCGCAGCACCGGCTGCAGGGTGCGCACCACAAACGGCAATCCGATAAAGGTGAGTGCGATAACGACGCCGATGGGGTTGTAGGCGAGCTGGATGCCGAGCGGCGCCAGCAACTGGCCGATCCAGCCGTTGGGGGCGAAGATGGCGCACAGGGCGATGCCGGAAACGGCGGTCGGCATGGCAAATGGCAGGTCGATCAACGCATCCACCAGTCGACGACCGGGGAAGGTGTAGCGCACCAGGATCCAGGCCAGGATCAGGCCAAATAGGCTGTTGAGCAGCGCCGCGACAAAGGCCGCACCGAAGCTCAGGCGAAAAGAGGCGAGCACCCGGGGTGAACCGATCACCTGCCAGAACTCGGCGGCGGTCAGGTTGTTGATCGCAAACAGTACCAGGGCCGAGAGCGGCAACAGCACCAGCAGGCCCAGATAGAGCAGGCTGAACCCCAAGGTGGGGCCAAAACCGGGCAGGACAGAATAAGAACCAAATCGCATAACACATCCATCTGTTATGAAGAATTTTCGATATGGTGATTCTGCGCACTCCCCTCATCGGCAACAAACATCAATTGCGACTTTGCTAATCACTTTTTTGTCTAACCGCAGAGTCACAAGGCTCTTGGCGCACTCCAAATAAAAAAAGGTCTTTTATATAAATAAAAGACCTAAAAAATGGAGCAATACGGAGCGGAGCATTCAAAGAACGGGGGCATGGAGTAGCCAGCGAACAGCGCGATCGCCAACCCTCCAACCACTTCACAGATACCTAGCGAAAGCCCAATACGACCGGCCGGGGCGATGCGGCCTTGACCGGTGCCACTACCAGCTCACCACGGCGGTAGAGAGCCCCCAGCAAATGCAGCCCCTGATGCCAATCCCCATGACCGGACTGGGCATTGATATGGCCCGCCTCACCGGCATCGAACAGCGGCACCTGCCACTGACGACTCCAGTATTCGGCCCGTTCAAAGCTCATCCAGGGATCGTTGCGGCTGGCCACCAGCTGGGCCGACACCTGCAGCGGCCCGGCCAAGACCTCATCCGCAATGCCAAAACGGGCGGGATCGGCGGGCGCCACCAGAAAGATCGAGGCCACCTTCTCCGGCTGCAAGCGGGCCGCCGCGATGGCGGTCAGGGCGCCGAAAGAGTGGGCCACCAGATGGACCCGGCTGCGGCGACGTTTCAGCTTGCTCGCCAGTTTGGCACTCCAGACCCTGAGGTCCGGCTTGTCCCAAGGTAGCCCGGTCATCCGCTGCCATTGGGGAAAATGATCGTGCCAGCGGCTCTGCCAGTGATCCGGCCCACTGTTGTGCAGACCGGGAACCAGGAGGATCTTGTTCATCTTGGTGCTCCTATCGGCTGGCACAGTGGCCAGTTCAGTGATGGATAACGAAGCTATCAACGACCCGGCTGATAGATCTGGTCAAACAGACCGCCCTGGGCGAAGTGTTTCTTCTGGGCTTTCTCCCAATCCCCTTCCAGATCCTTGACGGTAAAGAAGGCAAGCTGCGGGAACTGGGCTGCCGTCTCCTTCAGGATCGCCGGGTTGCTGGGGCGATAGTGATGTTTGGCGACGATATGTTGCCCCTCGTCAGAGTAGAGATAATCGAGATAGGCCTTGGCCACCGCTTCGGTACCGTGCTTCTTGGCCACCTTGTCCACTACCGCGACCGGCGGCTCCGCCAGAATGGAGACCGAAGGCACCACCAGCTCGAACTTGTCGCTGGCCCCCGCCTGACCAATCACCAGCAGGGCTTCGTTCTCCCACGCCAGCAGCACGTCACCGAGACCGCGCTCGGTAAAGCTGGTGGTGGCACCGCGGGCGCCTGAGTCCAGCACCTTCACGTTCTTGAAGAGATCGCCGACAAACTGCTTGGCCCCCTCTTCACTGCCGCTCTTCTTCAGGGCATAGCCCCAGGCGGCCAGATAGTTCCAGCGTGCCCCGCCAGAGGTCTTGGGGTTGGGAGTCACGATGGCGACATCCTTGCGCACCAGATCATCCCAATCCTTGATCTGCTTGGGATTGCCCTTGCGCACCAGGAAGACAATGGTGGAGGTATAGGGCGAGGCGTTGTTGCCGAGGCGACTCTGCCAGTCGGCAGCGGTCAGCCCCTCCTTGGCGATGGCGTTGACATCGTAGGCCAGCGCCAGCGATACCACGTCGGCCTCCAGTCCATCCACCACAGCGCGGGCCTGCTTGCCGGAGCCACCGTGAGACTGGCTCACCACCACGTCGTCGCCGGTTTTGGCCTTCCACTCCTTGGCAAAGGCGGCATTGTACTCCTGAAACAGCTCGCGGGTCGGATCGTAAGAGACGTTGAGCAGGCGGATCTCGGCGGCATTGGCCTGACCAAATGCCAGCAGAGAGAGTAGGGTCAGGGCGGTCATTCGCAGTTTCATGGTGATTCTCCATATCTTGTTGGGTTGAGAACAGCATGCCGTGGAGTTGTTATGCCCAGAAGAAAGAAATAACTCTTTGCTTATCTCTTTTGCTCATATCAACTCAGCCACCCGCACCGGGAGCTGGACGCAGACTCTGTGAGCCATGCCCCTCTGTGACCTCAAGCGCTGTGCCATCATGGGAACAAGGCAGGCAGATGACGAAAAGGAAGTCGTTATGTGGATCAATGCAGAACCGGTCAACGGTGCCCTGGTCTCGCTGGCCATCGGCCTGATTATCGGACTGGAGCGGGGCTGGCAGGTGCGCCAGCTGGGGGATAACCAGCGCATCGCCGGGATGCGTACCTACGGCCTTATCGGCCTGCTTGGCGGGGTCTGCGGTTTGCTGCTGCCGACTCTGGGCCCCTGGCTGCCACTGCTCGGCCTGCTGGCGGTGGTGATCGGCTGCGGCCTCTCGGTCTGGCTGGCCCAACGCTGGCAGGGGGAGTTCGGTCTCACCAGCTCGGTAGCCATGCTGCTCACCTATCTACTGGGGCTGATGTCGGTACTGCTGAGCCCGAGCGAGGCGGTGGCCTGCGCTGTGCTGGCCGCCCTGTTGATGGGCTTGAAGGGACAGATCCAGCAGGGGATGCTGTTTCTCAGCGAAACCGAATTCCACGCTACCCTGCGCTTTTTGCTCATCTCGCTGGTGCTGCTGCCTGTGCTGCCCAACGAGGAGATGGGGCCCCTCGATGCTTTCAATCCCTTCAAAATCTGGCTGATGGTGGTGGTGATCGCCGGCATCTCGTTTTGTGGCCACTTCGCAGTACGTCTGCTCGGCACCCGCGCCGGGCTGGTGCTCACCAGCATACTGGCGGGATTGGCCTCCTCCACCGCCCTTACCCTGCAGTTCGCCCGTCTCAACAAGGAGCAGGGCGGGCTGGAGCGACTGCTGGCCACCGGCATCCTGCTGGCAGGGGCCACCATGTGGCTGCGGCTGCTGGTGCTGGTGCTGCTCATTCACAGCGAACTGGCGATGCGCCTCATCGCCCCCCTGTTGCTGCTGGCCACCACAGTCTACGGCTTTGCCTTCTGGTTCTGGCGCCAGCGCGAGGAGCTAACTGACGGCCCGGTACAGCCGGAAACCAGCAACCCGCTCGATCTGTCCACCGCCATCAAGTTCGGCCTGCTGCTGGCGCTGATCGGCTTTATGGCAACGCTGCTGCAAGACAAGGTGGGCAACTCCGGGGTCTATCTGCTGTCGCTGGTGTCGGGGATCACCGATGTGGACGCCATCACGCTGTCGCTCTCCCAGCTTTCCCACAAGGAGCTGGCGCTGGAGGTGGCGGCCCGCGGCATCCTGCTGGCCGGTCTGGTCAACTCGCTGGTGAAGGGGCTGCTGGCCCTCGGCATCGGCGGGCGCAGTCTCGGGCTGCGGGTATTGCTCCCCTACTTCGTCTCGGCCCTGCTGATCCTGCCCCTCGTCTGGCCCACAGGTTGACGGGGATCACCTGCAACAAGTGACAGACTGACGGCGCCCCTGACAGTCACGTATACTGCCTGCTCTTGCAGCATGAGGAGGTAGCAATGGCGAGCGACTGGGACAAGGTACTGGCAGGCGGGGCGCTGGATGACCAGAGCGAGGAGATAGCGAACGACCGGATCCGCGGTCAGGCGCTGCTGGCCAAACTCAACAGTTCATCGGCGGGCGATGCCCCTCTGCGCCAGCAGATCTGCCGCGAGCTGTTCGGCCACTGCCCCGACTCCTGCTGGATCAGCACGCCATTTACCTGCGAGTTTGGCCGCAACATCCATATCGGCGAGAAGACCTTCTTCAACTTCAACGTCACCATTCTCGACGTGGGCGAAGTGCACATCGGCAGCCATGTGCTGCTGGCCCCCAACGTGCAGATCTACACCGCCACCCACACCATGAACTATCTGGAACGACGCAACTGGACTGCCTACAACAAGCCAGTGCGGATCGGTGACGACTGCTGGATTGGCGGCGGCGCCATCATCTGCCCCGGCGTCACCATAGGGCCGCGCTCCATCATTGGCGCCGGCGCCGTGGTCACCCGCGACATCCCGGCCGACTCGGTGGCGGTGGGCAATCCGGCCAGGGTGATCCGCACCCTCAAGCAGGACGAGGAGCGCTGCTGGGAGCTGGCCCAGTGATGGCGCTGGCACTGCTGCCACTGGGCGCAGCCCTCTGGCTCGGCCTCGGCGAGCAGCAGTGGTGGCCGCTGGCCGTGTTGCTCACCATGAGCCTGCTCACGGTGGCCGCCTACGCCTGGGACAAGCGGCAGGCAGTGCGCGGCGAGTGGCGCATTCCCGAATCGAGGCTCCATCTGCTGGAGCTGTGCGGCGGCTGGCCGGGCGCACTGGTGGCCCGCCAGTGGTTGCGTCACAAGACCCAGAAGCGCAGCTACCGGCTGGTCTTCTGGTTTATCGTGCTGCTGCACCTCACCCTGTGGGCCCTCTGGCTTGGCCGCCCCCTCTGGCAGCAATAGCCACCCGGGTAAGCAAGGTGGTGGCTTGGCCGCCCTCTCTGGCAGCAATAGCCAACTGCATCACAAAGGCGAAACGGGGCCCATTGCGGCCAATTGGCGGCTATGAGAAAACAGAACGGATCCATCAGCGTTTTCGCCGTTTATAGACGACAAGGAGTCGTGACATGACCATGTGGACAGGCATAGTCCTGATCGTATTTATCAGCATATTGTTCGGATATCTCGGCAAACGGGCTCGCTACCAGATGGGGGATGCCCGCATCACCGATCGCCTCGGCAAGCAGGATATGATCATAAGAGAGCTACAGGAGCGGATCGCCAATCTGGAGGCGATCGTCATCGAGGAAGAGAAACGGCGCCCGTTTCGGGAGCTGTGATTTTTCGCCATCAGGCGTCAGATAACCAAAATTCAAATCAAAGAAAGAGGGCTGCATGATGCAGCCCTCTCTCGTTTCAGCAAATTCAGATTGCCAGCGGCAGCAACTCCGCATAATCGCGGATCGCCGGAAAAGCGGTGATGTTCTGCTCCGGCTTGCAGCTGTCCGGATTCTGGATCGCCAGCTGATAGCCGATGCCATAGTCGGCGGCGGCCCGCAGGATCCGCTCGCTGTCATCCACAAACAGGGTGCGGGCCGGATCGAACACCAGCCGCTGTGCCAGCGCCTGCCAGCAATGCTGGCTCTCCTTCGACCAGCCCAGCTCATGGGTACTCACCATCAGATCCAGATGCTCGCTCAGCCCCAACTGCGCATCCTTCACCGACAGACTGGCGGGGTGGGCGTTGGTGAAAAGCACCAGCTGCTTGCCCGCGGCACGCAACTCGGCCAGAAAGGGGATGGCATGGGGTCGCCACTGGATCTTCGCCAGCAGCTCCTGCTTGAGGGCGCGAATATCGAGCCCCAGGGTCTCGCTCCAGTAATCCACGCAGTACCAGTTGAGGGTGCCGTTGACCGCCTGATAGTGGACGTCGATCTGCGCTTTGGCTTCATCCAGCGGCAGACCGAGCCGCTCGGCGTAACGCTCCGGCACCAGCTGCTGCCAGAGGTGGTTGTCAAAATGCAGATCGATCAGGGTGCCATCCATATCGAGCAAGACGGTATCTATCTGGTGCCAGGGCAAGGTGGTAGCGCGGGAGTGTGGCATCGGGTCTCTTGATCTCGGTGTCGCGAAAGAAATGGAGCGGCAGTATAGCGGATTTTTCCTCCCCCTTTGCCATCCCTGGCCCGTGGTGTTCGGTGTGAGAGTCGTTTACTCTTGAAGCACGATTTTTTAACGAGCTGCCAGCGTCCGATGAGCGACCCCCACAAGAGCAAACCCGAGCACATCTCTGCCGACCAACTGGATCATCCCAAGAGCAAACCGGAGATCCTCAAGGCCGATATCGTGGCCGAGAGTCGGCTGTTCAGAGTAGAGTCCCTCCACCTCAAGTTCTCCAACGGCGAAGAGCGGGTCTACGAGCGGATGCGCGGCGGCAATCGTGGCGCCGTCATGGTGGTGCCGCTGTTCGATGCCCACACCCTGCTGCTGGTGCGCGAGTATGCCGCGGGCACCCACTCCTACGAGCTGGGCTTTCCCAAAGGGCTGATCGACCCAGGCGAAGATGCCTTCGAGGCGGGAAACCGGGAATTGATGGAAGAGGCGGGCTTTGGCGCCAACAGCCTGACCCTGCTCAAACAGGTGTCGCTGGCGCCCGGTTACTTCTCCAGCAGGATGGACATCCTGCTGGCCCGGGATCTCTTCCCCGAGCAGCGGATCGGCGACGAACCCGAACCGCTGGAGGTAATCCCCTGGCCGCTAAACCGGATCGACGAATTGCTGGCACGGCCCGACTTCACCGAGTCGCGCAGCATCAGTGCCCTGCTCTTGGCCCAGAAGTGGCTGGCGGAGCAGGCAGAGTAGCCCGCAGACGGGCAGTTAACAGACAGAGGATAACGAGATGCAGGAGTTGTTGGCCTGGGTGCCGGGGGTCAAGGAGATTGCCCGCGAAGCCGGAAGGATCCTTCACGACATCTATCATGGCGGTCAGTTCGAGCGTCAGCTGAAGGAGGATGCGACCCCGGTCACCAGTGCCGATCTTGCTGCCGATGCCTACCTCAAACAGGCGCTCTCGGCGCTCACCCCCCATGTGCCGGTACTGACCGAAGAGGCGGCCGACATCCCCTTCAGCCAGCGATCCAACTGGCGGCAGTACTGGCTGGTGGATCCCCTCGACGGCACCGGCGAATTTATCGCGGGTAGCGGCGATTTCGCCACCCTGATCGCCCTGGTGCGGGACAATGTGCCGGTGCTCGGGGTCATCTATGCTCCCGAGTCCAATGTGCTCTACTGGGCGGTGCGCGGCTACGGCGCCTTCAAGGAGGTGAATGGCGAGGTACTGCCCATCAGCGCCATGCATCACGAGCATGACCAGCCCGACTCGCTGGTAGTAGCCATCAGCCGCCGCCAGAAGCTGGAAAACCTCACCCGCCGTCTCAACCCGGCCATCAACTACGAGCTGATCCCGCTCGGCTCCAGCTCCCTCAAATCCTGTCTGGTGGCGGAAGGAGCGGCCGATTGCTACGTGCGACTAGGCCCCACCGGCGAGTGGGACACCGCCGCCGCCCAGTGCATCGTCGAGGCAGCCGGTGGCCGTATCCTCAGCCTGGCGTTGCAGCCACTCAGTTACAACGAAACCGAGTCGCTGGAGAACCCTGACTTTATCGTGATGGGGGATCCGGATCTCGCCTGGGGCAACATTCTGGCCCACTAGGCGGATAGCGATGTCATCACAGCAGACAAGCAGGCGGCCCGATGGCCGCCTGCTTTTTCAGGGAAGTTGCCCCGGGTGATGGCCGGTGTGATCCGCTGGTCAAGGTGCTCTTGAACAGCGTGATACGCTGGCAAAGCGGCAAAATGATAGTGAAACATCACAATCGGTCGGCGAGAAATGGTGCGATTTTTCACGTAATTCTGAAAACGCCTGATTAGCCAAAATAAAAAAATGGCAGTAGATCAAATTTTGGTTTTATATTTCACAAAAATCACCAATATCAGTTTTGTTTCATTCTGCGGTCCAGATTCCATTCCCAATCTCGCTGGCTAAACCCCGCAATGGCAGTGATATGTTTCAGTCTCGCTTTTTGAGAATTAAATCCCGATAAACCACAATTAACTCAGATTAAAACACTAACAAAAAGTGAATTAGTAATGAGTTTATCTGTAGAGGCTACCAAGGAGCTATCCGGTTCCTGCTCCACCACGGCCAGCATCACCCGCTGGCGCCGTCACGACACCCACTGGGTTATCAGCCTGTTTGGCACCGCCGTTGGCGCCGGCATCCTGTTCCTGCCTATCAATCTGGGTCTGGGCGGGATCTGGCCCCTCGTTATCGTCGCGGTACTGGCAGGCCCCATGACCTTCCTCGCCCACCGCGGGCTGGCGCGCTTCGTGCTCTCCTCGTCACGCCCCCACGCCGACTTCACCGAAGTGGCGGAGGAGCACTTCGGCAAAATGGCCGGCCGCCTTATCTCTGCGCTCTACTTCCTCTCCATCTTCCCGATCCTGCTCATCTACGGGGTCGGGCTGACCAACACGGTGGAGAGCTTTATGGTCAACCAGCTCGGCATGGCGACCCCGGATCGGGTGATGCTCTCCGGCCTGCTGGTATTTGCCATGATCGCCGTGATGCTGGCGGGGGAGAAAGCGATGCTGCGCGCCTTCGCCTTTATGGTCTATCCGCTGGCGGCCATTCTTGCGGCCCTCTCCTGCTACCTGATCCCTCAGTGGCAATGGCCGGAAGTGACCGCGTTTGAAGGAGTCAGCTTCCTCAACACCGTCTGGCTGGCGCTGCCAGTGACCGTGTTCGCCTTCAGCCACGCCGCCGCCATCTCCGGCTTTGCCAACGTGCAGCGTCGTGAATATGGCGAGCAGGCAGAAGCCAAGAGCGGCCTGATCCTGCGCAACACCACAGTAATGCTGGTGGGCTTCGTGCTGTTCTTCGTCTTCTCCTGCGTGCTGAGCCTCTCGCCAGCCCAGCTGGCTGAAGCCAAGGCCCAGAACGTCTCTGTGCTCTCCTATCTCGCCAACATCACCGACAACCCGGTGATCGTGACTCTGGGGCCACTCATCGCCTTTATCGCCATCAGCTCCTCCTTCCTCGGCCACTTCCTCGGTGCCCGTGAAAGCCTGAAAAGCCTGATCGCCAAGCCTACCGGCCTGCCGCTGGCCAAGGCGGACAAGCTGGGCATCGCCCTGATGTTCTTCTCTATCTGGGGGGCCGCCGTCATCAACCCGGGCATTCTGGGGCTGATGGAAACCCTCTCCGGCCCGGTCATCGCCATGATCCTGTTTATCATGCCGGTGATTGCCATCTACAAGGTGGAGGCGCTGGCCCGCTTCCGTCACGGCTGGACCAACGGCTTTATCCTGCTGACCGGTTCGCTGGCGGTATCGGCGCTGATCTTCAGCCTGTTGAAGTAAAGGCGAGCAACAAGCAAAAAGAGAGGCGACCCCGGGGTCGCCTCTCTTGTCTCTGTTCGGGTGTGAACTCAGCCCAGCCTGGCGCCGTTCTCCACCGCCCGCTCGGGAATAGCCATCACCACGGCGCCATCCTGCCGGTAGAATCCGGTCAGCAGAAACTCCGACTGAAACGGCCCTATCTGTTTGCTCGGGAAGTTGACTACGGCGATGATCTGGCGGCCCACCAGCTGCTCTGGCTGGTAGAGAGCGGTGATCTGGGCGCTGCTCTTGCGAATCCCCAGTTCAGGGCCAAAATCCGCCCACACCTTGTAGGCCGGTTTGCGCGCCTCGGGGAACGGCTCGACCCGCACCAGAGTGCCCACCCGGAGCTCCACCATCTCGAAATCCTGCCAGCTAATCGTCTCCATTTCGGCTCCTGTTTATCGTGCACTTGCATGACCCGCAGCATGGCCCAAAGAGAGCATCCCGTCTTCGGCGATCAGCCGTTTCGTTGCGGCAGGTGGCCGTTTTGCTGGCGCCAGAGGGACGGAGTAAGCCCGTTCTCGGCCAGGAAGCGCTCGCCGAAGGCCCCCTGATTCTGGTAGCCGCAGCGGCTGGCAATCTCCCCAACGGGCAGTTGCGTACCGGCAAGCAGGGTGCGCGCCAGAGCTATGCGCCGACTGCGAATGTAGTGGGAGACGCTCACCCCCAACTGCTGGCGAAAGGCTAGCTTGAACTGGCTCTGGCCAAGGCAGGCGATGGCGGCGAGTTGCTGATTGGTCAGCGGGGCGGCGAGGTTGGCATCGATATGGCGTTGCACCTTGAGGATGCGGGCGGCAAGGCGTGGAATGACAGCGCTCTGCATCCCCTGCCCTTCAGCCAGCAGGGAGAGCCACACCTGCTCCATGCCCGCCACCTGCCGCCCTTCGGCCACCATGCGGTGCAGAAAAGCGAGGTAGTGGCGCTGGGGCTCATCCAGCTCGATAAAGGGGCAGGCCGCCAGATCGCCGGGTAGCCAGTCGCTCTCCTGCACCAGAAACGAAAGCGCAGGATCAGCGGCGTAGTAGTGCCGCTCGCCGGGGGCGATGACGCAGACAGAACCGGGGGCAAGCCTGCGCCCCCGGCCCTGCACCTCGATCTCGAGGGGGCCGTCGAGGGGGATCACCAGCTGGGCAAAGTCGTGGCTATGGCTGCAGACGTGGTGGTGATAGTGGCGCAGGCTGAAGCGGGACATGGCAGATAGCAATGACGCGGCCAGGGCCGCGTCATTGGGGGTTATTCCTTGTCGAAATCTTCGATCTCTTTGCCCAGCGCTTCCATGATGGCGCGCGCTTCGGCCGGGACACTGTCCGGTTGATCCTTGCGCAAGTCTTCGTCGCAAGGGAGCGGCTGGCCGGTGAAAGCGTGCAGGAAGGCTTCACAGAGCAGCTCGCTGTTGGTCGCATGACGCAGGTTGTTCACCTGACGGCGGGTGCGCTCATCGGTCAACACTTTCAACACCTTGAGCGGGATCGAGACGGTAATCTTCTTGACCTGTTCGCTCTTCTTACCGTGTTCCGCGTAGGGGCTGACGTAGTCGCCGTTCCACTCTGTTCCCATGACTCACCTGTTCTCATTTAGCCGTGAGCGCGGATTTTAACCCTTAAGGAAATTAATGGCAATCCAACAGCAAAGCCATTTAGACGTCTGGAAGTGTTGACGGCTTTTTTGAGCTGGCGTAGTGTGGTTGTCCATGAGCCCGCAGTGACGGGATGGCGCGTGGCAGCAAGATGCCGGCGTGTGAAGAGACATCAAGGAGAGTGATATGACCCACAAGGCTACCCTGGCGGTTCGCACCGGGATTGAGACAGACACACAGCACGGTGCCGTGGTGCCCCCCATCTACCTCTCCAGCAACTACACCTTTGCCGACTTTGGCGAGCCCCGTCAATACGATTATGCCCGCTCCGGCAATCCGACCCGCACCAATCTGGCGGACGCGCTGGCGGCGCTGGAAGGGGGCGCTGGCGCCGTGGTCACCGGCACCGGCATGGGCGCCGTCCATCTGGTCACCACAGCACTGCTCAAGGCTGGGGATCTGCTGATTGCCCCTCACGACTGTTACGGCGGCACCTGGCGCCTGTTCGAGTATCTGGCGGCCAAGGGCCACTACCGGGTGCAGTTTGTCGATCAGGGGGATGAGGCCGCTCTGGCCGCCGCACTGGCGCAAAAGCCTGCACTGGTATGGGTCGAGACCCCCTCCAACCCGCTGCTGCGGGTGGTGGATATCAGCGCCATTGCCAGCGCCGCCCACGAGGTGGGTGCACAGGTAGTGGTGGACAACACCTTCCTCTCCCCCCTGCTGCAACAGCCGCTGGCCCTCGGTGCCGACGTGGTGGTGCACTCCACCACCAAGTACATCAACGGTCACTCAGACGTGGTGGGCGGAGTGGCGATTGCCAAGGAGGCCGCACTGGCCGAGTCGCTGGTGTGGTGGGCCAACTGTCTGGGACTCACCTCCGGGGCGTTCGACTCCTACCTCACCCTGCGCGGCCTGCGTACTCTGGCCCCCAGATTGCGCGCCCATCAGGAGAACACCGATCGCATCCTCGCCTTCCTGCAACAGCAGCCGCTGGTGAAACGCATCTATCACCCCAGCCTGCCGAGCCATCCGGGCCACGATATTGCGCGCCGTCAACAGTCCGGCTTTGGCGCCATGCTAAGTTTTGAACTCGATTGCAGCGAGGCGGGCATTCGCGCCTTCCTTGCGGCCCTCACCCTCTTCTCGGTAGCCGAGTCCCTCGGCGGGGTGGAGAGTCTGGTGGCCCATCCGGCCAGCATGACCCACAGGGCCATGACCCCGGCGGCGCAGCAAGCAGCTGGCATCAGCGCCCAGCTGCTACGGTTGTCGGTCGGTATTGAACACGGTGAAGATCTGGTGGCCGATCTGGCACAGGCTTTTGCACAGGCGCAGCAGGCAGAACAGGTAGCGAAGTAATGGAACAGCAGCAACAAGGAGAGATCGCGGTGGCAGCAGAAACAGGCTTGAAGCGACGTCACGTCCACAAATTCGGTGGCAGCAGTCTGGCGGATCCGGTCTGTTATCGCCGGGTCGCCAGCATCGTTGAACAACAGGTGGGCGGGGATGAACTGATCGTGGTCTCCGCCGCCGGCAAGACCACCAACCGGCTAATCCAGCTGGTGGAGCTGGCCGAAGCGGGGGACGAAGCCGCCGGTGAAGCCATCTCGGCCCTGCAGGCCTATCAGCAGAGCCTGATCGACGGCCTGCTGGAGGGCGAGCTACAGCTTGATCTGAGCAAGCAGCTGGCCGACGACATGCAGCTGATCGCCAAAACGCTGGAGGGACAGTTTGACCGCTTTGCCCGCAACGGACTGCTCGCCTTTGGCGAAGTGTGGTCGGCGCGCCTGCTGGCAGCCCTGCTCACCAGCCGCGGCGACAAGGCTATCTGGCTCGATGCACGCAGTTTCCTGCGCGCCGAGGATGGCGCTCTGGTCAAGGTAGATACTGCGCTCTCCAGCGAACTGCTCAAGGCGCGACTGGCGGAGCATGCCGGTCGCATCGTGGTAACCGGCTTTATCGCTGCCGACATGGAGGGGCGCTCCCTGCTGCTCGGTCGCAATGGATCCGACTACAGCGCCAGCCTGTTGGCGCTGCTGGCGGACGGCGAATCCACCACCATCTGGAGTGACGTGGCCGGGGTCTACAGTGCCGACCCGCGTCGGGTGAAGGAGGCACGCCTGCTGGAGCGCCTGAGCCTCGCCGAAGCGAACGAGCTGGCCCGTCTCGGCTCTTCGGTATTGCACTCGCGCACCCTGCAACCTGTGGCCGACAGCCGCCAGCGCCTCACTTTGCGCTGCAGCTACAACCCGGATGAGGGCTGCACCCATATCCTGCGCCGCGCCCCCCGCTCCGGCGGCGCCCGCATCGTCTCCTCGGTGGATCAGATCGCCCTCATCGAGCTGAAGGTGCTGCCGCAGACCAACTATGAACAGACGGTGGCCACCATCGAGGCCCATCTGGCCCGTCACCGCCTCAACCCGCTCACCCTGCAGCGCCAGCCGGATCGCCGGATCCTGCGCCTCGCCTACACCCTCGAGGTGGCACAAGGCGCCTTCGAGCTGCTGCGCGACTTCCAGCTGCAAGGGAGCTTCACTGGCCTCATCCAGAAAGAGGGATACAGTCTGGTAGCGCTGGTCGGCGCCGGTGTCACCGACAACGCGGAGCAGTGTCACCGCTTCTATCAGCTGCTGGCAGATCAACCACTGGAGTTCGTACAGGTGGCCCGAGATGGCCTGAGTCTGGTGGCCGTGCTGCGTCAGGTAGTGCTGGAGCCGCTGCTCATCGCCCTCCACAGCGCCCTCTTCAGCCGCCCGACCCGGGTTGGACTGGTGGTGTTCGGCAAGGGCAATATCGGCGGCCACTGGCTGAGCCTCTATGCCCGCGAAAAGGCACGGCTGGAACATGAACTCAATCTGGCGCTCACCCTCTACGGGGTGTTCAGCTCGGAAGGGGGCCTGCTGGATGAAGAGGGACTCAACCCCCTCAAGGTACAGGACAACTTCAATCCCAAGCCGCTGATCTGGCCGGAGTTGCTCTCCCAGCTTGAGCAGCACGGCTTCGATGCGCTGATTGCGCTGGACATGACCGCCAGCGAAACGGTGAGCCGCTACTACCCCGACTTCGCCCAGCTCGGCATTCATATCATCGCCGCCAACAAGTTTGCCGGTGCCGCCGACAGCGAGTTCTACCAGCGCATCAAGCAGACCTGCCGTGACCATCAGGTGCAGTGGCGCTACAACGCCACCGTGGGCGCCGGGCTGCCAATCCAGTCCAGCATCCAGATGCTGCGCCAGAGCGGCGACCGCATTCAGGGGGTCTCCGGCATCTTCTCCGGCACCCTCTCCTGGCTGTTCCAGCAGTATGACGGCACTCGCCCCTTCTCCGAGCTGGTGGACGAAGCATGGCAGCACGGCCTGACCGAGCCGGATCCCCGCGAGGATCTCTCCGGTCAGGATGTACGGCGCAAGCTGCTTATTCTGGCGCGGGAAGCAGGCTTCGAGCTCGACTCCGCCGATATCGAGCTGGAGAATCTGGTGCCCGTCACGCTGCGCAAGGTGACCGCCGATCAGTTCATGGACAGACTGAAAGAGCTGGATGGCCCGATCCAGACCGCCTTCGAAGGGGCCAAGCGCCTCGGCAAGGTACTGCGCTACGTGGCCCGCTTCGAGCATGACGGCAAGGCGCGGGTCGGACTGGAGGCGCTGGAGCCCCATCACCCGTTTGCGAACCTCTTGCCGTGCGACAACATCTTCGCCATCGAGAGCGACAGCTACCGCACCAACCCGCTGGTGATCCAGGGGCCGGGGGCGGGTCGGGAAGTGACCGCCGCCGCTATCCAGTACGATCTGTGGCAGATCTGCGCCAGCCTCTAAGGTGATATGCAAAGGGAGCAGCACTCAGCTCCCGCGCACAATAAAAAAGCCCGAGTCGATGACTCGGGCTTTTTGCAGAATGCCGCTTCGATTAGGAGAAGCAGGCCTGCAGCACGTAGAAGATGGCGATAGCCAGAATGGCACCTGCAGGCAGGGTGATGATCCAGGAGACCACGATGTTGCGCAGTACCCCCAGGTTCAGCGCCGCAATGCCGCGCGCCAGACCGACACCCATCACAGCACCGACGAGGGTCTGGGTGGTGGAGATGGGCAGACCGGTACCGGAGGCAATCACTACGGTCGCGGCAGTCGCCAGCTGGGCGGCAAAACCACGGCTCGGGGTCAGGTGAGTGATGCCGGTACCGACCGTCGCCATCACCTTCTCGCCCATGGTCGCCAGACCGATCACGATACCGATACCGCCGAGGGGCAGGATCCACCAGGCAATGGCTGCCTGACTGGAAATCTCGCCACCGGAAGCCACGATAGAGGCCACCGCAGAGAGCGGGCCAATGGCGTTGGCCACATCGTTGGAGCCGTGGGCAAAGGCCATGGCACAGGCGGTGATCACCATCAGGATGCCGAACACCTTCTCCACGTTGGCGAAGTGCATCTTGCTGTCATCCTGCGGGTTGTACTTCTGACCGCGAATGTAGATCCAGCCGGCAAACGCCACTGCGATGGAGATGGCGATGGAGAGCAGAATGCCCTCGCCATCGCTCAGGTGCAGACCGACGTGGGTCAGCCCCTTCTTGATGGTCACCAGACAGATCACCAGCGCAGTCAGGAACATGTAGAACGGCACATAGCGCTTGGCGTTGTTCAGGGGATCATCAGTGTTGAAGATAAGCTTCTGCACGCTGATGAACATGAAGTAGGCGATGACACCTGAGATGGCCGGGGTGATGACCCAAGAGCCGACGATGCCGCCAAACTTGCTCCACTGCACCGCTTCCGGGCCAATGCTCACCACCGCAAAACCGACGATGGCGCCGATGATGGAGTGAGTGGTGGATACGGGCCAGCCGAAGTAGGAGGCGAGGATCAACCAGGCGCCTGCCGCCAGCAGGGAGGCGATCATGCCGAGCACCAGCAGATCCGGTGTATCGGCAAAGGCGTTGCTGTCGATGATGCCGTTACGGATGGTGGCCGTCACTTCGCCACCGGCCAGATAGGCACCGGCAAATTCGAAGATCATGGCAATGATGATCGCCTGACGGATGGTCAGGGATTTGGTGCCGACCGATGTTCCCATGGCGTTGGCCACGTCATTCGCGCCAATGCCCCAAGCCATCAAAAAGCCGAACAAGGCCGCCACGAGCACCAGAGTGGTGCCGTAATTCGCGATAATGTCCATTAATAGTGTTTACCCAGTCAGTCGATTACGAACGAGCCAGCATCAGTTCCAGACGGGCGCCTACGCGCTCGGCCTGATCTGCCAGGTCACCTACCCATTCGAGGATCTTGTAAAGGAACATCACATCAATCGGATTGTAGTTCTGCTCAACCGCTTGCAGCTGTTGGCGCAGTCCAATCTGCATGGTGTCTGTATCGTCCTCGATCAGATCCAGCTGGTGGATCATCTCGGCAACCATTTCCACTTCCCGTCCTTTGAAGCCGGTCTCGAGCAGCTCGTCGAGCTCCCCGATCGCTTTCTCGGCCTGAGCGGTCGCATCAATACAACGTTTGAGGTAAGCCATGAAATCCGTCCGCATTTCGGCGGGGAACTCCATGCGACGACCAAGCATGCGGCCGGAGATATCCTTGGCACGGTTGGCAATCTTGTCTTGCTGGGTCAACAGCTCCAGCAGGTCGGTACGTGCAACCGGCAGGAACAGGCCGCGAGGCAGTTTCAGACGGATTTCACGCTTGAGGGTATCTGCCTCTTTTTCCAGTTGGGCGATCTGCTGCCGGATCTTCTCGGCATCTTCCCAACGGTCTTCGGCAACGGCGTCAAAGAAAGGAACCAACTGCTGGGAGCACTGGTGAACCTTGACGATATGCTTCTGCAGCGGCTTGATGGGGGACTTGGCAAAAAGCCCCAAAATAGTATTTACTGGCATGGCCAAACCTGTGTCGGTGAAAAAACACTCGATACGATTTTATGAGGCGCGCATGGTAACCGAACTGCGCCCTCAATTAAACCGCGAATTAATCTAGTCGTCTCGCGGGCATTATATCCCCGCGACCCGAATCCTGCCCCCCAAAGTTGCCTGCCAGCCCGGAATGACTATGCAAACTGAGATCGAGATAAAGTTTTTTGTCGCCCGCGACATTCAAGCCGAGTTATCCAACCTGCTGAATTCTCTTGAGATTAAAGAATCGTCACAACAGCAGCTCGGCAACGTCTATTTCGATACGCCGACCCTCGACCTGCGTCGTCTGGATATGGGGCTACGCATTCGCCGCTGCGATGCCTTCGCCGAACAGACCATCAAATGCCGCGGCCAGGTGGTGGGCGGCCTGCACGCCAGACCCGAGTACAACACCCCCGTGAGCGGCGATCTGCCGACCCTCTCGGCCTTTCCCGATGAGATTTGGCCGACCCTGAGCGAGCGCGACCACATTCAGCAACAGCTGGTCGCCCAGTTTCGTACCGACTTCCTGCGCCGCCACTGGCTAATTGCATTCGAGGGGGCCGAGATTGAGCTGGCCTGGGATCAGGGAGAGATAGTCGGCAGTCAGGGCAGCACCACCATCAACGAACTGGAACTGGAGCTCAAATCCGGCGATACCGCGGCGCTATTTGCACTGGCCCGGCGCCTCGCCAGGATCGGCGGGCTGCGCCTTGGCGCCCAATCCAAGGCCCAGCGCGGCTATCGACTGGCTGGTCTTGGCAAACCGCTGGCCCTGCAGGCGCTGGTCGAACATGAAGGTATGGATGGCATAACGGGGGTAAGCGAGGGGCTGCGCCACTGGCAGCATCACGAGCAGCTCAGGCTGGAGCATCCTCAGGATAAAGGCATTCAACAGCAGGCACTCGCAGCCCTGTGCCAGGGGATCGATCTGGTCGCCCGCAGTGCGGCCGCGCTGCCACAACCCGCACCTTGGCTGCCAGCTCTGACCAGCCTGCACGCCCATCTGCAAGCCCAATCGGACGAGCAAAACGAGTGGCCTGCCGAACTGGCCGATCTCTTCCTCTATCCGGCGTATGTCGAGTTGCAGCTGGCCATCGCTGCATGGCTGCATCACGCAGCCTGAGTGGGGCCATACCGGTACTAAAGGTCGGAAATAAAGACCGGAAACAAAAGCCGAAAACAAAACGGGTGAGCCTTGGCTCACCCGTTTTGCATTACAGCAGGTTGAGCTGCTGCATGGCGCTGCGAATGCGCTCGCGGGTCGCTTCCGACAGCGGCATCACCGGCAGTCGGCACTCCTCGCTGCAGAAACCGAGCAGGGAAGCGGCAAATTTGGCACCAGCCGGGCTCGGCTCGGCAAACATCGCCTGATGGAGCGGAATGAGCTTGCCTTGCAGCTCACGCGCTTCTTGCCACTTGCCCGCCAGCGTGAGGTTCTGCACCTCGGCTACCAGCTTGGGGGCCACGTTGGCGGTCACCGAGATACAGCCTTGGCCGCCGCCGATGTTGTAGGCCACAGCCGTGGCATCTTCACCGGATAGCCAGGCGAAGGGCTTTTTGATCAGCTGGCGCTCGGTCCAGGGGCGCGCCAGATCGCCGGTGGCATCTTTCACCCCGGCAATGCGCGGCAGCTCGGCCAGACGGGCCAGGGTCGCGGGTTGCACGTCAACGATGGCGCGCGGCGGGATGTTGTAGACGATGATCGGCTTGGCGGAGGCATCGTGTACCGCCTTGAAGTGGTGGTAGAGCCCCTCCTGATTGGGACGGTTGTAGTAACCGGCTACATGCAGAGTGGCATCAGCCCCCACCCGCTCGGCATGGAGGGTGTACTCGATGGCTTCGACCGGATTGTTGGAGCCCGCTCCGGCAATCACCGGAATACGGCCAGCGACCTGTTTGACCACCAGCTCCACCACTCTGCAATGCTCGTCGTGGGTAAGGGTCGGACTTTCCCCCGTGGTACCCACCGGCACAATGCCGTGAGTACCCTGCTCGATATGCCACTCCACCAGACGCAGCAGCGCCTCTTCATCCAGCTTTCCCTGTCGAAACGGGGTGATCAACGCAACGATTGAACCTTGAAACATGGGATCTCCTTCTCCTAAATGACGCGCATATGGCAATAAAAAACCCCGGTACGATGTGCGCAACCGGGGTTTGAAGCTTCTCAGGGATGAGAGGTTACGCGCGAACGTCGGCAGGCCCGAATTTCAGGCTTTTTTTGTGCTTTCGTTTCAACCCGTTGAACCGCATTTCGTCATCTCTGGTCAAAAAATGGTGTCTGGGCATATTTCGGGAACACGGCATAAATGTCAAGGCGAAAGGGGCTATGTATAATGGCCGCCCAAAATTGCGTGGAGAGACCCGATGAGCAGCCCAATCAGTGCCGTCAGCCAGATGCTGGAACGAAACCAAGCCCTCTTTGTCGGCAAGCGGCTACTTGTCTGCGGCGCGCTGGAGGATGACTACCCCCGCCAGCTGGCGAGCCTGGCCCAGACCCTGACCGTCTTTACCACCGATTACTGCTACTACCGCAGCCAGCAGGCGGCCCTCGGCGAGGCCATTCTGTTCGACCACCAGCTAGGCGGAACGCCCCGCTTCGATGCCCTGTTGCTGCTGATGCCCAAGGCCAAGGCCGAGGCACAATATCTGCTGGCCATGATGACCCCCTTGCTCGAAGCGGGTGCTGACCTGTTCCTCGCCGGTGAAAACCGCGGCGGCATCAATGGCGCCGACAAGCTGCTGGCCCCCTATGGCGAAAAGCCGATCAAGCGCGATTCGGCCCGCCGCTGCTCCCTCTATCATGGTGAGCTCTGCAAACCGGTCGCCCCGTTCGATCTGGATAGCTGGTTTGGCCGCTATCAGTGCAAGGCGGGTGATACCGAGCTGACCGTGCTGGCGCTGCCCGGCGTCTTCAGCGCCGCCGAGCTGGACCTCGGCACCCAGATGCTGCTGGCCGCCGTGCCGCCGCTGAAGGGCGAGCTGCTCGATTTCGGTTGTGGCGCCGGAGTGATTGGGTCTGTGCTGGCCAAGCGCAATCCGGATCTGCAGGTCAACATGGTGGATATCAGCGCGCTGGCGCTCGAATCGAGCCGCCGCACCCTGGCGATCAACGGTCTGCAGGGCAAGGTCACCGCTTCCGATGTCTATTCGGATGTATCCACCCGTTTCCAGCACATCGTCTCCAACCCGCCATTCCATGCGGGTCTCAAAACCTTCTATGCGGCAACCGAGCAGTTCCTGGCCAAGGCGCCGGAATTTTTGCTGCCAAATGGTTCGCTGACCATTGTTGCCAACGCCTTCTTGCGCTACCAGCCTATACTGGAGACACACTTCAAACGGACTGAAGTGATCAGCAGTGATGCCAAATTCAAGGTCTATCTGAGCAAAATGTAAATAAGTGTAAGCAGCACAATAAAACAGCTAGAGAGCGCCATCCGGCATCTGATAAGGTATTAAGCGCACGATTAAAACCACCCCTTTAGGGGTGTTTTTATACCGAACATTGAAAACCTTTTCATGTTGTTAATTCAGGGAGAGAAATACGATGGCAGGCATATTGACCATGATCCTGGCTGGTGGCGAAGGTACTCGCCTGCAGCCTCTGACCACTACCCGCAGCAAGCCTTCCGTCCCCTTTGGTGGCAGCTACCGGCTGATCGACTTTGTCCTCAACAACTTCGTCAACGCCGACTTTCTGCGCATCTATGTACTGACCCAATTCAAATCACAGTCCCTCTACCTGCACATGAAGAAGGGCTGGAATATCGTCGGCATCACCGACCGCTTTATCGATCCCATCCCGGCCCAGATGCGGATGGGCAAACGCTGGTATGACGGCACCGCCGACGCCATTTACCAGAACCTCGGCTTTATAGAGCGGGCCGAACCGGATCACGTCTGCATCTTCGGTTCCGACCACATCTACAAGATGGATGTGAGCCAGATGGTCACCTTCCACAAGCAGAAGAACGCCGCCATGACTGTCGCGGCCCTGCGCATGCCCATCGAAGAGGCGAGCGCCTTCGGGGTGATCGAGGTGGATACCGAAGGGCGGATGATCGGTTTTCAGGAAAAACCGAAGCAGCCCAAGCACATTCCCGGCGATCCGACCCAGGCGCTGGTCTCCATGGGCAACTACATCTTCGAGACCGATGCCCTCTGCCGCGAGTTGAAACGGGATGCCGCCGAAGAGAACTCCAGCCACGACTTTGGCAAGGATGTGATCCCGAGCCTCTACCCGCGCGCCCCCGTCTATGTCTATGACTACAGCACCAACGTCATCCCCGGCGAGAAACCGCACGTCTACTGGCGGGACGTGGGCACCCTCGACTCTTATTGGCAAGCGCACATGGACCTGGTGGCCGACAATCCCCCCTTCTCCCTCTATAACCGCAAGTGGCCCCTGCACACCCACTATCCGGCGCTGCCGCCTGCTACCTTCATCGACAGCGACGAGTGCAAGGTGAAGATCGCCAACTCGCTGATCTCCGCCGGTTGCTTCATTCAGGGCAGCCAGATCCAGCGATCCATCCTTGGTTTTCGCTGCAATATCGGCGCGTGCAGCCATATCAGTGAATCCGTGCTGCTGGGGGATGTGAAGATTGGTGAAGGCTGCTCCATCCGGCGCGCCATCATTGATAAAAACGTTGAAATTGCGCCCGGCACCGTTATCGGTGAAAATCTGGACCACGATAGAGAGCGATTTACCGTATCCGAAGGCGGTATCGTGGTGGTACCTAAGGGAGCAAGAGTTGGCTATTAACCCACTGAAAATCCTGTTTGT